>QHVS01000117.1 GCA_003223635.1 Acidobacteriota bacterium | reverse complement strand
ATCCCCGCACGTGTGGACGCTTTTTCGGCGGCGGAAACGCCCGCCCCGTCGCAGCGACGGCCACGGCCACGTCGCCGGAAAAAGTCACCGGCCTGATCATCAATTCCGATGTTCCTGCGCCACGCCGTCAGGCTGTCGTGCAATATCCGCCGGGACTCGACGCCGCGCGCATCCAGTACCTCATCGAGATCGCGCCGCAGTTCGCCGAGCCGAAGCTCATGCCCTGCCCCAAAACGCCGACCGACGAACGGCAATCGCCTATCCTCGCCGAGTTGCTCCGCCTCCATTACGTTGAGCGGAACGCAGACGGAACCATCACGCCGACGCGCGACGCGATCGTGAACGTCAACGGCGCGGTCGACTCGCCCGAAGCGTGGAGCGTTCCGGTCGGCCAGCGAAAATTTGTCTCCATTGAGAGAGTGGACGACGCCGGCGATGGAAAGTACCTCGCCCTTGTCCGTTGGCGCTGGGATCCGAACGCGATCGGCAAGGCGCTCTTGCCTCACCCGGAAGATCACGGCCTCAGTGCGGAGTTTGGCGGTGGCGAGCACCACTGGGTGTTGAATCGCTTCGTCCAGGCGCCCGATAGCGAGTGGAAGTGACGAGCCTCAGCTCGTCATCCTGAGCCGCGCAGACGGCGAAGGATCTCCGGCTACTGCCGAAGAGATCCCTCGCTACGCTCGGGATGACGTCATGTTGATGTCGCGGGCGGCGTGGCGGGTGACGCCGGCGGCTTTGGAACAATTTCGTCCGTGACCTCCGGCGTCGGCGACTCGGCGCTCTCGCCCGACTGCGCGGAGGTGTCGATGGCAGCCTCTGTCGGCTCGAATTCCTTCGGCTGGTAGAACGGCCGCTGCAGGTAGTACGGCAGCTTGCTGACCATGATGTTGTCGCCGCTGCAGTCTTTGTCCGGCTCCTGACCGACGACGAACGCTTCCATCACCACCCGGGTGCAAGGTCCTACGCCGCGCCTTCCGGTCTTCAGATCCATCGGCACGATTACTACGCCCGGTGGCATGTCGAAATCGGGTCGCGGCGTGCGCAGCTTCATCGCATCGATCTGTTTCATGATGTCGATCCAGATCGGCAGCGCGACCTCCGCTCCCGTCGCCCCGGGACCCAGTGAGCGCCCCGGATCGTCATAACCGACCCATACGCTCATCGAGTATTCAGGACAGAAGCCGATGAACCACGCATCGGTGTAGGCGTTGGTGGTCCCGGTCTTTCCGGCAATCGGCGGCGGCAGAATGTGCGCCTCGTATGCCGTCCCGCGCTGAACGACGCCGCGCAGCATATACGCCAGCTCGTAGGCCACCTGCGGCTGCGTTGCCTCTGACAGCTCCGGCACCTGCTCCTCCAGAACGCGGTCAGTCTGATCGACGATCTTCCGCACCAGGCGCGGTTTCACATAGACGCCCTGATTGGCGAAGACGTTGTACGCCGCGGTCATCTCCATCGGCGAGATGCCGGCGGCGCCGAGGGCCGTCGCGGGCCAGCGTGGGATGGGCGACGTGATGCCGCAGCGTTTGGCGAAATCGACCACGCGATCCGCGCCCACCATCATCCAGGTCTTCACCGCCGGGACGTTGACCGACAGTTCGAGCGCCCGCTGAATGGTGACGATGCCGGTGTACTTGCCGTAATAGTTCTTCGGCGTGTAGGACTGATTCGGCCCCAATGGGATGGCGATCGGCGCATCGAAGAGCGTGTCTGCCGGCGTCAAGCCCTTCTCGAATGCGGCGCCATAGACGAGCGGCTTGAACGACGACCCCGTCTGCCGGCGCGATTGAATGGCCCGATTGAACTTCGAGGTCTCGAAGTCGTATCCGCCGACCAGGGCCCGCACCTCGCCGCTCTTCACGTCGAGAATGACCACCGCTCCCTGCACCTGTGGCAACTGGTCCAGCACCCACTCACGGACGTGCGTCTTCGAATCTTCGCGCAGACGAACGTAGACGATGTCGCCGCGCTTGAGAATCCCCTGCATGGTGTCGTGCTGCGTCCACTTGAAGGAGCTGGGCGGCAATGCCAGCTGATCCCGATTCACCCGCACGACCAGGCCCTTGCCATTGACGACCATCACCACCGCCGCGTAGAGCTTGTCGGTCACGTAGGGATCGGCGCTCCAGCTCTGGTCCTTGTAGTTTTCCGGATCCAAACCCTCGGCAGCGATGTTCCGGGTCGGGCGACGGAAGCCGCGGCGACGATCCCACGCCCGCAGCCAGCGCTGCAGCACCGTCTCCGCCGCCTGCTGCATCCGGAGATCGAGGGTGGTGTACACCTTCAGGCCCCGCTGATAGAGGTTTTCCACGCCGAACTTCTCGCTCTTCTCAATGTACTGGCGTATCTCTTCCGAGAAGTAGGCCCCTATTTTCGGTGACTCTTCCTTGTAGGTGCCCAAGACGATCGGCGCACTCAAAGCCTGCTCGTACTGCTGACGGTTGATGTACTTCTCATCCAGCAAGCGGCGAAGCACGTGATTGCGACGGTGGAGCGCTGAGTCAGGATTGAGGATCGGACTGTAAGCCATCGGCCGGCGGATCAGGCCGGCGATCGTCGCCGCCTCCGGGGTGGTCAGGTCCTTCGCGTGTTTGCCGAAGTAAAGTCGTGAGGCTGCTTCTACTCCGTACGCGCCGTGGCCAAGGTAGACCTGATTCGCGTAGAGCTCGAAGATCTGGTCCTTGGTGAAGTTCTTCTCGATGTCGACGGCCAGGAAGATTTCGTTGATCTTCCGGCGCCAGCTTTTCTGCGGCGTGAGAAAAACCTGCTTGGTGAGCTGCTGCGTCAGCGTGGAAGCGCCCTCTACCTTCTTCCGGGCGATGAGGTCCTTCAGTCCGGCGCGAAGAATGGCCTTGGGATTGAATCCTCCGTGTTCATAGAAGTCGGCGTCTTCGGTGGCCACGATTGCATTGACCAGCATGGGCGCCATGTCCCGCTTGGCCACTACGATCCGCTTTTGAATCGCGTATTCGGCGAAGGGAACGCCGTCCCGGTCGTAGACCCGAGTGATGATGGCGGGCTGATAGTCTTCCAGCCTCTTCACCACGGGAACCCGCACCGCATGTGCCGAAATAAAGCCAGCCGGAACACCGAGGGCGAAGGCGACGAAGAGGATGAGAAGCCGGGAGCGCCGGGGCGTCGGTGCTGGCGTTGCGGTGACGGTCTGCGACACGATCGTCAGGATACAATACAGATCCATGTCCTCAGTTCCCACCCCGAAATCGGCGCCGGCGCCGGACTGGAGCCGCCTCGTTTCGGATTCAATCCGCCAATACGGGCCCTGGCACACCTATCAGAAACTCATGGAGGCTCGGGCCGCGTATCCGAATGACCTTTCGCTGCGCGGCTACACGGAAATCGTCCGCAACACGATCGTCCGCGATCTGCTCGCTCATCCCCGCGGCCTGCTGGCCGTGCCGAAGCTGACCGCCGAGTTCCTCACGAACTTCGATCGCTTCAACCTCAGCGCCCAGGAGGGCTACCTGATTTCTCTGATCGACGGCCGGCTAGCCCTGCAGAAGCTGCTCATTCTCAGCCCGTTCGATCCGTTCACGACGCTTTTCAATCTCGCCAAGCTGCAGCATGAGCGGGCGATTACGGTGCCCTGACAATGAGCAAATTCAACATCGCAGAAAAGTTGACGACGCCGATCGCGATCATCACCGATCGCGGCACGGTGGAATGGCGCAATGACGCATTCGACGCGACCTTCGGCGCCGATGCCAAAGACTGGTTGAAGGAAGCGGCCCGCGCCGTCGGCGGCGAGCGCGGTTGGTTGCAGGACTTCTTCGTCGACCCGGAGGAGCATCGCACGATCGAAGTGGAGATCGAAGGGCGGACGTTCCGGGTGGAAAAGATCATGAACAACGACGAGTATGGATCGCCCGCCGTCGCCCTGTGGTTCGAAGATGTCACACAGCAGCGCGAGATGGAGCAGGCCAAGTCGGACTCCACGTCGATGATCGTCCATGATTTGCGTGGACCGCTCTCCGGCATTCAGGGAACTCTGGAATTCGTGCTTGCCCAGGAAGGAACCAAGCTCGATTCGATGTATGCCGACCTCCTGCAGGAAGCCCAGCGCGAGTCCGAGCGAATGATGAGCCTGATCAACGAACTGCTCGACTTCTCCAAGATCGAGTCGGGCAACTTCGTGGTGGAAAAAGAGCCGGTGCGCGTCGCCGGCATCCTCAAGCGCGCCGTACGCAGCCTCCAGCAGGTGGCGTCGCGCGACGAGGTTTTCCTCCTCAGCGCGCACGGTCGCGACGTGCCGCAGGTGATCGGCAGCGTGGAGAAGTTGACCCAGGCAGTGATCAACCTCGTCTCCAACTCGCTCAAGTTCACTCCGAAGAAGGGGCTGATCTCCGTCGGCGCGCAGATCGTGCGCAATGGCGACGTGCCGGAATCGATCGTCATCACCGTCACCGACAGCGGCGCGGGAATCAAATCCAGCGAGCTACAGCAGATCTGGCAGAAGTACAAGCAGAGCGGAACGAAATCTCTCCGCGGCGGCGGCGGCACCGGTCTCGGCCTCTACATCGTGAAGCAGGTGGTGGAAGCGCACGGCGGCGAAGTGAGCGTCGCTTCGATCGAAGGGATCGGCACGAGCATGGTCCTCAAGCTTCCGGTCAAACGTTTCGGCGACACGGGCAACATCACTGCGCAGCGGATGACCGTGTCCTAGGAGATGCCGATCGCCGCCAGCCCGTAACGGATCTCGCTCTCCTTCACGTCAGAGACCACTTCACAGGTTCCGACGGCCCGTGGAAAGATCATCACCCGCTTCGTCCCCGTATTCTTCTTATCGTGCTCCGTTGCGGCAATCACGTCCTGCGGATCGAGCGACGGCAGAGGCGAGGGACGCCAATCGAGAATCGCAGCGTCAATCCTCCGCTGCACTGCGGCCGGAAGGATCCCGCGCCGGACAGCGATCGCGTTTGCGGCGATCATCCCCCAGGCCACGGCCTCGCCGTGCGTCAGGCGTTCGTAGCGAAGCGCGGACTCGATCCCGTGACCGATCGTGTGGCCGTAATTGAGAAGACGGCGCAGATCTGCTTCCTTCTCGTCAGCCGAGACGATCTTTGCCTTCACCCGGACCGCCTTGCGCACCGCCGCATCGAGATCGATCTCCCCACGCCGTTCGAGCAATGTGAAGAGCGATCGATCGCCGATCACGCCGCCCTTGAGCGCTTCGTAAATCCCGCTGAGAAGCTCGCGCGGAGGAAGTGAGCCGAGGAGCGCGGTATCGGAGATCACCGCCCGCGGCGGAAAGAAGCTGCCGATGAGGTTCTTTCCCTTCGGATGATTCACGGCCAGCTTGCCGCCGATGGAACTGTCGACCTGGGCCAGGAGCGTGGTCGGAACGTGCACCAGATCGACTCCGCGCAGGAAGATCGACGCGGCGAATCCGGCCGTGTCGCCGACCATCCCCCCGCCCACGACCACCGCCAGCGCGTCGCGCTTCGCTCCGCGCTCCAGCAACTGCGTGACGATTCCGTTCGCCGTCTCCAGCGTTTTGTGCGCCTCCCCTTCCGGCATCGTGATGACCTCGGCGGACGGTTTGAACGAAGCGGCGACGCGATCACCGAATCGCGATCGCAGCGTGTCCGTGGTGATGACGAAGGCCCTTCCGTGCGCGCCCACCAGCGAGCCGACGCGATCGAGGAGGCCGCGGCCGACGAACACGGGATAGGACGCGCTGGCCTGTTTGATGACGATGAACGGTTTCATCGTTTCAGGGCAATGCCCAGCTCGTCCAACTGCCTGGTGTCGACATGCGACGGCGCGTCGGTCATCAGATCCTGAGCGCGCGCGGTCTTGGGAAACGCGATCACATCCCGCAGCGAGTCGGCGCGGGCCATGAGCATGATGATGCGGTCGAAGCCGAGGGCGATTCCGCCGTGCGGCGGTGCGCCATAGCGGAATGCCTCCAGAAGAAATCCGAACCGCTCGCGCGCTTCCTCCCTGAGCGCGAGCGGTCTTGGGAAACGCGATCACATCGCGCAGCGAGTCGGCGCGGGCCATGAGCATGATGATGCGATCGAAGCCGAGGGCGATTCCGCCGTGCGGCGGTGCGCCATAGCGGAATGCCTCCAGAAGAAATCCGAACCGCTCGCGCGCTTCCTCCTCTCCGATGCCGAGGGCCCGGAACATGCGCGACTGTACGTCGGAGCGGTTGATGCGGATCGAGCCGCCGCCCAGCTCAGTGCCGTTCAACACGACATCGTAAGCTCGGGCCAGCACGCTGCCGGGATCGCTCTCCAGACGATCGGCGGATCCCGGCGCCGGGGAAGTGAACGGGTGATGCCGGGCGAAGTAGCGCTGCGATTGCTCGTCCCATTCGAAAAGAGGAAAGTCGACCACCCAGAGAAAGTTCCAACGATCGGCAGGGATCAGCTTCAGCTCCCGGGCGATGCGGACACGCAGTTGGCCGAGCACGTCCCAGACGGTCGTCTGCTTGCCGGCGACGATCAGCGCCATATCGCTCTCGCCACCGCGGAGAGCCTGCCGCAATGAATCAAACGACGCATCGTTGAGGAACTTCTTGATCGACGAGCCGCGTTGCGCATCGAACTTCATCCACACCAGGCCACTGGCGCCGAGCTTCTTCGCCTCTTCCGTGATCTCGTCGATCCGCTTGCGCGAGAGCGCGGCGCCTCCGGGGACAACGATGCCGCGGACGCTCTGCGCCGTGCGAAAGGCGGGGAATTCGATGGCTTGCGACACGCGCGTGATGTCGATCAGCTCCATGCCGAATCGAGTATCGGGCCGATCGATGCCGTAGCGATCCATCGCCGCCTGCCACGTCATGCGCGGAATCGGCGTGGTCACTGGAATGCCCGCCAGCGGAAAAATCTGAGCGAACATTCCCTCGATGAGGGAGTAGACGAATTCCTCGTCGATGAATGAGGCCTCGATATCGATCTGCGTGAATTCCGGCTGCCGGTCGGCGCGCAGATCTTCGTCGCGAAAGCAGCGCACGATCTGGTAATAGCGCTCGAAGCCGGAGACCATCAACAGTTGCTTGAAGATCTGCGGCGATTGCGGCAGGGCGTAAAACGTCCCTTTGTGCACGCGGCTGGGGACGAGATAGTCGCGCGCCCCCTCCGGCGTCGATTTCGTCAGCATCGGCGTCTCGATCTCCACGAAACCTTGCCGGTGCATGTAGTCGCGAACGCCAAAAGCGATCCGGTCGCGCAGCATCAGGTTTTGCGCCAGTGGGGGGCGGCGCAGATCGAGATATCGGTACTTCAGGCGCAGCTCTTCGGCCGCGGTGACTTCGTCCTCGATGGCGAAGGGCGGCGTGTCCGCGGCGTTGTACAGCTCAATTTGCCGAGCCAGCAGCTCGACGTCTCCGGTCGGAATCTTCGGATTGCGTGCGTCGGCGGCGCGCTCGATCACTTCCCCCGCGATGCGCACCACATATTCGGAACGAAGCTCTTTCGCTGTAGACAGCAACCGATCGTCCGCGCCGCGCTTCCGATCGACGACGATCTGACAGACTCCGCTGCGGTCGCGCAGATCAATGAACACCAGATCGCCGAAGTCCCGCTGCTTCTGCACCCAGCCGGCCAGGGTGACCGATTGCCCAACATGATCTTTCCGGAGCGTTCCTGCGAACGTGCGGTTCACGACGCCGCCAGATACCGGTCTTTGTAGTCGACGTAGTTCTTCCACGACTGTTCGAGCTGGACGATCTCCTCGGCTGTCAGCTCACGCCTCACACGAGCGGGAACACCGATCACCAACGAGCGCGGCGGAACATGCATGCCCTCCGGCACCAGCGCGCCGGCGCCAACCAGGGCCAGTTCGCCGATCACCGCACCGTCGAGTACGCGCGAGCCCATTCCGATCAGCGCCCGCCGTTCGATCGTACAGCCGTGGGCCACCACGCCGTGTCCTATCGTGACTTCTTCGGCGATCTCGATCGGCCATGTCTCATGCGTCACGTGCAGCGTGCAATTGTCCTGAATGTTTGTCCTGGCTCCGATGCGAATGCGATGTACATCGCCACGCACCGTGGCCGAGTACCAGATCGAGCAGTCGTCGCCGATGGCCACGTCGCCGATGATCGCCGCGTTGTCGGCGACGAACACCCGCCGGCCGAGACGCGGCTCTTTTCCCTGGTACGAGCGGACGATCATGAGGGCGGGAGATTAACACGTTTAAAATCGCTCATGGCGCACAGGATCGAGTTCCGGAAACGCTCGCACGAAGTGTCGCGACTGGAAGCGTTCAGCGACGTCATCTTCGGCTTTGCCATGTCGCTTCTCGTGGTGTCGTTAGAGGCGCCGAAGAGCCACCAGCAACTCTTCGAGATGGTCCACGGCTTCGTGCCGTTTGCCATCTGCTTCTTCCTCTTCATCGATTTCTGGCACGAGCACTACACGTTCTTCAAACGCTACGCCCTGGAGGACAACACAACCATCGTTCTGAACGCGATCCTTCTATTCGTCATCCTCTTCTACGTGTATCCGCTCAAGTTCATGTTCACTCTGTTCGTGGCCGGCGTCAGCGGCGAGCATGTCGATATCCCGGTCAGCGTTCTGCCCACGCTGTTTGTCATCTATGGGATCGGATTCGTGGCGGTGTACTGGAGCATCGCGGCGATGTACATGCACGCGTATCGGAAGCGCGGCCAGCTCCAGCTCAACGCCGTGGAGGAGATCGACACACGGGAGAGCATCTATGACAACTTCATCACCGGCTCGTTCGGCATCCTCTCCATGCTCGTGGCCCGCTGGTTTCCCGGTTTCGGCGGTCTGGTGTACTTCCTTCTGATCATTCCGAAGACCCTCGTGCCCTGGCTGATGGCAGTGAAGCGCCGAAAGAGCGAAGCGTTGCTCGTTGCGGGCTGATCATCGCCACAGCCGCCACGTCCACGCACCCCAGAAGAGAGCCCAGGCAACGCAAACGGATGCCGTTCCGACGGTCGCCGCGGTCGGTCCGAAACGGTCGGAGAGAACTCCGGTGGCCATGCTGGAGATGCTCATGGTGAGGGTCACGAATCCCCAGTCGGCGGCGAAGACGCGGCCGCGGATCCAGTCAGGCACTTCCCGTTGCAGGCCGTAGGTCGAGGTCAACCACTGCGCACCGCCGCCGAGGTGGGCGAAGAAAATGGCGGTGGCGCCGACGGCCAGACTGTGCGACAGGCCGAGGGCGATGTAGCCCGCTCCGAACAGGAGCACGGAAACTGTAATGAGGCGGTACTGCGTCTCGTCGCGCGGGGCCACAGCCCGAATGACGAAGGGTCCGAGGAGCGCGCCGAGGCCGCGCGCGGCGAAGAGGAGTCCGATGCCGAACGCGCCGGCTCGAAACACTTCCTTGCCAAAGACGCTCAACATGGCGATGACGCCGGCGCCCATTCCATAACCACCCTTGGAAGTGAGCAGAGCCAGCACGCGCGGATTAGCTCGCGCGTAGCGGAGCGTTTCGCGAATCGATTCCAGCAACGGCGGCTGCTCATGCTCCTCGCGCTTCTCTGCGAAGGGAGAGCGCATGAGCCAAAGGAGGATCGCCGACACCAGGAAACTCGCCGCGTCGACCACGAATGAAACATCGCGGCCGAAGCGCGTGGTCACCGCGCCGCCCAGCGCCGCGCCGACGGCGAGCATGGTTCCCCAGGTCGATCCCATCAATACGTTCGCCGGCCCAAGTTCCTCCTCGGACACGAGATTCGGCAGCGCCGCTTGCGCCGCCGGTTCGAAGTATGCCGAGCCGATGGCGATGAAGATCACGCCCAGGTAGGCCAACGGCAGGAACGCTGGACTCCGCGTCAGCAAAGGCAGCAGACAGGCCCCCGCCCGCATCACGTCGACGACGATCATCAGTTTGCGGCGGTCGAGCCGGTCGACGGCGTGCCCGGCGATCGGAGTGAAGATGAAGATGGGGAGCGACTGACAAAGCAACATCAGCGAGGCCAGCGTTGCCGAACCGGTGAGCTGGAGGACGAGATCGAGCAAAGCGACGGTGAGAAACCAGTCGCCGCCGAGGGAAATGAGCGTGCCGGCGTAGAGCAGCCGGAAATCGCGGTTGTGCCGGAGCAGGCGGAGATACATTAACGACGGCGAAGGATCTCACACGCGGTGGTGGTCAAGGCTTGCCCCTCATCCGCCGCTCCGCGGCACCTTCTCCCCGCACGCGGGGAGAAGGATCTCGAGAGCCCTCGCCCCGCGTAGCGCCGGGGGCTAAGCCAGCTTTCCGGCGCGCTCGTACGTGAGAAACGAGTACGGGTAGTCGTTCTTCGCGTCCGCCTCATGATGCTCGACGTCGACCAGGTTCCACTCGGTCACGTCGTCGAATTCAGGGAAAAAAGCGTCGCCTTCCAACTCGGC
>QHVS01000354.1 GCA_003223635.1 Acidobacteriota bacterium | reverse complement strand
CGATGGCCTGGGCCAGAGGGCTGCCGAGGATTGCAGGGATCGAGCTCATTTCGCTCCTCCTTCCAGGCGATCGAGGAGGTCGCGAATCGCGCTCAGCTCTTCCGCGCTGGTCTTCCGTCCTGAGAGTGCCTGCAGGACCAGCTTGGCCGCCGATCCGCCGAACGCCCGGTCGGCCAGATCGAGGAGAAGCTGGCGCTGCGTTTTCTGTTCGCTGTAACGGGCCTCGTAAATATGCGCCCGCTGCGTTTCGTCGCGGACGACCAGCCCCTTCTCGGTCATGATCTGTAACAGCTTCAATACGGTTGTGTAGCCGGTCGGTGCATTCCGATTCAATTGGTCGTAGACGTCTCGGACGGTACTGGCGCCGCGGCCCGGAGAATGGCGAGCTCGGCGTCGGTGGGTCGGGGCGGGTGGTGCTCAACCATCGTCGTCCTCCCTCTTTCTACGCGGCAATGTATACGAAGTTTTTCGTATCGTCAACGAAGTGCTTCGTAGACGTTGTCGGGGAGGAGGAAGACGGATCGGGCCAGGGGGGAGCTCAGGGTCTCGGGACGATAGTAGTGGTCGAGCAGCGACGGGCGCCAGGTCAGCAGGTCGGCGTTGCGGCTGGCGAAATCTTCCCAATCGCCTGACGGCTGCTGCTGCATCCGCTGATGGGTCAGGATCACATAGGCCCAGGTGATGGTCTCGTAATAGCGATCCGGTCTCCCCTTCGAGGCGGCAAAGCGTCTGAGATTGGCAGTGAAGCGCCGGAGCGCGTCGAGCAGAGAACTCCGACCAAGGTAGAGCCAGGCCACTCGGACGTGCTGGGGATGGTGGAAGTCATTCTCCGATAGCGAGCAGTCCTCGAAGCCCCGCAGAAGCTCGTGATCGGTCATCGCCCGCGCCGCGGAGCGGCCTCTCTCAGTTTGTGCGAGTGGGAGGCGTTGAGGTCGAGGCCGTAGATCTTCTTCAACTCGGCGATCTTGCGGATCGACTCGCGGCTGAAGGGAGGCTTCCCCTCAAAGGCATGAAGAACGATCCCCTCGAGCAGGTCGCCGAGAGTCATATCGTGAACCTCGGCCAGCGCCTTGAGAACCTTGAGGACCCGCTTCTCCAGGCGGACGCCGGTCTGGACGCGCTCGATGTCATTCGGCACGGGGTCATCGTACCATGGTACCAATGTACCTAATCGACGAATGCAGAACGCAGAATGAAGAATTGAGAAATCGTTCTGGCCAACGCCGCCGACGTTGCTCTGCCGAGCGGTTTCAAACAGCGGTAGGAATCGCTGCTCTCATCGCGCGCAGCGAACCGATGGCTGCAAGCGCTCCAAATAAGATGAGGAGGGCGGCCCTCCAGTCGGGCTCATTCCACCCTCCGAAATCGAAGACCGTCGCTGCCAGTCCGAGAGCCGCTCCGACTGCGATAGCCAGCAGGAGCTCACCCCGAAAAAGCGGAGGCCGACCCGGCGGAATGATCCTCGCAATACCGCCGGCCAGGACAGCGCAGGCGAGCCACAGTGCCGCTCCCACGGGGATCGACGTTAGCATGGAAATCGCATGAGTTCGGCAGCCAGGAGGGGGCGATGTTGGAGACGACGATGACCCGCTCGAGGATGAACAACAAGATTCTGGCGATCGAAGACGATCCAGAAGTCCTCGCTCTCTATAAGACCTACCTCCAGAGGCGCGGCTACGAGGTTCTCTCCGCCGCGGGCGCCGTCGAAGGAATGAGTCTGCTGGAAAACCATCCGGACACGCGCCTCATCCTGCTCGATCTCAATCTTCCCGGAATGAGCGGCGAAGAGTGGATCGCCTGGTATCTCCAGCAGGGGCGTCAAACGCCGGTGGTGGTCGCCTCAGGAAAGGGCGACATCCTGACCATTACCAAAGGGAACAACATGACGGCCGCGCTGACGAAGCCCTTCCACATGGAGGAGCTGCAGGAGTTGATCGAAGTTCTGCTGGCCGACGACTGGCACGATCAGGTGAGCGTGGATAAGAAAACGCATTGATTCGAATCAGCCATCATTCCCAATCGCTTCGACCGGGCAGTTATCCATCGCATCCTTGCAGAGCGTTTCTTCGTCCGGCGTTTCCGGCTGTTTGTACACGAAGGAGAAGCCTTCCTCATCGTTGCGGATGAAATTCGCGGGCGCCGTCTCACGACAGAGATCGCAGTCGATGCACTGCGTGTCGACATAGAAACGGCCCGATGCCTGCCCGGGCACCTTGTCATTGGGATCAGCCATTCGTGAGGAGCTCCTGGTGAAACGTCACGCTGCCGGCGCGCGTCTCCAATCGGAGCGCGGCGCATTCTATCGACGCGCTATGATCCGATGAAACCAGGAGGTCGTATGAAAAGATTTCTCTTCTTCCTCGCCGTCGGGTCGTTCGCCGCGTCGCTGGCAGCGCAGCCGGCGACCCTGCCGCCGCGCGAAAGCGGAACGCCGGAGACGGTCAGCGTGACCGGCACCAGCCGTGTCAGCCTCACGCCCGATCGATTCAGCTTCAACGTCGGTGTGCAGACGCAGGCGCCTACGGTCGAGGAGGCGGTGAATGAGAACAACACACGCGTCGCCGCAGTCATCGCGGCGTTGAAGAAGGCAGGAGCGACCGATCAGGAGATCCGAACCTCCGGCTTCTCTGTCTATCCGCAGCAGAACTACGTGCAG
>QHVS01000351.1 GCA_003223635.1 Acidobacteriota bacterium | reverse complement strand
CCAGGAGCCATAGGGTCAGCGTTCCCTCGACGACGAGGCCCGGTGCAGCGATGTAGGGCCACAGATATTTTGCGAGCGGCGGTGAGAGGACGCTCAGCCAACCCAGGCCGGCAATCACCATGAGCGCCCCGAGAATTCGAGGCAGGAAGGTCGACCTGAAAATGAGGTAGCCAATCAGGAGGACAGAGAATCCGAAAAATGCCAGGCTGATGTTGTATGCCTCGGCCCGCAGTGTTAGACACATTAGCGCCAGGACCCGCAACGGGTCCACGGCAAGCAGGTTCAAGTACTGAGCGCCCCTTAAG
>QHVS01000350.1 GCA_003223635.1 Acidobacteriota bacterium | reverse complement strand
TCAAATAGAGGGCACCAGCAATATTCGCTGTGGAAGGCGGCGACGCTTCTGCAATCGGTTCTGACATCACTAGGGCGCTCATGACGCTGTTTCCTTCTGGGAGGCGCTTTTATGGCTTCGGCGTTGCACCCTGCTCGCTGCTTGGAGGAACGATGTTCTTCAGGCGCAGGTAGGTGACGATGTTGCCGTAGTGTTCCACGCTGTGCATGTTGTTGACGGTCAACACGTCGCGTTTCCGCGTGTCGCCTCCGAAGAGCTTCACCGTTTCAGAACCGGATGCGTCGGTCATGCCGTCGTAGGCTTTGTCGCAGTAGGCAAAAGCATCTTTGAGTGAGGCGATGAGATCGGCTTTCGAGGTTTTGGTCTTCTCGATCTTCGGGGCAG
>QHVS01000349.1 GCA_003223635.1 Acidobacteriota bacterium | reverse complement strand
CACGGCGGCAACTGGCGCAAGAAGACAGATCAGAAGAGCTCGCAGAAGCGTTCGCTTTATTCGTGTGACATTGACTGTGACTTGCACTTTTCTTCTCCTTTAGATGCGTTGAAAGTTGGTTAATGCAACTGCGTGCTGGCCTGTTCCTTCCATCGCTCAGCGTTCACGCCGAACACGAGAAGCCACAGGGTCAGCACTCCTTCGCCGAGGATGCCGGGGGCCAGGTTGTAGGGGGATAGAACCTTTGCGAGCGCTGGTGACAAAAAGGTCAGCCAACCCAAACCGCCAAACGCCATCAGCACACCCAGAGCTCGAGGCAGGAAGGTCGACCTGTCCGAAAAATACGAGGTTGTTGATAGGGGAGGAGATGAGATGAAAGAGACTGAGAGTCCCAATGACGAGTCCCGCGAGGCTGAACAACGCCGCGAGCAAAGAGAGCCCTTTGTTCACCGGCTTGAAAAGGTCATAGAAGAGCAGCGTCACAGCGATGTAGGACACGGTCGTGAGGACGTTGGCTGCGTTGAAATAGACGCCTAGCCTGCGGCCGAAGGCCAGGGCGATACTCCCTCCCACAAAGGTGATCAAATAAAAGACACCGGCCATTCTGGCCTTGAAACGCGGCGACGCTTCTGCAATCGATTTCGTCATGACTGTGCTCATACTCGTTTCTCCTTATGCGAATCAGATCGGTTCCCGATAGCGGCGTAGCCGAACCGCTGCGGCGAGGAACGCCGCGGCGAGCGAGGAACGCCGCGGCGACGACCAGCCCGATCCACAGACCAGGCGTGCTCAGAAATGTTCCCGGAGTGAGTTGGGCCAGGGAGTCGAACCTGCCGTCCGGCCTGACGGTGAAGGCGCGCGGAACATGGCCCATGAAGCGGTACTTCATCAGGGACGCCACATGCGTACTGTTGAACGCAAGCTTCTCCAAGACGCCGACGGCGAGGAGCGGTAACACGGCCCAGAGAACTGCCGCCCGCCGCGCCCAGGCGGAAATGAACAGCAGCCAGCCGTAAGTCGGCGCGTGCCAGAGCGCAAACGTGAGCAGGCCGTAGAGCAAGATCAGCCACTGCTCAAACCAATTGAAGCGTGTCCACGTCGTTGTGGCCAGACCGCTCGGCAGCAGGACAACGCTGCTCCATAGCAGCATGAGGAACTGCATGGTGACGGTGATCGCGAAGATGAGCAGCGGCAGAACCACCAGCGGAATGCTCGCTTTCGAGAACACTGTGGTGCGATCCGAAACCGGCAGCGACTTCCAGAACAGGATGCTGCGGTCGCGGCGCTCGCCATGCAGCGCGTCGAGGCAGTAGAACACGGCGACGATGAACGCGGTCAGGATCAGCATGATCGCCGCGAAGTCGTACGGCTTCTCGATGGCGGCCAGCTGCTGCGCCGGGTCGAGCATCAACACGGCTCGCCTGCGTGCCGGCATACCGATCGTGCTGATCATGAAGGCGAACAGTGCGACTGCGGCGACGACCAGCGGCGCGAGATAGATCGAACGGTTCTCCCACAATTCACGCCGCACCGACCAATACAGCGGCCGAGTCTCCGACACGACCTCGGGCGCCAGTCGCTCGGACTCAATGGGAAAATCGGTCATTGCGCCGCTCCTTGTATCCACCGATCGCCTGGCTTCGTGATGTAGTGCTCAACTAGTGCAGGTGCGCCGCAATCGTGCTGCACGGGTCCATCGGCGTTGTAAAGCGGCGCTAGATAGATTCCGTGACGTGCAGCAATTGTCTCCATCTCTTCGACCCGCTCGGGAGTGATGGCCCCTCTTCCCTGCGAGAAAGGTTCGAAGCGGCCCTCCAGGGCGAGCGCCACGCCTTCGAGCAGGCATCCCTGGACCACATTGGGGAACGGATGCCGATTCAGAATTCCATGAAAATCCGGTGCGAACCTCAATCCGCCGGTGATCTGTCCCAGACCTCCGAAGAAGATCCTGGCGCCCAGCGTTTCCGCTCCTGGAGACAAGTTCTTGGGGTAGCCCGCATCGCAAACGATTGCGCGGGGCGCGACCCGGCCTAACAGAAGCTCGGGAGACGGCAGACTCGCTGCGCAGATGACGACGTCTGCGTCGGCTGAGAATCGCCGCAGATCTGTTGCCATCTCCACCTGAACGCCATCGGCCTGCAACTCCGTTGCGAGCCTCCGGAGTCGCTCCACGTTGCGTGCGCAGAGCAGCACCCGCCTGACGTGAGGGGCGAGGCAACGCGCGCAGCCGGAACCCACATCGCCCGTTGCTCCAACGATGAGCAGCGTTGAACTTCGGATGTCCCGACCCTCGAGCGCACACATCTTCTTGATGCCCTGAACGATGTAAGCGACGGTTAACGTATTGCCTGTCGTGAAGACCGTGCCTTGTCTTTCCGGAAGCTGATCGAAGTTGCCTTCGATCAGAATGGAGCTGAATCCGCCGAGACTCACGATCTTCGCGCCGGCTTGAATCGCGTTGGCTGCCGCCGCTCGAACGCGGGCGATGTTTTCGCGCACGCAGGCGGCTCCAAGACCGTCGGGAGGAATGAAGGAGTCGATGTAGGCGCCGCGCGCCTTCGCGCCGACAACCGAGCCGACGTCGACATAGCAAAGTGCTCTGGGCGGAATCCATGGAAAGATGTCCTTGATCTCATCGTCCGGCAGAGGCGTGCGTTCCGGCCCGCGCAGGACAGCGAGTACATCAGCTACGGCTCTCCAACTGTCCTGATGTCCGATCAAAGCGAAATCGAGGTCGATCATTCGGCTTCTCCCAGCTACACCGGCAACTGAGTCACCCATGTAAGCGTGACCTGGCCGGGGATCCCCAGCATGTCCAGCGTCTTCAGGTACTGTTGCAGCGACGCTCCTCGAAGCTGGACTGCAGACAAACTGACCTCAAACAGCGATGGCTTGACGCAACTGGCGTGGCACACTTCACAATGTCCGTCCTTACAGTCCTTCGCCAGCATCTGCGTGAGAGTGGTCATTACGTCCAGATGCAGCCGGTAGAATTTATCGTCGAAGCGCTGCGCGTCCCGGGCTCGCTCGGTTTTGAGAATGGCTACGGCGTGAGCGAGGTGCTCTTCTTCCTCTGCCGCGATGCGGGCGAAAGTTTTGCCCAGACTCCCCGGCGCTACCTTCGCGACGCGTGAATAACTCGCGAGGGCGAAGGACTCGAGCATGATCTCCTGGACGATCAGGCAGCCAATAAAGTCGCGCTCTGCGATGCACTGCAGGAATGTGCCGCGAAGCCGCTTCCAATGTCTTGCGTCGACGTTATTGGCGACTTCCACTCCAATCTTGCGGCCCTCGGCAGCGAACGCAGCAGCATGCCCTCGTTCGTTCTGCGCATGCTCCAATGCATCAGCGATTTCTGCAGGATCGGCACAGATCTCCGACAGAGAGGCGTAGTTCATCGCGGCAAGGAATTCGCCGGTCATCGCGTGTGCGAGCACGTCCTGCCAAATCGGAGCGCTCGATGAGGGAGAAGTGCATTCTGTCGGTGAAGGGTCAAGACAAGCAACGCGTTCCATTACGTCCTCCTGAACATCGAATCAGACATTTGTTAGATCGGTT
>QHVS01000348.1 GCA_003223635.1 Acidobacteriota bacterium | reverse complement strand
TGGCTTTTCTGGCCATGATCCGCGGCGAGTTCTCCCTGAACATCGTGGCCGCGCTCCTGCTCATCGTCGGCTACTCGATCAATGACACGGTCGTTACCTACGACCGCATGCGCGAGAACCGCCGCAAGCTGAAGACGCGCATGACGCTCGAGGAGCAGCTCAATCTGGCGATGAATCAGACGCTGTCGCGAACGATCCTGACCTCAGGCTCGGTCGTGCTGGTGCTGATCGCGCTGATTCTGTTCGGCGGAAGGGTGATCCACGAATTCGCCTTGATCCTGCTCATCGGCGTCATCGCCGGGACGTATTCGACTGTGACGATCGTCCCGGCGGTCGCCATCGCCTGGAACAAATGGACGGGCCGCAAGTACGACGTCGCCGGCCCCGCCGCCCGCCCAAAGTTGGAACCGACGCCGCCGACGCCCCGCGAGGAGCCCACGCCGCGGAGACGGAAAGCGGTGTAGTGGATCGTCAGGCTTCAGCCTGCTGAACGGCGGCCTGAAGGCCGCCCCTCCAGAACGCTCGCTATAATCCCCGCCTATGGCGGAACGCGACGACGCTCTCGAATACCACTCCAGCGGCCGCCCTGGAAAGATCGAAGTCGTTCCCACCAAGCCGACCGCGACGCAGCGCGATCTGGCTCTGGCCTACACGCCCGGTGTGGCCAAGCCATGCCTGGAGATCGCTCGCGAGCCCGCTGAGGTCTACAAGTACACGGCCAAGAGCAATCTCGTCGCCGTGATCACCAACGGTACGGCGGTGCTCGGCCTCGGCGCGATCGGGCCGGCGGCCGGCAAGCCGGTCATGGAAGGCAAAGCGGTCCTCTTCAAACGCTTCGCGGATATCGACGTGTTCGATCTGGAGATCGACACGCGGGACACCGAGGAGTTCATCCGGACGGTGAAGGTGCTGGAGCCGACCTTCGGCGGAATCAATCTCGAAGACATCGCCGCGCCGGCCTGCTTCGAGATCGAGGAGCGGCTCAAGCGCGAGATGAAGATTCCCGTCTTCCATGATGACCAGCACGGGACTGCCATCATCTCCGCCGCCGCGCTGGAGAATGCGCTGGAAGTGGCGGGCAAGAAGATCGGCAAAGTGAAAGTGGTGATCAGCGGCGCCGGCGCTGCAGCGATGGCTTGCCTGCGTCTCTATTTAAAGATGGGGTTGAACAAAGCGAACGTCATCCTCACCGACAGCCACGGCGTGATCTTCAAAGGTCGCACCGTCGACATGACGCCGTACAAGGAGGAGTTCGCCGCGGACACCGATCGCCGGACGTTGACCGATGCGATGAAAGGGGCCGACGTGTTCATCGGACTGTCGGTCGGCGGGATCGTCACGCCCGACATGATCCGCTCGATGGCGAAGAATCCCATCGTCTTCGCCATGGCCAATCCCGATCCGGAAATCTCGTATGACGACGCGACTTCGGCGCGCAGCGACGTGATCATGGCCACCGGCCGCTCCGATTACCCGAACCAGGTCAACAACGTTCTCGGATTTCCGTTCATCTTTCGCGGAGCGCTGGACTGCCGGGCCACGACGATCAACGAAGAGATGAAGCTCGCCGCGTCGCGCGCCCTCGCCGATCTGGCCAAAGAAGAAGTACCCGATTCGGTTCTCCGCGCGTACGCCACGGATCGCTTTTCCTTCGGCCGCGACTATCTGATCCCCAAGCCGTTCGACTATCGCGTGCTGCTCAACGTTCCGGTGGCGGTGGCGCGTGCGGCGGCGGAGACGGGTGTGGCCCAGGAGCCGATCACCGACTACGACGCTTATCGCCGACGCCTCGAGCAGCTCCTCGGCCGCTCGCGCGGACTGATGCACAGCATTTACGATCAGGCCAAGCGCGATCCGAAGCGCATCGTCTTTCCTGAGGGCGACCAGGAGAAGATCATTCGCGCCGCGAAGATCCTCATCGACGAAGGACTGGCACACCCGATTCTGCTGGTCAAAGTCGAAGTGGCTGAGCCCCTGCTGCAGAAGCACGGCGTCGATCGGTCGAAGATCGCGAAGATCGACATCATCGACATCAACAAATCACCGAAGTACGAGCAGTACGCGCAGCGATTCACTGAATTGCGCCAACGACACGGAATCACATTGACCGACGCGCGGCGCATCCTGAACAGCCGCAATTACTTCGCCATGATGATGGTGGAGCAGGGCGATGCGGACGGCGTCATCGCCGGACTGCACGCCTACTAT
>QHVS01000116.1 GCA_003223635.1 Acidobacteriota bacterium | reverse complement strand
TGCTCGCCCGGAAGAGTTCGAGATCGCCCCGGCGGGAGATGAATCAGATCTGATCTTCGGAATCGAAGAGGCGAACTTCCGCGACGGACGATGGCACGCGCGGGGAATCCTCAGCGGAAACTTCACTCTGCACGTGGCCCTCCCCGGTGACGCTCCCGTTCACAAAGGGCGCTTGATTCCGTTGCGCTTCAATCCGGCGCGCTTTACTCTTCTCCAGCGCGATCGGCCGCCCGTGACGACCGTTCCCACCGACGTCGTTCCTCCGCTTCGCGAGACGCGCTAAGCGGTACGGTTCAGAATGAGCAGGTGACGGTGAGCATCCGGGCCCGCAGAATACCCCTCAAGTCCCGCAAGCTTCTGGTCATCGATGACGATACGAAGCTGCTGATGTCCTACCGCGACCTGCTCTCGCCATACGGCTTCGAAGTTCTCACCGCTCCGGATGGACAAGACGCCATTCCGCTGGTGGAGCAAAATCCCGACATTCAACTCATCATTCTCGATCTGATGATGCCGCGCATGGACGGCCGCGAGTGGCTTCGCTGGTTCCGCAGCCTGCGGCGCGATTCGCCGGTCATCATCATCACGGCGTACAAAGTCGATTCCGATGAAGACGAGCTGAAACCGGCCGTGATCCTGGAGAAACCGTTCCACGTGGCCGAACTGCTCGACCTCGTCGGCCTCTTCTGCGGCCTCGGCACCCCGATGGAGCCGGCCAAAGCCTGAGTTGTTAGGTTGCTAGGTTGCCAGGTTCCTAAGGGTAATCGCAAAAAGACAACCCGAGAACCCAGCAACCGAACAACTGAGCAACCCAGCAACTACTTACTGGCCTGCATGAACGCGCACGACTCGACCGACTCCAGCTCGAGCTGCAGCGATGCCATGCTCTGCTGAATCTCGATGCGGAAGGGGATCCGCCTCTCGTCGTCCGAGAGCCACACCCTCACCCCGCCCGGCCACTTCCTCCCCCCTGGCGCGTCGACGATCTCGAAGCCGAGGGCATCGACGGAAGCACCCTGCATCTTGAAGGAGCGACGCTCCACGGGACGCAACATGACCGGGTACGACTTGCCGTCCGAGTAGATGTTGGTCTTGATGGGTGTCTTGATGGCCGCCGCATTCTGCCGCAGGTAGTAGATCGCGGTCAGCACGTCGCGCAGTTGCTCGGGCGGGAGCGGCTCAGTGCGGTCCCACTGTTTGTCTGGCGTCTGCTTGTGAATGAATGCCGTGCGCTTCGCGTAGTCGAACACCGTCCGCTCGTTGCGCGACTTGTTCTTCCAGGCATACGCGTGATAGGTCATCAGCGTCCGCTGCCCCGCTTGGTCCATGTCCGACTCGTACGCGTAGAAGCCGGTCCGCCGGTCGGTCGAGGTGATGAGCAGTTGGCTGTTGATCGGCGCTTGCTCGCCGGGTTTGGGATACGTGGTCTTCATCTCACCGACTCCGGAGGTTGGAAAGACCAGTCCGGCAACCCAGGAGAGGCCCCCGCGAAGGCGCCAGGAGTAGCGAAAGTCTTCGACGTTGCTGGGCCCGTGACAATTCAGTTCGGCGGCCGGCGCGGCGAGCGCGGCCAGGGCGATGGCCACGGCCGTGGCGTGAATACGAAGGACCGACATGTTCGTGTGCATGAACGCGAGGAGATCAGCCGGCTATTGCGCGTTCTCAGAACGTTGCGATGCGCTGCTCGACTTCGTCGATCACGTAATCCGGCGTCGACGAACCGGCCGTCACCCCCACCACCTCCGCCCCCTCAAACCAACCCGGATCGAGATCGTCCGCTCCCTGCACGAGGTAGGAGCGCTTCCTCTCGCGGCAAATCTCCCACAGATGTTTCGTGTTCGCGCTTTTCTTGCCGCCGATGATGATGATGACATCGATTTCAGGATCGAGCGCCAGCACGCGCGCGGCGTCCTGATTCTCTTTCGTCGCGTAGCAGATAGTGTCGGCGCGCTCAATTGACGCCGACCGCTTCTCGATCGCGCGCACGACATCCTCGAACTCTTCTGCGTTGAGCGTCGTCTGATAGAAAATCTTCAGCTTCGGATACATCGACCAGTCCACGCCCGACGCGCCCTCGATGGTGGAGACGATGTGGTACGTGGATGGATCGAGATCGTTTGTGTAGCCAATCACCTCGCGGTGCTTCGGATCGCCGATGAAGACGAGGTGATAGCCGGCGGCCAGGGCTTCCTTCGACTCGCGGTGGATGTCGTAGACGAACTTGCAGGTGGTGTCGAGGACTTTCAGCCCGACCGATTTCGCGCGCTCATGAAATGACGGCGGCACGCCGTGGGCGGAGAAGACGATGGTCGGCTCAGCGACTGCGGCGATTTCTTCGACCGTGCGCACTCCCAACCGCTCCATGTCCTCCACTACGCGCTCATTGTGCACGACCTGTCCCAGGATTGCGCCACGGCCGCCGCCCGCGGCGAATCGCTTTACTTTGAGATCGGCGATCCGCACGCCGGAGCAGAAACCGTACTTCTCGGCGCGTTTGACTTTCATTGTTGGCCCGAACGTCCTGAGCGCTGAAAACATTCTAAACCGCGGTTCGTGGCTCGCGGTTCGTGGCTCGCGGACCGCGAACCGCGAGCCACGGACCACGGCTACAATCCCGATCCCCATGGCCGAAAGCGAGCCGCTCTTCACCCCTCGCTTCGCCGCACTCTGGGTCTATGCCTTCGTCACCTTTTTCTCCGCGTTTCAGCTTCTCCCGGCCATCCCATTCCGCATTCTGGAGCTCGGCGGATCGAAGGCAGAGGCGGGATGGTTTCTCTCCGTCTACACCTACGCCAGCGCGTTTGCGGCACCGCTGATGGGAAGCATCGCCGACCACGTCGGCCGGCGGCGGCTGCTGATCACCGCTTCGGTCCTCTTCATCATCTTCTCCATTGCCTACGGCGTGATCACCAATCTGCCGCTGCTTCTTATCGTCGGCGCGATTCATGGCTCGATCTGGTCGGCCATCCTCTCCTCAGCGTCGGCGATCATGAGCCAGTACATCCCCGTCTCGCGCCGGTCACAGGGGATTGCGTACTGGGGCCTGGCCAGCACCGGGGCGATCGCCGTCGCGCCCGCGGTCGGGCTGTGGGTCTTTCATTTCGGCTGGATCACGCTCTGCCTCGAGCTGGCGACGCTCTCCGTGCTGATGACCGTCGGCGCGCTGTTCATCCGTGCCCGCGACGCCCGTCCCTCGCCCGCCACCGTCACGCTCGGCGAGGCGTGGGATTGGCGCGTGATCCAGACGACACTCTCGCTCACCGTCGCCACATTCGGCTACGGAGGAGTCACAAGCTACACGGCGATCATCGCTCTGGAACGGCACATCAAGCCGGAATCGATCTACCTGACCACGTTCGCGGCGACCGTCGTCATTTTCAGGATTTTCTTCTCGCACATCGGCGATCGGGTCGGCCTGAAATGGATGCTCTATCCGTCGCTGGTGCTGATTCCGATCGCCTTCGCCGTGCTCGCGGTGGCGAACGCGAAGTGGGAAATGATCCTATCGGCGATCCTCTTCGGTCTCGGCATGGGAGCGGCCTATCCGGCCTTCGCCGCGTTCATCCTCGCCAACACCGACCCGGAGCGGCGGGCCCGCACCTTCGGCAGCATCGTCTGGGCGTTCGACACGGGAATCGGCACCGGCTCGCTGGTCATCGGCGCCCTCGGCGAGCACTTCGGCTTCTCGCTGGCCTTCAAGGTCGCGGCCGGCCTGAGCTGCTTCTCCATTCCAATTTTCGGCTGGGCGTCGAGGCATTTGAAGGCACGTGGCACCTCACTTGCTGCCGACCTCGAGAATGGCCGACTCGAATGAACCGGACGATCAGGTCTCCAAGAAAGTGGTGTACGAGCACGTCAGCTCCAGCGGAACGTCCCGCCAGAACCTCGTGGTCATCGTTGTTTTGCTGGTGATCGCGCTCGTGCTGGTTGGCTGGATATTGATGCACATGCATCGCTAGTTCAGACGCTTCGCGATCCCCTGACGAATGGCGTTGTCCACGAGCGGCCAGAGCGCCGCTTCGGCCTGGCGTTCCAATTCCTCCTCGCGGCGGTCGAGATCGGCCTCGCGATGGCTGACCTCCTTTTGCTTCGAGTGAATCGCGTCGAGCCGGGCACGCGTCGCAGCGTCATTCGATTCATCGTCGAGGGCTTCCTCCTCGCGATCAAGCGCCGCCTCTTCCCGCCCGACCGCTGCCTGTTGAGGGCCGAGCGAGCGCTGCGGGGCGAAGAGAGCGCGCACGCGATCGAGCAGCAGCGCATCACGAATCAGATAGCTCTGCCCTTCTCGGTGAATCCAGAGGTAATCGCCCTCGAACTTCTCGTGAGCCTCGCGGATCTTATCGAGGGAGGTGCCACTGCTGAAGGTGACCTGCGTGTCGCCGTCGCAGAATACGTACGCATCTCCCCTTGCGACAGAACGCCCGGCGCCGCTACGGATTGCCGTGTCGACGGCCGCCGCCATCCGCTTCTCCTGTTCCGCTCCCGCCGAAGCGTTCCGGCTAACGACGGCGCGCCCCGCGTCGAGCGTCGTTTCGTCGCGGAACAGATAGGTGCGGCCCTCGCGACGGGCCCACAAGAAGACGGGCCCGTAGCGTTCCTGCAGTTTCTTGAGTGCCCCGGCTGACATCCCCTGGCCGAGCATGTACGTGACGCCTCCGTCGCGAAGGACGTAGGAGTCTTTCCGGCCCGTGTCCGAAGCCAGCGAGACGAGCGGCATAGCGAACAGCACCGCGAGAAGACAGAGTCGTCGCATCGAAAGATGCCTCCCGCCGTTTGGACGCGGACGGGAGTTGGAGGTTAGCTCGCCGCTTCGCTCTCGATCCGGAACGTTCGCTTATAGATGTCGATGATCGACATGAGCAGCGAGAAGACCAGCGGTCCGATGACCAGGCCGACGAACCCGAAGGCCTGCAAGCCGCCGAGGACGGCGAAGAGCAAGGGGATGGCAGGAAGCTGCGACTTGCCTTTCATCACCCATGGCCTGACGATGTTGTCGATCACGGACACCACGACCGCGCCCCAGAACGTGAGGAAGATGGCCTGCCAGTACGCCGCGTGTCCCATCGCGGCGGCGACATAGAGATAGATGTTCGCGGGGACCCAGACTGCCGCGGCACCGACGAAGGGAAGCAGCGACATCACCGTCGCCACTGCACCCCAGAAAAGTGCCCCCGGAACTCCGGCGATCACCATCCCGACGGTGGTGGCTGCGCCCTGGGCCAATCCGGTGATGACATGCCCGCGAAATGTCGCGTCGATCACGTCCTTGAACTGCGCGGCGAATTCGCGGTCGTAACGCTCCGGCAGCGGGGAAAGGATGTACAGCTCGCTGATGATCGCCTTCCCCTCCATGTAGAAGAAGTACGCGGCGAGAAGCATGAGGAAGAAGCCGATCAACACTCCGGCCAGACCACCGAGCAATGCGCCGCCATTACGGGCAACCCAGCCGGGGATATCGCGAAGCAGCGGAAGGACGAGGCGCTGCGGACTGACGCTGGCCGGATCAAACCCCGGAATCCAGCGGTGCAGAAACGCCAGGCGCTGGCTCAAATCCAATCGCGCCAGGATCTGCTGCGCCTCGCCGCTCTGCAGATGTTGAATGAGCGTGTTCGCCTGCTGCACCAACAGGATCATGACGAGGAAGAACGGGATGACCAGCAGAAAGGTGATTCCGATGAGCATCACGATCGCCGCGAGCGCCGGACGGTCGTGGAATCGTGCCCGGAGACGCTCGTACAGGCGGAACGTCAGGGTGACCAGGATGGCGGCGATGATGATCGGGGTGATGAAAGGCCAGATGATGCGGAACGCCGCCCACAGGATGAGCAGGGCGACGAGGCCGAAGAAGATGATTCCGGTGAGCCGCCACTCTCGCCCGCGCGGAGCGTGGTCGGCAGCGGCGCTCACGTCCTAAAGGACCACCACGCCGAGGCGCGCGGCCTGTACGACCGCTTCGGTTCGGGTGGAAACGCCCAGTTTGCGCAGGATGCCGTTGAGGTGAAACTTCACCGTGTGCTGCGTCACGCCCAGACGGAGGGCGATTTCCTTGTTGGTCAGGCCGCGCACCAGCAGTTGCGCTACCTGCTGCTCGCGCTCAGTGAGCGGCTCGAACAACTCCACGCGAGCGCGTGCTTGCGGGACGATCTTCTCGGACAGCTCGTCATCCACGACGAACAGTCCGTCAGCGATGGCCCGCAGCGCGGTGTGAATCCGCCGCGGCGCCGCGTTGATCAGCAGCACGCCCCGCGCGCCGTGCGCGATGGCGTCGGCAGCACCGGCGGCATCGGACACGAGGTGCAACAGCGGCACGTCGGAGCGAGGCAACTCCGCGCCGTCGGAGACGATCGCGTCGGCGCGCACGTGGCGCAGCTTGGCCGGCTCATCGACTTCGCTGACCTCCAGATCGCCGAACGGCGCCAGCCGAATCATCAGCGACGCGCGGCGCAGCGGGTTCTCGGAAGCGATCACGATCCGCAGCGGTTCGGCCGAGTGCCGCGGCAGCGAGGTGGAGGCAAACAGCAGTTGGGGGCTGGCCATCGGGTTTGTGCCTGGAAAACTGTATCATCCGCGCGCCTTGAAGGTCACCGAAACCTCGCTACCGGGGGTCTTGCTGATCGAGCCGGCGGTCTTGGGCGACGCTCGCGGCTTCTTCATGGAAACCTACCACGCCGAGCGCTTCCGGGAGGCCGGAATCGATGCCGCCTTCGTCCAGGACAACCATTCCCGCTCAGCGCGGGGGGTCCTCCGCGGCCTCCATTATCAGGAGCCGAATGCCCAGGGGAAGCTCGTCCGCTGCCCTCGGGGAGCGCTATTCGACGTTGCGGTCGATGTCCGGGTTGGTTCGCCCCATTTCGGAACGTGGTGCGGAGTCGAGCTGTCGGAAGAGAACAAGAAGATCCTCTGGATTCCAGCCGGCTTCGCGCACGGATTCTGCGCTCTGACCGACGACGCGGAGCTCGTCTACAAGTGCACGGAGTTCTACGATCCGCAGAGCGAACGCTGCATCGCCTGGAACGATCCGGACATCGGCATCCGCTGGCCGGTGAAAGATCCGCAGCTCTCGAAACGCGATGCCGCAGCTCCGCGGTTGAAAGAGGCGAAGGTGCTGCCGAGATACGGTGCGTAGTGCTTGGTGCTTGGTAGAACGTGGATCTACGGAGCGCCAAGCACTGAGCACCGTAGTGCCTAGTGCTCGGTGCTTGGTAGAACGTGGATCTACCGAGCACCAAGCACCGTTTTACGCTACCGCGGCAATCAGGGGAATGCAGTCCTCGGCTGGGTAGTTACCGAAGTTTCCTACGCGGGGTCGTAGTTCAGTTGGTTAGAACGCCGGCCTGTCACGCCGGAGGTCGCGGGTTCGAGTCCCGTCGGCCCCGCCAAATTCCTCCGATCACGAAGCATTCTTAATGAGGTAGATGTCGCCCGTCTTCACGATCCGCGTGAAGAAGATCTTCTTGCCATCGCCGGAAACAGCGGGGTAATCGATCACCACGTTCGGCGAGTTGTAGCGTGTGACCCTAGTGACATCGCCGCCGCCGACTGGAACCGCATACACGTCACGATGGTCGCGTACGAAGTAGACCCAGCGGCTGTCGGGTGACCAGACCGGGTGCGCGTCTTCGACAGTTCCGGAGGTGAGGTGCCGAGCCCGACCTGCTTTCAATGGCGCCATCCACAAATCTCTGTCCCTCGCACGCATTGTTTGGCCTACGACCCAACGGCAATCGGGCGAACAAGTAGCGAACTCGATGACGTCGGCCGGCATGCGTTCGAGTAAAGCTGTGGAAAGCGACAGTTCGGTGCGCTTCAGATCCGTCTCCGAACCCGTCGCGAAGCGCTTGTTCTCGCCGCAGAGGCAGAGGTAGCAAACGACATCTGCTTCCCCGATCTTTGCGGACTTCGCAGCCGCAACGTCGTAACGCGAAACGGCGTAGCCTCTCCCGGCGGTCTTCGTCCAATAGAAGAGAAAGCGGCTATCCGGCGACCAGAACGAGTAGCGCTGATGAACGGGATTCGACGTGCTGCTCACCTGTTTCAACTCGCCTGTTCGGCGGTTGAGCAACCAGAGATGGTTTCCGCCAAGCCGGTTTGATGCAAATGCCATCATCGATCCGTCCGGAGATGGCGATGCGTTGTCTTCGATTGCCGTTTCAGTCGTCAGTCGCACCGCGCGGCCGGATTCGCGATCGAATTCCCACAGATCCGCCTCGAGCTGAACTGTGCTGTAGGCGATGGTATCGTCGCGCGGACCGGGACGACAGTACAGATTGTTTTCACTGCCGACGGTCACTTGATGCGGCGTTGCGAGGGCGACGTTTTCGAACCGCGCCTTCCACAGATTGAGCGCGCCGCCGCGATTGGAAGAGAAAAAGAGCCAGCGCCCATCGCGCGACCAATTCGGCATCAACGCGTGTGCGTCGCCGCCGGTCAACGGCGTGGCGGCTCCGCCGTTGCTCGGTATGACGAAAATTCGGAGAACATCACCGCCGCTTCCGGTGAATGCGATCCATTTCCCGTCGGGTGACCAGGCCGGATGTGCGAGGAGCCATTGAGACTCTGGCCGCGCATCTGAAGAAAGGAATCGCGGTGGGTCCGGCGCATCCACACTTTGACTCCACAGCCCCCACCTGTTTTTCCGCGACGCAACGTAGACGAGCGTCCTGCCATCAGGCGACCACGCCGGAAAATACGCATCCTCGGCAATCAATCGACGTTGCCCGCCGCGTACGGGTCTCACCCACACATCTCCGTTTCTCCCGGAGAACAGTGGATGCCAGCGGCACCAATGGTTCATTCCGGCATCAGAGAGAAAACTGAGCGGATTGCTCGTGGATCCACGCGCAGTTCGAGATCCGCGATCCTCGACGAACGCAATGCGCTCGCCGTCCGGTGACCACGCCGGCTGTGCTTCGTTGTGCTCGGAAACGCTCCATCGAACGGGCTGCCCTGCACCGACTCGTTGAAGGTAGATCTGCAGCCTACCGTCAACGTCCGACGTGAACGCAATCATTCGTCCGTCCGGCGACCACGACGGTGTGTCTTCCAGACCCGGCAGCGTTGTGATCTGCGTGATTTGCTCGATCGGCTCTTCGCGTACGCGACGGAAACGCGGGATCAAACCGAGTGCGACGAGGAGGAGAACGATCACAGTGGCGGCAATCCAACGAGGCGTTCTTGCTCGCTGAGTTGCGCTTTCGTTCGTTTCCTTAGCGTGGCTTTCGTGCTGCCACCAGGCATCGATCTCGGACTTGTAGGCATACACCGAGGCCTGTTTCTTATGCGCCCGGCGATGAACAGGTAATCCTTCTTCCTCCCAACGGCGGACGGTGCTCTCGTCGCGCTTCAGGTAAGCGGCGATCTCCTTCCAGGAATCGAGGAGTTCGCTCGCCACAGGCGCGTCGTTGGTGGCCATCGGGTCTGCCTTGATGAGGAAGCGTGGCGGATTCTATCCGAATGAGCGGGTTTGAGCGGATCTGCGCGGCTTCACCTGTTGCTGGCCGGACCCGAAGGTCTCTACCTTGCCCTTACACCACTCATCCACCCAACAAAACGGAGGCGTGTAATGCGAACAGCAATGAAGATTGCTACTTCGGGTCTTGTCATCCTCGGCTTCGCGGCCATCGGCCACGCAAACGAACCTTGCGAAATCGCGACGGTATGGGCTGACCCTCAGGTCGTCCAGTACGCAAAAATCGTTCGCGACTTTCAGGACAGTCGAACGGAGCCGAACTTCACCGTCTGGATCGAGCTGCCCGATGGATCCGCGGTCGACATCGACCCGGCCAGCGTCAGACTGAACGGTTTAGAGCCCGTGGACGGGCCGACGACGCTCGACGACGCAAACCAGAACGGCATCGCCGACCTGATGGTGAAATTCAACAGGGGCGCTCTCATCACCACCGACGGCACGCTCAGCGTCACAGGCACAAAGAGCGGCGGATGCTTTACCGGCGACGCGACGGTTGAGATCCACTGTCGTCCCGCTTACGTCGAGCGCTCGGATTATCTCCTGGACTACACGACTTCAAACATGCCCGACCCGCAGTTCAATAACCTTCCGGCGCAGCTCGACATCCATCACGTCAGGCCGGTTTTCTCGGAGCGTTGTCCGGAGGTCGCGCCGATCAGGGCGATCGTACTGGTGCCTGGTCGGACGATCCAGGCCACCGCCGCTTTTGACCTGCGGTATGAGGATTACAGCTTGATGGAACGGCTGGCAATGCGTGGCATCGACACGTTTGCCGTCAATTTTCTGGGATTTGGGTTCTCCTCAATACTGAGCGGCAACCCATTGGAGAATCCATGCAATGCATCTTTGCCGCTGTGTTCGACCAGCGCGACGTGTACCGCCGTGCCGGGAGTATGCGACTGCCAGAATGCAGCGATTCTGGCACAGAATAAGGCGGACCAGCAGGGCGCAACGCGTTACTTGAATCCCAATCCTCTCGCGGCGCGCTGCGCGCACTCCACCAACAAGCATTTTGATCGAGTCACGAATCAAGAAACACAGCTGGACATCATCGTGGATGACGTCCTGACGAAGACAGGTCTCGACAAGGTGCACCTCCTCGGGTACTCCGCCGGCGGACCCCCGGTCGGCAAATACCTCGGCGACGACGCGGCGCATCAGATGAAAATCGCAGCAGCGATCTTCCTCGACTCTTCCGGTTTCGGCGGCACCGCCGGCCTGGAGGAGCAGCGTCTAACTACCACCTGGCCTCTCGGTCTCATCGACCGCGACGATATGATGGGGACGTTCAATCTCTCGTCCACCTGTCCGGGGCAGCGAGACCCAGCGATTGGAGATGCAATCTGGACAGCGATCGAGTCGCGCGATCCCGTCGGTCCGGGCTGGGGACCGCCAGATGGTCTGAGCCGCTATCCAATCGTTTCCCGATTCCTTTGGAATCC
>QHVS01000025.1:4894-11483 GCA_003223635.1 Acidobacteriota bacterium | reverse complement strand
CCGGCCGGGAGTGCCTCGCCGATGTATCCGGTCACCTGGTTCTCATCCTTGCGTGGTGGATTGAGCGGCCGCTCCATCAGCGCCATCATCGCGTCGCTGGCCGATGCAGATACGGCGCGTCGACGAACGATCCACAGAATGAGGGAGGCGATCGAGTTAGTCGTCGCCCGGTTGCGAAGTTCGGGAGTGGCTGGGTAGATCTGCGTTTCTCGGCCGAACGGTCCGAAGCTCCACGGCTTGGCCATGGCGCTGATGTCGTACCCCATCGGATTGAAATACCGGTTGACCACCCGCCGCTTGTCGATGAACTTGCGCAGCGCGCGCCCCTGCAGTTCCGGTCCGCTGCACGTATCGCTGATCGTCTCGAGGAGGAACGCCGCGGCGTCGTTATCTGAGACAACGATCATTTCCTTCAGCGCGCGGGGCACATCCGGATCGTTCTCCCTGTGCTGGTGATAAACCTCGGCCATGAAGAACAGCTTGATCACCGAGGCCGGATAGAACGGCGCGTCGCCGTGATAGTCGGCTCGCGACATCACGTCCGGCTTGGTGACATCGATGACCGTGAGCGCCAGATTCTCCGCGGTCAGCTTGGGAAACGCCTTGAGGGTCGCGTCAGCCGTCCGGCGCAACGCCAGGTCGATCGACGGATCCACCGGGAGCTGCGTGAATTCGCGGAAATCCGCGCGCGCGGCGGCAGCGAAGAAACCGATAGCGAGGACGATTCGCATTCGCATGACGCGACATTGTACTCACCGAGGTACCGGCGGCTCCCAGTGGGGCGCCGGCGCCCTCGCCGGCGGGTTCTCTGCCCCCAGTAGAAATCCTTGGGGTTCCAGCCACTCCGAGGGACGCTGGTCGCATGCCTGTCGGCGATGACACGTACGCCTATCGTCGCGATCTCCCGCATCTGATGAAGTCCGGCAAAACGTACTATGTGACGTTTTGCACGCGAGATCGACGAGTCCTCATCGAAGCCGAACGCGATGTCGTCATGGCGTGTTGCATCCGTGAACACAAGATCACCTGTTGGCTTCATTGTTTCGTCGTGATGCCTGACCATGTACATCTCATTCTCACCCCGTACGAAGACGTTCGGCTCGACACGATCATGCAGCGAATCAAGAGCGTCTCAGCGCATGAGATCAATCGATTGACGAACCGAAACGGACCTGTATGGCAACGCGAGTACTTCGATCGAATTCTTCGATCTACTGAGGATGTTCGATTGAAGGCCGCCTACATCTGTGAGAATCCCGTTCGGGCGGGCTTAGTCGCACGCGTCGAGAACTACAAATGGATCTGGCGGTGCTGGATCGAAGGAGCGCCGGCGAGGGCGCCGGCGCCCCACTGAGAGCGAACGTCGAAGCCTTACCGCATCCACTCCCGGATGCGCTGAGCTACTTTCTGCGGAGTGAAGCCGAGGTGCTCGGCGATCTGTTCGTACGGAGCGGAGGCGCCGAAGCGATCGATGCCGATGACCAGCGCGTCGTGGTTGACATACTTGTACCAGCCGGAGGAGCGGCCGGCCTCGATGGCCACGATGCGGCTGCGATCGCCGAGGACGCGGTTCTGATAGTCAACATCTTGCCGATCGAACACATCAAGGGATGGGGCGGAGACCACCCGTGCGCGTTTCCCCTCGTTCTTCAGAAGGTCCGCCGTTTTCACCGCGAGTGGCACCTCTGAACCGGTGGCCATCAGGGTGATGTCGCCGTCCCGGTAGTTGTCCAGCACGTACGCCCCGCGCCAGACCTCATGCGGATCGAATCCGCCGCCGCGAGTGATCGGATCGAGCTTCTGCCGCGTGAGCACGATCAGCGTCGGTCCTTTGTGCTTCCCGCCCACCGCCCAAGCCCAGGCCATGGCCACTTCCGCGGAATCCGAGGGGCGGAAGAGGGTCATGTTCGGAATGAGCCGCAGCGCGAAAAGCTGCTCGACGGATTGATGGGTCGGGCCGTCTTCGCCCAGGAAGACGGAGTCGTGCGTGTAGACGAAGATCGAGGGAATGCCCATCAATGCGGAGAGCCGGATCGCCGGGCGCATGTAGTCTGAGAAGATGAGGAACGTGGAGCCGTAGGCAAAGAATGATCCGTACAGCGTCATGCCGTTCACTTCGGCGCCCATGGAGTGCTCGCGGACGCCGAAGTGGATGTTGCGGCCGCGAAAGAAATCGAATGGCGGCGGATCTTTGGGATCGTCCTGCGGTCGCTCGATGCTGCCGCCGTCTTTGATCGTCGTCTTCGTCGAGGTGGAAAGATCGGCGGCCCCGCCAACGAGGAACGGCGCAATGGTGGCCAGCTTCTGAATGGCCTGCGCCGAGAGATCGCGCGTCGCCGTCGGCTTGTCCGTCTTCACTGCCTCGACGAGCTGCGTCTCGTACCCGTCCGGCAGGGTGTGATTCCAGTAGCGGTCGTAGTCCTCCGCGAGTTGAGGATCAGCGCGACGCCATTCGGCCATCGCCTTGTCCCACTTCTTGTGCTCTCGCGCCAGCTTCTTCGTCTTGCGCGCGAACTCCTCGCGCACTTCCTCGGGCACGAGGAATGTCGGCTCTTCCGGCCAGCCCAGGGCGGCCTTGGTCGCCTTCACCTCATCGGCGCCGAGCGGCTCGCCATGTGCGCGGGAAGTGCCATGGAAGCGCGGGCTTCCGAAGCCGATGACGGTCTTGGCCATGATCATCGACGGCTGATCCGTCACCTTCTGCGCTTTGCGAATCGCTTTGCGCACCGCGTTGCGATCGTGGCCGTCGATTTTCTGCACGTGCCAGCCGACCGCCTCGAAGCGCTTCTTCACGTCTTCGGAGAACGAGTAACGCGTCGGACCGTCCAGCGACACGTCGTTGTCATCGTAGAGATAGATGAGGTTGCCCAGACCGAGATGACCGGCGAATGAAGCGGACTCCTGGCTGATCCCCTCCTCCAGATCGCCGTCCGAGCAGATGCAGTAAATATAGCTGTTCACCGGCTTGAATCCGTCGCCGATGTTGAAGCGCGCCGCCATCATCTTCGCGGCCAGCCCCATCCCCACCGCGTTGGCGAATCCCTGCCCCAGCGGGCCGGTGGTCACTTCGATTCCTGAGGCGTGGCCGTACTCCGGATGTCCGGCCGTGCGCGAACCTTGTAGCCGGTCAGATGCAGCAGCGAATAGAGGAGCATCGAGGCGTGACCGGCGGAAAGAACGAAGCGGTCGCGATCGCGCCACTGCGGATCGGCTGGATCGTGGCGCAGAAATTCGGTCCACAGAACGAAGGCCATGTCGGCCATGCCCATCGGCGAGCCGGGATGACCCGACTTCGCTTTCTCCACGGCATCGACCGCCAGGAAGCGGATCGTGTTGACGCAGAGCTCTTCGAGCTTGTCTTTCTGACCGATGCGAGGCTCGTTGCTCTCTTCCGCTACGGCGACGGCGGTGGCGGCTTCATTGGCGGTGCTCGTGTCCATGTGACCTCCGCTGGAGGCGCTGGATTATACTCGGCGCGATTCGGTCCAATTGGAGCAGTCGATGACTCGAGACGAGAGCGTCACGGTCAAAGGCTCGCCCGTTCGGAGTCTCCAGAAATTCCTGGACAGCGAACTGACGGCGGCGCAACGCGACACCGTGCTGCGCACGCTGCCGTCAGACTTTTCGGCGCGCCTTCGCGGACCGATCCTGCCGACCGAGACCATTCCGGTCTATCTGCTGAATCGACTCACCGAAGAAGCGGCCAGAGCGAAGGGAGAATCGGTCGAGCAGTTCGCCCGCCGCGCCGGACGAGAAGCCGCTGCCGACGCCGTGAAGGGCATTTATCGATTCTTCGCTCTGGTGCTGACTCCGCAGGCGCTGCTGTCGAAGGCCTCGCAGATGTGGAGCTCGCTCTACAACCTCAACGAATCTCTCGACTTTGATGAAGCAACTAAAGGGTGGTTCCTCGTATCGCATTAACAGGGTTCCCGGACGCACTGGCCCGTTGTGGCAGCATGAGTCTTTCGATCACATCCTGAGAAGCGATGAGACGCTGAGAATGAAGACGGATTACATCTGCGACAATCCTGTTCGTGCCGGGCTCGTACAGAGCTCTTCGGAATACCGATGGTTGTGGCGCGCTGCTGATGAGCGCCCGGCCGGCTAAAGCCGGCCCTCACACTTGCTAAAGCCGGCCCTCATACTTACCTTCCCCCATGGCCGATAGCTCAGCGCGAAGTCGATCCGCCGCTGGTCGGACGGATGCGAATAGCGCCACCACTCGATGAAGCGTGGCGGATTCGGATCGTGCTTGGAGTCCTCAGCGAATTTCACGAAGGAGCTGGCCATCGGCTCATTCAGATGCGTCAGCTCCAGACCGAATTTGTCCGCCTGATGCTCGATCATGCGCGAGTAGCCGGATGTGATCGGCGACAACAGAAATCCGATGATGGCGCCGACCAGCAGAAGCCAGGGCAGCGCGGCGGGATCGCTCCGGTCGGCGATTCCCCAACGCGCTCCCCATCGCGCCAGACCGCGCTCGAAAATCTTCTGGCCGATGAAGAACACGAACGCAGACAGGCCGATGCCGAAGGCCATCCCCTTCCAGATGTGATGCAGCACGTAATGGCCCATCTCGTGGCCCATCACCGCCAGGATCTCGTCGTGATCGAGCTTGGCCAGGAGCGTGTCCCACAAGACGATCCGCTTCGACGGCCCGAGACCGGTGACGTAGGCGTTCATCGTCTTGGTCTGCTTCGATTTGTTGACCTGATAGACGCGGCTCCCTTCGATGCCGGCGCGCGCGGCCTCATTCAAGAGATCCTGCCGCAGCAGCGGATCGCGCAGCGGAATGAATTCATTGAACAGCGGATCGATGATCAGCGGCGTGATGACCACGCCGAGGATGATCAAGGGGATCGAGCCGAGCCAGAGAACGATCCACCAGCGGCGCACGCGACGGATTCCGAGCAGAGCCAGCGCAGCGATCGGCGCTCCGATGACAATGTTCAGGGCCAGCCCTTTGCCGAAGTCGCTCATCCACGAGGCGAATGTTTGATTCGTCAGATCGAACTGATGCGGGACGATGAAGCCCTGGTACAGCGAGAGTGGGAAATCGAGCGCCGTCATGACCAACGACAGCAGAACGAAGTAGAGCATGGCCACGACGAATGGCCAGCGCACTGCGCGCGAGGCGGCTTCGCGAAGGCGCCCTGAAATCCGCGTGGCCAGAACCAGGACGAGAATCGCCGCGCCGTAGACGAAGTCGACGAAGTAGAGCACATCCTGCAGCCGGCTGTGCCGGAGCATCTCCGGCGTGACGCGCACGGTGAAGCGACGTTGTGGTGGAGGGGCGGGCTTCAGCCCGCCCTCGGCGGCCTGAAGGCCGCCGCTCCACAACAGCAGGACAAGCGCCATCCACAGCCACTTCCGCATCGCGGGTTATGATCGCACGCCATGGCCCGCTTCGAGATCCGCCAGGCCACGGAAGCGGACGTTCCGGTGATTCTTCGCTTCATCCGCGGGTTGGCCGAGTACGAAAAACTCTCGCACAAGGTCGTAGCCACCGAGGAGAGCCTGCGGCGAACGTTGTTCGGCAATCCGCGCTTCGCCGAAGTCATCCTGGGCTACGAAGATGGAGAGCCGGTCGGCTTCGCGCTCTTCTTCCACAACTACTCGACATTCCTCGGCCGCCCGGGCATTTACCTCGAAGATCTCTTCGTCGATCCCGATCGCCGCGGCCGCGGCTATGGCAAGGCGCTGCTCGCTCATCTCGCTCGCCTGGCCAGAGATCGCGATTGTGGACGCGTCGAATGGGCGGTCCTCGATTGGAACGCGCCCTCGATTCAGTTCTATAAGAGCCTCGGCGCCGTACCGCTGGATGACTGGATCATCTTCCGTCTCACCGGCGAGGCTCTGGAAAGGAGCGCCCAATGAAGGAGTCGTACGACAAAGCGAGAGTGGTTGGCCTGCTGAACCGCATCCTTGAGACCGAGCTGGCCGGCGTGGTTCGCTACACGCACTACTCGCTCATGGTGTTCGGATACAACCGCATCCCGATCGTCTCCTGGCTCCGCGAGCAGGCCACGGAGTCGATGGCGCACGCGCAGCAGGCCGGCGAGATGATCACCGCGTTGGGCGAGCATCCATCGCTCTCCATCGGAGCGCTCCTGGAGACGCACAAGCATGACGTCGGCGACATCCTGCGCGAGGCGTTGGAGAACGAGCGCGCCGGCCTGCAGCTCTACAAGGATCTCCTCGCCCAAGTCGAGGGAAAGCTCGTCTGGCTCGAGGAGTACGCGCGGCAGATGGTGTACGCCGAGGAGACGCATGCCTCGGAGGTGGACAAGATGCTGCGAAGGCCGGGGGATGTGAAAACGTATTCGGAGTGAGCCGTCCCCTCACCCGGCGCTTCGCGCCACCCTCTCGGTTGATCGAGTGCCTTCGCCCCCGCGTGAGCGGGGGAGAAGGTGCCGCGAAGCGGTATTTCGATCACGAGCTTCAGGCGCGGGCAGTAAAAGTCGAGTATGTAGCGGCCGATCGGAACCTGGCGCCGGAACTTCTGGCCGGAGAAGCGACGATCACGAAGCCAACTCCAGAGGCGATCTTCACTTCGAGTCGGGGCGCGTCTCATTCGACGCGCGTGATC
>QHVS01000025.1:0-4860 GCA_003223635.1 Acidobacteriota bacterium | reverse complement strand
GGATGTGAAGAGCTTCTCCGGGTGAGAAGTGGGGGGACCGGCTTCAGCCGGTCGGCCGGCTAAAGCCGGCCCTCACACTCTTATGCCCGAAGCGCTTCCACCGGCTCCAGGCGGGAGGCGCTGATCGACGGATAGAGGCCGGCGAGCAGCCCGATGGAGATGGCGAAGCCGACGGAGACGGACGTCCCGAAGAGCGACACGGGCAGACCGGCAGGGAAGAATCCGGAAATCACTTTCACCAGGGCCACTCCGCCGGCGAGTCCGATAGCCGCACCCACAAACGAGAGCGTCACCGCCTCCACTAGGAACTGGAAGAACACTTCGCCGTCGGTGGCGCCCATCGATTTGCGCAGCCCGATCTCGAAAAGCCGCTCGGAGATGGAGATCTTGAGCACGGAGAAGATTCCCACGCCGCCGATGAGGAGCGACACGCCGGCGATGGAGAAGAAGACGATGCGCCAGTTCCGGAGGATGCGCACGATGTTGCCGCGCTCCTTGAGAATGTCCTTGCCGACATTCTCCACGTGTACATCGCGAATGCCGTTGTGCGCCCGCGCGTACAGGCGCGTCGTCTCGTCCTCGGCGTCGATGCTCTTCTCCGGCACGACCGCCTGGGCCAGCATGTAGCTGATGGCCGTAGTCTTGCCGAACATATCTTCATAGATGGAGAACGGCACGTACACGCCGCCGGTCTCCTTGCGCATGTCGTCGTCGTTGACGAACTGCATGTTGAACTTCGTTCCCACGCCGACGACGGTGAGTCGCCGGCCGGCGAGATTCACTTTCTGTCCGATGGCGCTCTCGCCGCCGAAGAGCTGTTCCTTCAGCTTGAATCCGAGGACGCAGACCGGAGTAGAGCCGAGGTAATCGCGCTCGCTGATGAAGCGGCCCTCCGTCGTCTTGCGCCCCTTGATGGAGACGAACGAGGGCGTGATGCCATACACATTGACGCGCCGGGTGACAGTGCCCGCGGTGACAACCGCGCGCGTCTCCCCGACCGGGCCGATCACGCTGACCAACTCGTTGTCGCGGAAATAACGCGCGTCTTCCACGCGCAAGCCACGCGACACATATGCCTTGGCCCGCTCCACGCGGTCGCTGGGTTTGCGCGACTGCACGATCAGCACCCCGTCCAAACCCAAATCCTCCATTCCTTGCCACACCGCCATTTCCACGCCGTCGAGCACGGAGAGAACCACGACCAGCGCCAGCGTGCCGAGGATCACGCCGATCAGAGTGAAGAAGGAGCGCAGCGGATGCGCTCTCACTTCTTCCAGGCTGGTTCTGATTGCTTCGCCGACGACCATGTTCACTCCGTCCGCAACGCTTCGATCGGATTCAACCGCGACGCCCGAATCGCCGGATACATCCCGAAAATCAGACCGGTTCCAGCTGCAAAAATGAGCGCCTTGACGATGGTGTCGGGAGTGATGATGGCCGGATCGCGCGTCAGTGCGGCGATGCCGTCGGTGAAGAGCTTCCCTACGAAGAGTCCGATGAGGCCGCCGAAGACCGACACCAGGATGGATTCGGCCAGGAACTGACTGAAGATCTGGGCAGGCGACGCGCCGACCGCCTTGCGCGTTCCCACTTCACGTACGCGCTCGTTGAACGAGGCGAGCTGGATGTTCATGACCACGATCCCGCCGACCAGCAGAGAAATGATCCCGCAGATCATGAAGGTCATGTCGTACATGCGGTTGTTCTGCTCGTTGCGGCGCAGATTGGCCACCCGAGACATCACTTCGTAATCCTTCACCCCGTGCTCGCGGAGGAGCACCTTGCGGATCTGATCGACCGCTTCTTCGTGCTTTTTGATGTCGCGCATGCGCGCGTGCATGAAGCTCACTTTGCCTCGGGCCAGCGGCTCACCCTTGCGAGTAAAGAACGTGGTGATGGGCATGTAGATCTGCCGGTTCATCCACCGCATCACGTTGCGCTTGTGATCGAAGCTGAAGTACTTCTCCTCCATCACACCGACTACTTCGTAGCCGGTGCCGTTGATGGAGACGATTTTCCCGATCGGGTCGTCGGTGGAGAAGAACTCCTGCGCCCGATCCGAGCCGAAGACCACTACCCTCGCCCCGGTGGCCAGATCGTTGTCGGTAATGAACCGGCCGCGTGCGGCGTGGACGTCGTTCATCGGCGAGTAGGCCGGCGCGACGCCCATCACGCTCCGCGGCTTCTCCACGTTGCGATAGCGAATGGTCATCGACTCCTGCGAAACCGGCGACACCAGATCAACTTCCTTCGCTCCGCGCTGACTGGCCACCGCATCGCCGTACGTCAGCCCCTTCGAGGCCAGCGCCTTCGCGTCGAGCGTCACTTTGCCCGTGGGCCGATCCCAGATCCAGATCTTCTGAATCCCGCCGCTGACGCGGTAGTACTCCATCGATGCCGCTTTCCCCGCGACGGAGAGCGAGAACGTGGCCACGATGGAGCCGGCGCCCAGGATGATGCCCACGAGCTGCAGCATGGTGCGCCCGAGGTGATCCTTGATGTCGCGGATGCCGTCGATGATGGATTCGAAGAGGATCATGGTCGTGGTTCGTGGCTCGCGGTTCGTGGCTCGCGAAAGGCGAACCGCGGACCGCGGACCACTCAGTCGATGCTGTCTCCGTCGACGATCCTTCCGTCGACAAGTTTGATCCTCCGCTCCGTGCGCGAGGCGATGGTCGGATCGTGCGTGACCAGGATGATGGTCTCCTGGCCGGAGAGCTGCTCGAAAATGTCGATGATCTCCGAGCCGGTCTTCTGATCGAGGTTGCCGGTCGGCTCGTCGGCGAGAATCAACGAAGGGTTGTTCACCAGTGCGCGGGCGATGGCCACGCGCTGGCGCTGTCCGCCGGAGAGCTCGTTCGGACGAAACTTGGCCCGATTGGTCAGGCCGACGCGCTCCAGCGCCGCGCCCGCGCGCTCCCGACGCTCATCGCGCGAGAGGCCAGCGTACAGCAGCGGCAACTCGACGTTCTTCAACACAGTGGCCCGCGGAAGCAGGTTAAAGGTCTGAAAGACGAAACCGATCTTCTGATTGCGGATGCGAGCCAGGGCCCGGGCCGAGAGCTCCGCGACGTCCTGCCCATCGAGCCAGTACTTCCCGGTCGTCGGCGTGTCGAGACAGCCCAGGATGTGCATGAGGGTGGACTTGCCGGAGCCGGAAGGTCCGATGATGGACACGAACTGGCCGTACTCGATGGCCACGTCGATTCCGTCAAGCGCCTGCACCGCGTTCTCGCCGGCGTCGTACGTCTTGGTGATGTCCTCGAGCTGGATGAGAGCTTTCTCGGTCACCGGCTCCTCAAGGTTGTACGCGACTGCTGTCATGACTCCCTCCCGCGACGCGCGAACTAATCGTCGTTATCGTCCTTCTTCTTGTCGGCAGGAAGCGTCGGATCCTCGAGGGCCACTTCGTCGCCGAGCTTCAGACCCTTGATGATCTCCACGCGCGCGTTGTCCGAGAGGCCAGTCACCACGACGCGCTTGTCAAAAAACTTCTTCCAGGCATCCTTGTCCTGCTTGCCGTCGGCAGTCTTCTTGACCTTGGCCGCCGCCGCTTTGGGATCGATCTTTTTCTTGATGTAAACGATCTCCCCTTCATCGCGCTGGAAGACCGACTCCACCGGCACGCTGAGGACCTTGGCCTTCTTCTCGCCGATCATCTCGATGTTCGCCGTCATGCCGGAGCGCAACTCGCGACCCTGCGCATCCAGCCGCACTTCGACGTCAAATACGCGGACCTTGTCATCGAGTCGCACCGCCGGCGCGATGCGGTCGATCCGTCCGGCGAAGGACGCCTTCGGATAGGCGTCCAAAGTCACCTTCACCGGCATCCCCACATGCACTTTGCCGATATCGACCTCGTTGACTCCCGCTTTCACGATCATCTTCGACACATCGGCCACGGTGAACAGCACCGTGCCGGCGTTGAACGAAGACACGCCGGAGGTGATCGATTCGCCGATCTCCACATTCTTGGTGAGGACCGTTCCGTCCATCGGAGCCACGACATTCGAGCCCTGGAACTTCTCGGGCGATTGATTGATGGGGATTCCGCTCTTCTCGACGAGGTTGTACTTTTCCTGCGCCTTCTCGAACTCCTGCTTGGCGGCCATGAACTCCGCTTCGCTGTCGCGATTCTGCTTCGTGGCCAGAAGGCCCTGCGCGAAGAGGCTGTGATCGCTTTCGTAGTTCTTCCTGGCCTGTACGTAGCGGATCTGCGCCGAGCTGAGAGCGTTCTTCGTCTCAGCCAGCGACTGCGCCTGATTGAGGTCCGGCTCGACTCGGGCCAGCATGTCGCCGCGCTTTACGGCGTCGCCATCGCGGTGAAAGATGGAGACGACCTTGCCGGAGACGGCGCTTTTCACATCGACCTTCACTTCCGGCTGAACGTTCCCAACCTCGGTCACCTTGACCTGGATGTCAGCAACCTCCGCCTTCCCCACCTTCACCGGGAGCTTGGCCTCCTCCTTCCCGCTGTTCTTCGCCTTCATGGCGACGAAAGCGGCGATGACGACGATCGCCAGGACGATGATCGAGATGATGGCGAATTTTTTCTTTCGCTTGGATACAGCCATAGAGATGCCCCTCGATTTTGCTAAACGCTATAACGCTCGAGAACGGAAATGGTTTCAGCGCGGTGACAACTTTGTGCTCAGTGCCTGGTGCTCGGTAGTTTTCGTCCTACCGGGCACTTCACAGACTTTTCAGCTGCTCCCGCGGATACGTCCTGGCATCCACCTTCCCATGAGCCTGGGCGATCCGGCCTTGCTCGTCGATGACATAAGCGATGCGGCGGGCGTATTCGTCGCTCGGGCTGTCGAGGGCCCCATAGGCCATGCTGATCCTGCGATCGGTGTCGCA
>QHVS01000024.1 GCA_003223635.1 Acidobacteriota bacterium | reverse complement strand
GACTCGAAGTGAAGATCGCCTCTGGAGTTGGCTTCGTGATCGTCGCTTCTCCGGCCAGAAGTTCCGGCGCCAGGTTCCGATCGGCCGCTACATACTCGACTTTTACTGCCCGCGCCTGAAGCTCGTGATCGAAATGGACGGACAGCACCATCGAGCACCCTGGATGGTCGACTACGAGGACGAGCGATTCCTTTACTTGTACAGCCGCGGCATCCGCGTCGTCAGAATTCCGAACGAGCTCTTGATCCGCGACTATCGAATGGCCATCGAATGCATCGAGGCGGGAATCGCAGGAGCGATCGCTTCGCGATAATGCGCCCCCTCATCCGCCGCTTCGCGGCACCTTCTCCCCCGCTCACGCGGGGGCGAAGGCACTCGTGCACGAGACCCTTACAGCCAGCGCACGGTGAAGTCGATCAGCTTCCGCTTGAGCTTCGTGTATGGCGGATAGAGAAGCTGAATGGAGCTGAAGCGCGTCGGCTGCTCGAGCACGCCGCGCGCATTCGAGAACGCCTCGAAGCCGAAGAAGCCATGCGCCTTGCCCATGCCGCTCTGTCCGACTCCGCCGAAGGGCAGGTTGAGTTGATAGAAATGAATGAGCGTGTCGTTGACCACCGTACCGCCCGCCCGGGTATGCCGCACGACGGTGTCGATGACGTGCCGTTTGCGGCTGAATAGATAGAGGACCAGCGGCTTTTCCCGCGCCGCGACGATGCGGCATGCGTCGGCGATATCGCGGTAGGCGATCACCGGAAGAATCGGCCCGAAGATCTCCTCCTGCATCAGCGGCCCGTCGGGCGCAGCATCCTCCACGATCGTCAGCGGCATCCGTCGTCCGTCGCCGCTCTCTCCGATCAGCCTCCTCACCCGCGCCGCGTGCCGTTCATTGACCAGCAACCCGCTTTCGCTGTTCATGGCGGCCCGCAATTTCTCGAGGAATGTTGTGCGCACCGTCTCATCGACGAGGACGTAGTCGGGAGCGATGCATACCTGACCCCTGTTCATCGATTTTCCCCATCCGATCTTCTTCGCCGCCTCGTCCAGATCAGCGGTGCGATCGACGATGGCCGGCGACTTCCCGCCCAGCTCGAGAGTCACCGGCGTCAGATGCTCCGCCGCGGCGCGCATGACGATCTTTCCCACCGCAGGACTGCCGGTGAAAAAAATATGGTCGAACCTCTTCCGCAACAGGGCCTCGGCCACCCGGGCGTCGCCTTCGATCACGGCGACTTCGCTCTCGTCGAAGAGATCGCTGATGAAGCGCTTCATCCACGCGCTGGCGTTCGGCGTCATCTCCGACGGCTTGAGCATCGCGCAGTTCCCCGCGGCCAGCGCCGAGACGAGCGGGCCTAGGGACAGGTTGATTGGGAAATTCCACGGCGAGATGATCAGGACCACCCCTTTCGGCTCGTAGACGATCTTCGATCGCGAGCCGAACAGCGCCAGCGGCGCGGACACGCGCCGCGGTTTCATCCAGCGCCGCAGATGGCGGATGGCGTGCTTCGCTTCGGAAGCCACCGGGTAGATCTCGGAGAGATCGACCTCCGGTCCGGGCTTCTCGTAATCGGCCCAGAGAGCGGCGTGGATCTCTCCGCTGCGCGCGAGCAGTGCGTCGCGCATGCGGCGGATCGTGGCCCGGCGCTGCGCCGCCGTGGTCTGGGCGACGGTGGCCGCCTTCCCGCGCTGAAGGGCGTAAATGCGCTCAATCTCGTCGAACGCCGAGACGTGGGTAAGACGCGGCTCGACCGACATGCGGCGATTGTATCGCCCTACTGAAAGTCGATCTCCGCGATGTCCTTGAAATTCATGTACTGGTACACGCCGGTCGATCGTTCCCGGCCGATGAAATCGACCTCGCTGTCGCCACAACTATCGGTGAAATAGACCTGCATCTTCTCGCCGGATTTCATCTCCACGTTGGCAGAGAGAACCGCCCCCGATGCACAGCAGGGTGCGAAGTTGACGGAAGTCGGCGGTCCGATGATCTTCGAAATGTCATTCTTCGACGGGGCAAACGCGGAGCCGTCCGTCTTGCAGAAGTTCGCGTTGTCGAAGCGCGCGTATCCGCTGAACGGAATGGCATACGCGAAGCTGGAACTGGACAGGCCGAGAACGTGCGTCACGCCATTGGTCAGCCTTACCGTCGCCGTTGCTCTGGGAGTGAGGCTGAAATCGAGCGTCATGCCCGCGGTGGCGATGGGAGTCTTTGTCTGCGGCTCATACGAAAACTGCTCTGCTGTGATCAGCACCGGCCGGCCGGAGGGAACGGTCAATGTGTATGCGCCGTCCGCCTTCGTGCCGTTGTTTCTGTCATAGAACGCTGAACCGCTATGCACGACAGCGACGGCGATCGGCGCGCCGGTCACCGAATCGCGAACGACGCCGCTGATCGTGACCAGAGCCAGCGGTTTGACCGGATGGACGCGCCCGGGGACGTCAGCCGCAAGGGGCATCGCCGCGATCACAACTGCAGCGATGAAAGAACTGCGAAGAATACGAGATGTCATGAGGTCTCCTGAAGTTTCCAGTGATAGTTGCCCAACATAGTACGGGTGAAGTCAACCCTTCGTCACCTCGATATACTCCAAGTCGTTGAATGCAGAACGCAGAACGCAGAATCGAGAATGAAGCGAGCGCCGCCGTCCGCTTCGTGAGCGAGGCCGAGGCGAGCCTGGCTGAGGTGAACGTCGACGCGCAGCGGGCGACGTGGGTGGCGGAGAACTTCATCACCTACGATACGCAGATCCTCTCCGCTCAGGCCAACGAGAAGCACATCAACCTGGGCGTGGCCCTCGCCAAGCGTGCCGCGCGTTTCGACCACGTGCAGGGACTGCCATTCGACGTCCGCCGCAAACTCGATCTGATCAAACTGGCGCTCACGACGCCGGGCCCATCCGATTCGGCAAAGACCGCGGAGATGACGAAGATCGCCGCGGAGCTCGACGCCCAATACGGCGCGGCGAGGTATTGCCCGGCCGGTGCGACGCCCGATCAATGCCTCGACGTCGAAGCCATCACGGAGATCATGCGCAGCAGCCGCGATCCACATCGCCTGCTGGACGTGTGGCGCGGCTGGCACACCATCTCCCGCCCGATGAAGGCGATGTACACGCGCTTCGTCGAACTGACCAACGAAGGAGCGCGTGAGCTGGGCTACAAAGACACCGGCGCGCTGTGGCGCTCCAAATACGACATGTCGCCCGACGCGTTCGCCGCGGAAGTCGATCGCCTGTGGAATCAGGTGAAGCCGCTGTATGACTCGCTGCACTGCTACGTGCGATGGAACCTGACGAAGAAGTATGGAGCGGACGTCGTCCCGCCCGCCAAACCGATTCCCGCTCACCTTCTGGGCAATATCTGGGCGCAGGAGTGGGCCAACGTCTACGATCTTGTCGCGCCGCGTGACGGCGATCCGCGCTTCTGGGAACGATCGCTGTTCCTCAAACCGCGCGATCGCGACGTGGTGTGCCACGCCAGCGCCTGGGATATCGACGACCAGGACGACTTGCGCGTGAAGATGTGCATCTCCAGAACCGCCGACTCCTTCACCACGATCCATCACGAGCTGGGGCACAACTTCTATCAGCGGGCGTACAACACGCAGCCGTTTCTCTACAAGAACAGCGCGAATGATGGCTTCCACGAGGCGGTGGGTGACACGATCGCCCTCTCCATCACTCCCAACTATCTCGTGCAGATCGGACTCCTCGACAAGGAGCCGCCGCCCTCTGCCGATCTTGGATTGCTTCTCCGCGAGGCGATGGACAAGATCGCCTTCCTGCCGTTCGGCCTCATGATCGACAGGTGGCGCTGGAGAGTGTTCTCCGGTGAGATTGCTCCGTCGGACTACAACAAGGCCTGGTGGGATCTGCGGCTGCGGTATCAGGGGATCGCGCCGCCGGTGGAGAGAACGGAACACGATTTCGACCCGGGAGCGAAGTACCACATCGCCGCGAACGTGCCGTATACGCGCTATTTCCTCGCCCGCATTCTGCAGTTTCAGTTTCATCGCGCGCTCTGTGCGGCGGCTGGGCTCAAGGGCCCGCTCAACCGTTGCTCGATCTACGGCAACCGGGACGCAGGCGCGCGGCTGAAGGCCATGCTGGAGATGGGACAGAGCCGCCCGTGGCCTGATGCACTGGAGGCCATCACCGGCCAGCGGCAGATGGACGCCACCGCGATCCTTGATTACTTCGCGCCGCTCAAAGAGTGGCTCGATGAGCAGAACCAGGGACAGAAGTGCGGGTGGTAGGGCCCCTCATCCGCCGCCTACGGCGGCACCTTCTCCCCGCTCACGCGGGGAGAAGGGACTCGGGATTCTCGAGGGCCCTCTCCCGCTTGCGGGAGAGGGTGGCGCGAAGCGCCGGGTGAGGGCGTCACGCTGCTTGCGGCTGATATTGCGCGTCACCCCACGCGAGGATCGGATAGAAAATCGGGGCGAGGAAGACGAGGCCGAGGGCGAAGCCGGCGCCCTTGCCGAAATTGCGGGCCAGCCCGACGATGGCGATGATGAGCACGATGATGTTCACAAATGGTATCAGCATCAGGATGACCCACCACATCGGCTTGCCGGCGATCTTTAACAACACCATGATGTTGTAGATCGGGATCAGAGCCGCCCATCCCGGCTCGCCCGCCTTCTTGAACACCGTCCACATCGCGGCGACCATCAGGATGATGAGGGCGACATCCAGAACGATGAGCCCCATCGTGGCTCCGTTCATCCCGTTGCCCCCGGAGTCCTGTTGCAGCAGTACGGCGATTACATTGAGCATTGCGCTCCTCCTTTTCTCGAATTGAGAGTCGATGCAGAGTTGCCGCAGAGCGACATTCGTTTCAGTTGTACTGGACCGTGATTACGATACGCTGCCGTCCGGCGGAGGGCAATTCATGGGACGGATTCTGATTTTCGGCGCCACCGGCGGGACCGGCAAAGAACTGGTGGCGCAGGCGCTCCAGCGTGGACACGATGTGACGGCGTTCGTCCGGGATCCCGGCAAGCTCGCGGTCTCCCATGCGCACCTCCGCGTTCAGCAAGGCGATCTGCAGGAGCCGGAGACGGTCCGCGCGGCGATCCCCAATCACCAGGCCGTTCTCTCCGCCCTCGGAACGCGCACCCTCGGCAAGAGCACATTGCTATCCGACGGCCTGAAGGTAATCATCGCGGCGATGACCGCCAGCGGCGTGCGCCGCCTGCTGTGGCAGTCGTCGCTCGGCGTGGGCGAGACGCGCGGCCAGCTCGGCCCACTCTACAACTGGATTCTCCTTCCGCTGCTGCGAAACGTCTTCGCCGACAAGGAACTTCAGGAGCGGATCATTCGCTCCAGCACTCTCGACTGGACCATCGTGCAGCCAGCTTCGTTGACCAACGGTCCGCGGACGGAAAAGTATCGAGCCGGTCCCGATGCCTGCCGCGAAAGGCGCTTCCCGCGAATTTCTCGGGCCGACGTCGCGCATTTCATGCTCGCGGAGGTCGAGGCCCCAAGGTACGTCCGTCAGCCGGTCACGCTCTGCTACTGAAGCTGTTAGCTCTTAGCTCTTAGCTCTTAGCTCTTAGCTCTTAGCTCTTAGGGTATGCGGCGTGGATTGAATCCTAAGAGCTAACAGCTAATAGCTAACAGCTAACCGCTCCAGTCATCTCGCACGATTCCGTACACCTCCACGTCGATGTATTCGCCGAATTTCTTGAGGTGATGCCGGAGCGATCCCTCGTGGCGCATGCCGATCTTCTGCAGCACGCGGCCGGAAGCAGGATTCCGCGTGAAGTGCATGGCGTAGATGCGATGCAGCGAAAGAGTCTCGAACGCGTGTCGCAGCACGGCGGACGCCGCTTCCGTGGCGAAGCCCTTCCCCCAGAACGGCAGGCCGATCCAGTACCCGATCTCCGCGCGATCGTGATCGGGCTTGGAGTGCAGGCCGATCGCGCCGACCAGGCCCTGATCCTCCGCCGTGGTGATGGCGAACGTCATATCGCCGCGCTGAAATGCTTCGTCGTGCGTGGAGATCCAGCGCTCCGCCTCCCCGTCCGGATACGGATGCGGAATGAGCAGCGTGTTGAGCGCCACCTCCGGGGCCCCCGCCAGTCGCTGAACCGCGGGAGCGTCCTCTCGGGTGAAGCGGCGCAGCACGAGCCGCGGCGTGGAAATCATGGTTGGGGATTTTATGCTGCCGCGGAGAGAACGTCGCGCACTCGGTCGGCGATCTCCTCGCGTGTCGTCTCGAACCGGTCGCGATGAGCCGCATCGAGGAGCGAGCGCAGAGAACGATACGCATCGCCCCGATCGGAGCGCTCCTGCAGAAGCGCGCCCGGATCGATTCCGCGGCTGGCCAGATGATCGTCGACCGCCGCGCGAGTCTGATCGGGCGTCTCCTGGACGAGCCTCTGCACTTCGAATCGCAAACGGCGGATGCGGCGGACGCGTGGAACGATCAGCGCCGCGGCGAGAAGAAACGCAGCAATACCGCCCGCCCAGGGAAGCAGCGAAGCGGGATCGAAATGCCGGGTGCTGGCAGGGGCGCGTGGGTGCCGCTCGTCCGCAGTCGCGGCTTGCACATTGAGCGTTCTCGCTTCGCAACGCAGCGTGTGGCGCGTCCCGCCCGGCGTGAGGATCGTCGAAGTCAACGCCGGGAGCGTGAAGGCGCCGGAGTGCGCCGGAAAAATCAGATACCGCCAGTTGCGGGTCATCGTCGCATCCCCGCGGCCGCGCTCCACGCCCAACCGTCCCTCCGCGATCTCCACGCTGCCATCGATCGGTTTCTCCCATTGCGGCGGCGTCGCTGCGCGAAGATTCGCCTGCCCGGACATCGTCACATCCATCGCCACCGGACCGCCGTTTCGTTGCAGCGGCGACCCGCACTTCAACATGACTTCGCCGACGGCGCTCACCGGCGGGCCGGGCGGGAGGGGGCGGACATCGACGGCCAGAGGCGCCGAACGGCGGTGAACATCGACCATCACTCCCTCGAACAGGCCGAACGGATCGCCGGTGCTGAGGCGTTTCATCATCGAGGCATTGACGCCCATCGAACCGACGATCAGCCTGCCGCCGCGCAGCGGAAAGAGCGCCACGCGTCGCACCGCGACTTTCTGCAGTACCACGCCGCCCAGCATCACCTGCTGCGGTTGATCGCCGGCGATGTGCAGCTCCTCCGACCAGAAGTCTTCCAGCTTCGGAACCTCTCCGATCGAGTACTGCTGCACGCTCGCTCCGTTGTACAGCGTCCAGGTGACGATCACCTCTTCACCGGCATACGCCGCGCTCTTGTTGGCCTCCGCGATCAGAAAGATCGGCTCGCGATTGGTGGCGAGCATCTCCCGGATGATCTTCAGCGGATCGTTCGTTCCGGCGATGGCGTCGGGCAGAACCTGGATGGAGACCGGCGCAAGCGTTTCCACCTGGCCGTCGCTCCCTCGGAGCATCAGCGGGCCGACCAGCGCCGCCCCCGACGACGACGGATGCGCGGTGTAGCGGAACACCTTGCGCCGCGATGTCCGGCCGTTGATCCACTGGAACTCCGAGGAGATGGAGGGCGGGCCGTCGATGACCAGATTTTGCAGCGGGATGTGGATCGAGTCGATTTTGGCGAAGGAGTCCTCGACCGTGATGGTGATGGTGATCGTGTCGTCGAGTTGGAGGGTTCGTTTGTCGACCGTCAGCTCATTACCGAATGCAGAATGCAGAATGCAGAATGCAGAAACCCCGAAGACGAGCAGCTTTTTCTGCATTCTGCATTCTGCATTCTGCATTCTGATCGTCACCATCCGACGTGAAGTCTCTCCGGCTTCGCCTTGTGCATGCGAAGCAGCTCCTCCTGCTCCTGCTGCTGGACCGACCGCAGCAGCGCGTCGACGTTCTCCTGGTCGCTCCGCTGCTTCTGATCGCGGGTCGGCTGCTGCGGATTCTGCGGCTGCTGGCGCGGAGAAGAACCCTGCTGATTGTTACGCGAGCCGCTGGACTGGCGCTGCATGGCTCGCTTTTTCGCCAGAGCGATCTCCAGGTTGCGCTTCGCGCCGGGGTCTTTCGGGTGCAACTTCAGCGCTTCGACGTAGTCGTGAATCGCATAGTCGAAGGCGTTTGCGGCGAGGGCGCTGTTCCCGCGATTGAAGAGCGCATCGGCGCGCAGGCCGGGATTCTCCATCGCCCGGGCCAGCGTCGATGAGCCCTGCTCGCGATTTCCTGCGGCGATCTGCGCCGTGCCCAGATTGAACGCACGCTGCGGAGTGGGCGCGATCTTGTTGGCCATGGCAAAGGATGCCGCTGCATCGGAATACTTCTGCTTCTGGAATGCCTTCACGCCGTGCGCAGTCGCCGCGTGCGAGTTTGTGTCGCGCCAGAGCTGGGCGAGGTTCCACGCCAGCAGCAGCACGGCGATCATTCCGCACCTCGATTTACGAACGAGCCGAGGAGCAGAGCCAGGCAAGCCAGCACGAGGGGCCACTGATAGCGCTCGACAGGCACGCGGACGTTCTTCTGCCGCAGCGCGCCGCCCGCAGCGGCGGTCATCGAGTCGAGCGCGTGCTCGGCGAACGGATTCACGAAAGCCCGGCCGCCGGTCTCCCGCGCGACGCGTTCCAGAGTCTCCGGATGCAGGTACGTCCACACCACGTCGCCGTTGTCGTCGCGAAGGTCTCCGTTACCTTCAGCGCGGGGAATCGTGGCTCCGCTCGGCGAGCCGATGGCGATGGTCGATACGCTGATGCCGCGCGCCTTGAGCCGGGCGATCGCCTCATCAAGACGAGTTCCCTGATCTTCGCCGTCGCTGATGACGATGATGTCGCCTTTCTGGCCGGGATCCGATTCGACGAGCCGTTGAGCGGCGAGCAGGCCAGCGCCGAGGTCGGAGCCTGGCTGGGAGAGCTCGCCGGGTTGCATCGAGTCGAGCAGCGCAGAGACGGCATCATCGTCGGTCGTGAGCGGCGAGACGACTTCCGCGCCAGCTTCGAACATCACGACGCCCGTCCGCCCCGGATGGGCCTCGACGATTCGCTTGGCGATCGCTTTGGCCACCTCGAGCCGCGAGGCGCCGACATCCTCCGCGGCCATGCTCTGCGAGACGTCGATGGCCAGAACGCGATTCGTTTCTCGCTCCTCCAGCGGCAGGATCGTGAACCCGGCGCGCGGTCCGGCCAGCGCCACGGCCGCAGCGAGAAGTGCGAGTGCCAGAAGATAGGGTCGAAGAATGCGCGCGGGATTGGCGACGCCGCGGAGCCGCTCCGACATGAACTTTCTCGCGAGCCGAACTCGATGGTTTTCGCGAGCGATGAGAAATACGAGAGCCGCAGGCGCCAGCGCCGCGAGGGTCAGCAGCGGAATCGATCGAAACGTCAGGCCGAGACCTTCTGCCATAGCGTTTCTCCCGAGAGAAGCGAAAGCGCCAGCGCGGCCAGTCCGATGGCCAGCGGCCGCAAATACAGCTCTTCCACCTTCTCGCTTTTCGGCGCGGAGAGCCGAGTCTTTTCCAGCTTGTCGATGCGATCGAGGATCTGTCCCATCGTCGCGGCGTCCGTGGCCCGGAAGTATTCGCCCCCCGTGGTGCGGGCGATCGCCGCGAGCGTCTCTTCGTCGAGGTCGGCGCGCACGAGCTGATAGGTCGTCACAATGTCGCCTGTGAATGGATCCTGACGCTTGAGCGGAATGGGCACGGCCCCGCGACTCCCCACTCCGATCGTGTAGATCTTGATGCCGTCCCGCCCGGCGATTTTCGCCGCCGTCATCGGCTCGATCGATCCGGCGTTGTTTACGCCGTCGGTCACCAGGATGATGATGCGGCTGCGCGTCTTCGATGACCGCAGCCGATTGACGGACGTGGCGATGGCGTGACCGATCGCCGTTCCATCGCCGTTCTCTCCAACCTGCGCCTTATCCAGGATCGCCTGCGCGATGTCGCGGTCGTACGTGATCGGCACGCGCGTGGCAGCGCGGACGCCGAAGGTGACGATCCCGATGCGGTCATCCTGCCGGCGGGCGATGAAATCCCCGATTAGATCCTTGGCCACCGCGAATCGATTCCGCGGCCGGAAATCCTCGGCCGCCATGCTTCCGGAAGCATCGAGAGCCACGACGATGTCGATGCCGTAGCGCTCGTTCGTGGCCATGCGCGTGATGCGCTGCGGGCGGGCCAGGGCGATGATCATCAACAGCGCGCCCAGGCACTCCAGAACGAATGGCAGACCGGCGAAGCGCGCGCGCAACGGCAGCTTCGGCGACACCAGCGTCAGCGAGGAGAACGTGAAGGCGCCGAAGCGGCGCTGGCGATCGGCGATGAGCATGGCGATGCGGGCGATGACCACGATCGCCAACGCGAGCCAGAGCGGCGAGCCGAAGCGCGTCACGCCGCCTCCTCCAGCACCGGCTCCGGCGCCAGCTCGAGCGCGCGATCAGCCAACGCGGCGAAGTTCGCCGGCAACGCGCCCCAGGGCGAGAATTTTTCGAGGTCACCCTGGCGGAGGATGGCGGCGACGGTCTGGTGTGGCACAGGCACTCCTGCCTGTGCCGGCACAGACAAGAGTGTCTGTGCCACACCGAGCCTCTCCAGAACTTCCCGAGTCGTGAGCTCTATGCCGAGGTTCGGATCCACTGCGGCGAGATATTCGCGCGTCGCGTCCGCCAATTGCGCCCACCGACGCTGGCCGCGTACGTCATCGCGGAGGGCAATGACCTTCGTGCGAAAACGAACATCGGCAGGCATGGGAGGCTCGACGACTTTCGCCGCCGCGGCGCGACGCTCCAGGATGATCACCGCGGTCCAGGCGCCGACGGCCAGAAGCGCTGCGATGCCGATGAGCATGAACGGAAGCCGTGGATATGCTTCCTTTCGCGGAGGTTTCAGCGGCGCGGGCTTTAGATCGTCGCGCGGTTTGAGCACCGAGCGCACCGGCACGACCATGTTGCGGAAGACGACGTTGCCCACTCGCCCGCTGATGACAAATGGCCGCGGCTCAAAGGTACGGATCACTACATGAGACCCGCGTACAGAAAGAATGTCGTATTCCGGCGAGGCGTCGAGAACAACCGGCTGCCGAAAATCGATCACGATCGGATCGCCGACGGTCGGCTGCGCCGGATGGAAGAACGCGGTCACCAGGAGAAGGAGCGGGATCATCGTCTGCGCTGCACCCGTTCGCGGAAAAAGCGCAACAACTGACGATCGTACGGGACGGCCGTGGAAATGGCGAGCAGGTCGACGCCAACCGCACGGAAGCGTCGGGCAATCTGCTGCTGGCGCTGTGCGGCGCGCCGAGTTACCTCGGCCGATTCCAGATCGACCAGACGCATCGCGCCGTTCTCTGCGTCGACCACCCGGGCGAATCCGCCGGCGGGAAACCGCTCCTCGCGCGGATCGCTGATGGAGAGCGCGACCACATCATGGCGACGGTTCAGTCGGCGCATGGTCCGCTCGAAGTTGAGATTGAGGAAATCCGAGAGAACGATGACTACCGCGCGCTTCCTGGTCACGCGCTGAAGAAAAAGCGCCGCCGAGTCGAGATCGGCAGTGCCGCGGCAGCCGCGCATGGCCGCGTCGACCGCGGCACGGATGATCACCTGCGCGTGCGTATGACCGCGACGCGGGGGGATGTAGCGCTGCACGCGGTCGGAGAAAAGGAGCAGGCCGACCCGATCGGAGTTCTCCACGGCAGAGAAGGCGAAGACAGCGGCCAGCTCGGCGGCGACATCGCATTTCCGCCAATCGACCGAGCCGAATGCCATCGAGCCGGAGACGTCGATCACCACCAGCACCGTCAGATCGCGCTCCTCGATGAATTCCTTCACATGCGGTGCGCCGCTGCGCGCGGTGACATTCCAATCGATTGTGCGGATGTCGTCGCCCGGCTGATACTCGCGCACCTGCGAGAACTCGATGCCCCGCCCGTGAAAGGCGGAGTGATAGTCGCCGGCGAACCCGGCGCGGATCAGCCGCGCACTGGCGATCTCCAACTCGCGAACTCTGCGAGTCAGAGGGACTTGGAACTTCGGCGGTTGGCGGCGGAAGAGTCTCACGGGACGGCGACGGCGCCCAGAATCTGTTCGATGATTCGTTCCGCGGTCATCTGCTCCGCGGCCGCTTCGTAGCTGAGCACCAGGCGATGGCGGAGCACGTCGTAGGCGATGGCCTTTACATCCTCGGGAACGACGTACGCGCGTCCCTGGATGAATGCGTATCCCTTGGCCACGTGGGCCAGGGCGAGCGTCGCGCGCGGCGAGGCGCCGAAGGAAATGTGCGCGGCCAGCGACGGCAGCCGGAAATCGGACGGGCGGCGGGTGGCGGTGACGATCTGCACGATGTAGCGCTCGATCTTTTCGTCGACGTGCACCGCTGCGGCCAGGTGTGCGATCTGATGCACTTCCGTCAGCGGCAGCACGCGGCGGATCGCCGTCGGCGCGGCGGTCGGATCGAGATAGAGGCTGAGCATCTTCAGCTCCTCCTCGGCGCTCGGATAGTCCACCTTCAGCTTCATCACGAAGCGATCGACCTGCGCTTCCGGAAGCGCGTACGTCCCCTCGTGTTCGATCGGATTCTGCGTGGCGATCACCACGAACGGATCGGGAAGCGCGTACGACGTCTCACCGATGGTCACCTGCCGCTCCTGCATGGCTTCCAGAAGTGCGCTCTGCACTTTGGCCGGAGCGCGGTTGATCTCGTCGGCGAGAATCAGATTGGCGAAGATCGGTCCGAGGCGGGCGTTGAAGCTGCGGCCGGCAGGATCGAAGATCAGCGTGCCGGTGATGTCGGCCGGCAGCAGATCGGGAGTGAACTGAATCCGCTTGAACGAGGCGTCGATCGCCGCGGCCAGCGTCTTCACCAGAAGCGTCTTGGCCAGCCCCGGGAGGCCCTCTACGAGGACGTGCCCGCGAATGAGAAGCGCAATCACCAGGCGGTCGATGATCGCCTGCTGTCCGACGATGACGCGCGCCATCTCCGCCCGGAGCCGGTCGATCGTTTCGTGGGCGGCGGCAATTTGGGCGCTAACGGTGTTCTGGTCCATTGCTCTCCAGTTTATCCTGAGGCGCAAAGCGCCGAAGGATCTCCGGTGGCACAGCGGTTTGGCGCGACGTGCGCTGCTCGTGGCATGCGCATCGCTGTGCCACCGGAGATCCTTCGCTTCGCTCAGGATAGACTTGAGACCAAAAAAATACTGGGGGCAGAATTTTCTGCGCAACCGCGGCGCGGTCGAAAAGATCGTCGCTGCCATCGAGGCGCAGCCCGATGACGTCATCGTGGAGATCGGGCCGGGCGAGGGCGTTCTCACGGAGAAACTGGCCATCCTCGGCAACGAGCTGACCGCCATC
>QHVS01000023.1 GCA_003223635.1 Acidobacteriota bacterium | reverse complement strand
AGACAATCTCGACGTGGCCCTGAGCAACCGCGGCGTCAACAATATCCAGAATGTGCTCGTGGACGTGGAGCTTCCATCGCAGCTCATCGTACTCGACGAGACTCACGATCGCGGGGTGACCATGTCGCATGATCCCGGCATGAATGTGTATCACTACACCATCGGCAATCTGCAGCCTGGCGAGAATTCCAGGGTTCGCTTCAAGGTGCGGACGGCGTTCGGGACCATGAGTGAAACCGGAAGCGTCAAGGTCACGGCATGGCAGCGCGATCTTCCCGGCGACAAGCTGGTGGAGACCGCGGTGATCAAATTGCGGCGGTAATCCCTAGCGAAGCGAGGGAGCTGCTTCAATCTTGCGCGGCGGCTCCTTCGCGCGCTTCGCCGCTCACGATCAGAGACCTACAATCACTCCATGGACATCCGCCAGCCGGCTGAAATTCACATTCCCCCCAAGCCGCAGGAAGCTCTGGAGGACCGCAAGCTTCTCGATCGCCCCTCGCGGGAGGAGACTCTCCAGAGCGATTCCTGGCGAGTCCTGCGCATCACCAGCGAGTTCGTCGCCGGCTTCGACCATCTGGCCGACGTCTATCCCGCCGTTTCGATTTTCGGTTCGGCGCGCACGAAGCTTTCAAACAAGTACTACGACGCGGCCGTGCGCACTGCGGAGCTGATCGGAAAAGCAGGCTTTGCCATCATCACCGGCGGGGGCCCTGGGATCATGGAGGCAGCCAATCGCGGGGCGCGCCAGGCCGGAGCGCTCTCCGTCGGCTGCAACATCGAGCTTCCGTTCGAGCAGAAGATCAACGAATTCGTCGACCGGGCTATGACCTTCCGCTATTTCTTCGTCCGCAAGATGATGTTTGTGAAGTACTCCGAGGCGTTCATCACGTTTCCCGGCGGCTTCGGCACGCTGGACGAGTTGTTCGACGCGCTGACACTGATTCAGACCAAGAAGGTCACCAATTTCCCAGTGATCCTTTTCGGCACCGACTACTGGAGCGGATTGATCGACTGGATGCGCGAGAAAGTGCTCACCGCGAACAATATCGTTCAGGAGGACGTCGACAGCATTCACCTGGTCGATGAGCCGGAGAAAGTCCGTGACATTGTCGTCGCCTTCCATGAAAACGCGCTGCGATCGAAAAACGACGAAGACAAGCGGCTGGCCGCTGTAGCCAAGAGCGATTGAAGGTCAACCTTCACGGAAGCGCGCGTTCCTCTTCCGCTTCTTCTGTCTTCGGCATCTGTGTCTGGACCAGGACCCAGCGAACGCGGAAGCGCTCGGCATCCAGGACCTCGATGGCCAGATCGCCCAGTTGCGTGCGATCGCCGGGAGCCACCTCACGACCCAGACGCGCAGCGACATAACCACCGATGGTCTCCTCGGCGGGCTCGCCGACGTCCACTTTCAGGCGATCAGCAAGATCCTCGATGAGGTAGTCGCCGCGCACGCGGTATCGCCCGTTGCCCAGCGGCTCGATCTCCGGCCGCTCGCGGTCGAACTCGTCCTGAATCTGCCCGAACAACTCCTCGGTGATGTTCTCCAGCGAGACGATGCCTGACGCGCCGCCGTATTCGTCCAGCACCACGGCCATGTGCGTCTTCACTTCGATGAATTGCGAGAGCAGCGCCTCCACGGTGCTGTTCTCCGGAACGAAGAGGATTTCGCGCTTCAGCTCGTTCAGCGATCGACCCGGTCCGCGAAGCTGAGCCAGCAGCAGATCCTTGACGTGAATGAGCCCGATGGTCTGATCGAGCGTCCCTTCGCACAACGGATATCGCGTGTGCCGCGCGCTGCGGATGATCTCCAGATTCTCTTCGATCGACTTTTTCGTGGAGAGCACCGCCACGTCCGTGCGAGGCACCATGATCTGACGCGCTGTCCGCTTGGAGAACTGAAAGACTCCCTCGATGATCTCGCGGTTCTCTTCCGAAAGAACGCCCGCCTTCTCCGAGCTGGCCAGAATCAGCCGCAGCTCTTCCTGGGAATGCGTCATGTCCCGCCCGCTGGCCGGGTTGATTCCGACCCAACGCACCACGCGTATGGCGGAGTGGTTGAGCATCCAGATGAGCGGATAGGCCAGCACATAAAAGCCGCGCAACACATGCGCCGACCACAACGCGGTGTTCAGCGTCCTGTCGATTGCGATGTATTTCGGACCGAGCTCTCCAAAGATGATGTGCAACGCGGAAATGGCTACGAAGGCCAGCGAGGCAGCGATGGAGTGGGCGATGGCCAGGCTGTAGACGCCGAAGAATGAAAGGGACGGCTGGATCAAATGGGCGAATGCCGGCTCGCCGATCCAGCCGAGTGCCAGCGAGGCCAGCGTGACGCCGAGCTGCGTGGCGGAGAGGTAGCTGTCCAAGCGTTTGAGGATCCGCCTGGCCATTCGCGCTCGAGTGCTCCCCGCTGCGGCCAGCTCCGCGAGCTGCGTCGGGCGCACCTTGACGATGGCGAATTCTGCGGCGACGAAGAATCCGTTCGCGAGAATGAAGAAAAGGGCGAGCAGCAAATACCAGGTGGGCATACTCACCGCCGGGCGCTGCAGCGTGGCTCGGGGTGCATGGTGGGCCGGTATTGTATCAAGCCGTTTTCGAGGCGCGGGCAGAGGCCTCCACCACCTCGTCCAGCGTCTTCCAGAAGCGCGGGTACGACTTCGAGACCACCTGCTCGTTGGCGATCGTCACATTGCCTCGAGCCAGCCCGGCGGCGGCGAAGGCCATGGCGATGCGATGATCGTCGTGGGTCTCCACAACGACGGCGTCTGTCGACCAGCCCGGATGGATGAGGAGGGAGTCGCGCCTTTCCTCCACTCGGGCGCCGAGGCGCTGGAGCTCGGTTGCCACGGTGGAAAGGCGATCGGATTCTTTCACTCGCAGGTTCTCCACGTTCACGATCTCCACGGGCCCGCTGGCCAGGGGAGCGATCGCCGCGAGCGTGGGGACGAGGTCGGGCGTGGCGTTGCAATCGAAGCGTCCGCCGCGGAGCTGCTGCGGACCGGTGACGGCGATGATGTCCTCCCCCTCGATCGTCACGTCGCATCCCATCGCCGAGAGGACGTCGAGGAATCGCGCGTCGCCCTGCGCGGAAGGATGGGCCAGCGCGCGGACTTGAATCGTGCCGCCGGTTGCTCCCGCCGCGGCGAACCAGTACGACGCGGACGAGTAATCGCCCTCCACGCGGTACTCGTCCTTCGACAGTCGAGCGGCGCGGACCCGCACGGTGTTGTTTCGGCGTAGGACGTCGCCGCCGAACGTCTTCAGGATCTCGGCGGTCACATCGATGTACGGCGCTGAAGCGAGCGACTCGATATGCAGCGTGATTCCATCCGGCAGCGAGCCGCCGGCCAGCATCAGCGAGGACGCGAACTGACTGGACGTCCTGGCGGAGATGGTCACGTCGAAACCACCGCGCATCTTCTTGCCCCGAATTCGCAGCGGCGGATAACCCTCACGCTCGACGTACTCGACCTCCGCCCCGATCGACAGCAGGACGTCGACCAGGTCGCCGATCGGCCGCTCGTGCATCCGCTTCTCGCCGTGCAGGAGAAACCGACCAGGTGTGAACGAAAGCCAGCCGGTGAGAAATCGCATCGCCGTGCCCGCGTTGCCGACGAAGATCGGCACTTCGTTCGCCGACATGCTCTTGCGCGGCCCGATGCGGATGCCTTCCTTGAACGAGCCTCCAATCTCGAAACCGATGGTCCGCAGCGCCTCCAATGCGTAACGCGTGTCATCGGAGTCGAGGCAATTCGTGATCGTGGTCGTCCCCTCAGCCATCGCGCCGAGCAGCAGGGCCCGCACCGAATAGGACTTGGACGGAGGTGCTGTGACCGTCGCGTTTACTCGGTCGACCTTGGGAATGACTTTCATGAACGATGAACGATGAATGATGAACGATGAACATTCAAGCGAACCGGTCGTTCATCGTTCATCGAATTTGAGCGTTAGGCCGTCATACGCCAGGTGCACGCCGGCCGGAAGGGATCGCTCGAACGTCGCGTGATCGATGTCGTGTGTCAGATGAATCAGCCATGTCTCGCGGGCCCCGATCCGGCGCGCCACGTCGATCGCTTCACTGATCGTGAAATGGGTCGGGTGAGGCGGTGACGGCCGCAGCCCGTCTAACGCGAGCGTGTCGACGCCCTCGAGCAGTTTCATCGACGCGGCAGGGATGCCGTTCGTGTCGGTGATATAGGCGAACGGTCCGATCCGGTAGCCGAGGATGGTCCACTCGCCATGCCGAACGGGAATGGGAACGATGTCGATGCCCTGATGCGTGAACTTCCCTTCGACCTCATGCAGCTCGAGCTGCGGCTTCCCACCGCCGGCCTGCGTATCGGACCAGATGTAGCTGAAGGCGCGACGAATTGCTTTTGCCGTTGGCCCGTTCGCAAACCCGTGAATGGCCTCATGCTGCCGGAAGTTGAACGGCCGGATGTCATCCAGTCCCATGAGGTGATCAGAATGCGAGTGCGTGAAAAGAATGAAGTCGAGCCGCGGCACCGGATACGAAAGAAGCTGGAGGCGCAGGTCCGGTGTCGTGTCGATCAGAAACACCTTTCCCTGTGATTCGATCTTCACCGACTGCCGCAGTCGCTTGTTCCGCGCATCCTCTGACGTGCAGACGCGGCAGGCACATCCGACGACGGGGACGCCGGTAGAGGTTCCGGTGCCGAGGAAGGTGACAATCATGATTAATGCAGAATGCAGAATGCAGAATGCAGAATGAGGGCGATCGCCGCACCCTGCATTCTGCATTCTGCATTCTGCATTTCAGCATTCATATCTCTACCCATTCGAACTCGCCAGTGGCCGGGTTTATCGCCAGAGCCTCTCCCGCGTCGAACCACGCCGGCAGGATCGCGATGGTGGCCCCGTCCCCCGGAAGCACGAGCTTCTGGTGGAAGTGCCCGAAGACGACGTGGGTGAAGCCTTGCTCGCGGCGCTTGTGCCCGTAGGCCTCCAGTTGTTCGAGCGGCAGCCGGGATTTGTGTTTGAAATTCGAGCGGGCCAGACGCTTCTCCACCCCATCGACGAATCGGCGCGCGGCTCGGCGAGGGATGAATCGCAGCGAGAATTTCGAAACCGGATTCTTCGAGGCCCGGCGCCAGAAGCGATATGGATAATCGCGGTCGTTGATCAGGTCGCCGTGCACGATGAGATACTTCCGATCGCCGGCCTGCAGCGAATACTCGTCGCTCACGTCAGTCACCGACTCCTCCACGAATGAACCCTTCAGAAAGAAGTCGCGGTTGCCCTCGACGTAGTGAACCGCTACTCCGGAGTCTCGAAGCTGACGAAAGCGGCCGAAGACCTTGTCCACCGTCGGCGTGTAAAACTTCCGGTCGGCAATGAAGTAGTGGAACAGATCGCCGTTCAGATAGAGCGCCCGCGGCTGCAATAGCGCGAAGCGATCGAGCCAGTCCATGATCGGCTTCTCACTCCCCGGTGAGAGACCGATGTGCGAATCGCCGATGACGAAAATCTGGCCGGCAGGAATCATGTTCGTGATCCGTGGTTCGCTGTTCGTGGTCCGCGAGCCACGAACCGCGAGCCACGGACAACGCCTACAGCGAAGTTTTCAAGTGTGTCCGGGGGCTCTCGCGATATTGCGCTTCGAGCTTGTCCACCGCATCCAGAACGTCCGGGGGAACATTGCGCGGCAACACGACCTGCACGCGGTAATAGTGATCCCCGAAGCCGCCTCCTTTTTTCTTCACCCCTTTGCCTCGCACTCGGAATGTCTGACCTCCCGGCGTCCCCGGCGGGATCTTCGCCCTTACCGGGCCGTGAATGGTGGGAACCTCGATCTCCGCGCCGCGGATCGCCTCGCCGACCGTGATCGGCAAGTCGATGTAGATATCGTCGCCGCGGCGCTCGAAGAACGGATGCGGCTTCACGTGCACCAGCACGTTGAGGTCGCCCGGCGGGCCGCCCATCATTCCCGGCGATCCTTTCCCCCGCAGCCGGATGCGCTGCCCGTCGGCCACACCCTCCGGGATCTTCACCTTGATCGGATTGCCGTTGACGGTCAGGTTCATCGTCGTGCCGAGAACGGCGTCCCGAAAGTCGATGGTCAGCTCGGCGTCGATGTCGGCGCCGCGCATCGGCACTTCTTCGTACGCAGTGGCCTGTCCGCCGAACAGGTCGGAGAAAATGTCGGTGAATCCGCCGGCCCCGCCCGTCCCCCGCCGCGCCCCCCCTCCCCCCCGGCGGGCGCGATTGGCGAATTCCTGGAAGTCGAAGCCGGCAAACGGATTCGCCCCGCCGCCGCCCGCCCCACCAAACGAGAACGCCTCCCGCCCCAACCGATCGTATTGAGCGCGCTTCTCCGTGTCGCTCAGCACTGCGTACGCTTCGGAGATCTCCTTGAACTTGTTCTCTGCTTCTTTGTTCCCCTTGTTCTTGTCGGGGTGATACTTCTTGGCCAGGTTGCGGTACGACTTCTTGATCTCCTCTTCCGTGGCGGTCTTCTTCACGCCGAGAATTTCGTAATAGTCCTTTTCGGCCATGGGCGCGGAAAGTATATCGAGCACTGGTCAGGGAATTGCTTCGCAGCAGTAGAATCGAGATCCAATGTACGGCTTGCTGGCGCGCCGCAATGTGCTGACGATGATTCTGGCCGGTGGGATGGGCGAGCGGCTCTACCCGCTCACCCGCGACCGGGCCAAGCCGGCGGTTCCGTTCGCCGGGCGCTATCGGATCATCGATTTCGTCATCAACAACTTCATCAACTCCGGCTTCCTGAAAATCAAGGTGCTCACTCAATTCAAATCCAACTCCTTGATCGAGCACATCACCCGAACCTGGAGGCTGGTGCCGGAGATCGGCCAGTACGTCGATGTGGTGCCCGCGCAGATGCGGAAGGGACCATTCTGGTTCCGAGGAACGGCGGATGCAGTCTTCCAGAACCTCGAGCTCATCTTCGATGATCAGCCGGAGTACGTCTGCGTCTTCGGCGGCGATCACATCTACAAGATGGATGTGAACCAGATGCTGCAGGAGCATCTGAGCAATGACGCCGACCTGACCATCGCCACCAATCCGGTGCCGCTGAGCGAGGCGCATCATTTCGGGATCGTGGAGATCGACAGCGACTATCGGGTCATTGGATTCGTGGAGAAGCCCAAGGAAGGGGCGAAGACCATCCCCGATCGGCCGGACATGGTTCTGGCCTCCATGGGCAACTACATCTTCAAGTCCAACGTGATGATCGACGTCCTGCAGCGCAACGCGCTCCGCGACGCCGCGCACGACTTCGGCAAAGAGATCATCCCCGACATGTATTCGCGCATGAAGGTTTACGCCTACGATTTCGCCAAGAACTACATTCCCGGCGAGGCGGAGTACAACCGCGGCTACTGGCGGGACGTGGGCACGATCGAGTCGTATTTTGCGGCCTGCCTGGATCTGGTCTCTGTGACGCCGATGTTCAACCTGTACAACCCGCAGTGGCCCATCGTCTCCGCTCCGATGAATCTGCCTCCGGCCAAGTTCGTCTTCGCCGATGCGCAATCGCAGCGCATCGGCATCGCCACCGACTCCATGGTTTCGGACGGCGTCATCATCTCCGGCGGCACCATCAACCGCTCGGTGCTCCATTCGCGGGTCCGCATCCATTCCTACACCGACGTGGACGAGTCGATCCTCATGGACGGCGTCGACGTCGGCCGGCATTCGCGAATCCGCAGGGCGATCATCGACAAGGGCGTGAAGATCCCGCCGGGAACCACGATCGGATACGATCAGGAAGCGGACCGTGAGCGATTCACCGTCTCGGAAACGGGCATCGTCGTAGTACCCAAAGGGGCGGAAATCGAAGAGAAAGTGATGGCTGAAGCACCCGTATAGGCATGCCTTCGCCAGCAAAACTTCGTACCGACGGCCGCGCACCGAACGAGATGCGCCCGGTCGTGATCCACCTGAACTTCACCAAGCACGCGGAAGGATCGGTGCTGATCGAAGTGGGCGACACGCGCGTCGTCTGCACGGCATCCATCCAGGACAAGGTGCCGCCATTCCTCTACCGGACGGGCCGCGGCTGGGTCACCGCTGAATACGGCATGCTGCCGCGCGCGACCACCGAGCGAACGGAGCGCGAAGCGGCGAGAGGAAGGCAGGGCGGGCGGACGATGGAGATCCAGCGGCTCATCGGGCGCTCGCTGCGAGCCGCGGTCAACACCGAGCTTCTGGGCGAGCGGACCATCTGGCTCGACTGCGACGTCCTGCAGGCAGACGGCGGGACACGCACGGCGGCGATCACCGGCTCCTTCGTCGCACTCGCCCTCGCACTGGGACGCCTTTACGTCGACGGCAACCTGCAGAGCTGGCCGATCACCGCGTTCGTCGCCGCGGTGTCCGTCGGCATGATCAACGGCGTTCCGTCGCTCGACCTGAATTACGAAGAGGATTCCAAAGCCGGCGTGGACATGAACGTCGTGGCAACGGACAAGGGCCGCTTCGTCGAGGTGCAGGGAACGGCGGAGACGGCGACGTTCAGCGAAGAAGAGATGAGCGCACTCGTGGCGCTGGCCAAGGCCGGGATCGCCGCGCTGATCGAGAAGCAGCGCGAGGTGCTGGCACCGCTGCTGGCGCGCGTCGACAACGTGGCCCGCGAGCGGCTCAACCGGAAATTTCGGTAGCCCCGTCATCCTGAGCCGCGAAGACGGCGAAGGATCTCTTGAGATCCTTCGCTTCGCTCAGGATGACGTCTCAACGTGTAGATCGTTCCTCTCCGCGTTCCCAGAAATCCACTGAACGCTCTGGCCTCGATCACCGTGTATCCGGGCAGTTGGTGGAACGCGATCATGTACTGCCGCGGCGGATGGCCGCGACGGGCCTTGCCGCGATCTGCGTCGGCAAGCTCATACAGCGCGTACGGTTCGGTTCCGCCGTCGATGCGCTCGACGGCCACGCCGCGGGACCGCAGCGAGTTGAAGGCATCCCATCGGGCACGATTCCAGCGGAAGTACTCCTGGACGGCAAGCGAGGAGAAGAACGCGACGGCCACCAGCGCGCAGACCGCGGCGATTCGAGCCAGCCGCTTTCCCCACGGAATCACGATCGGCAGAGCGATTGCGACTGCCCACGCGGAGTCGAGCGAGTAACGATCGTAGTAGTAACCCGATCCGAACAGCGCCAACGTCCCCGTGACTGCGAAGGCGACGGCCAGCAGCAGCGCGCAGTTCTTCTTCGCATGATCCATCGCTCCGGCGAACGCCAGCGTCAGTGCGGAGACCAGCAGGACGGCCAGATAGGCCACCACGAAGGTCAGGATCATCCGCGCAGCCGGCAGCGCCTGGAACGGATAGGGGTACTCCATCATGAAGGTGTCGCCCAGATTCGGAGGCCCTACGGCGAAGTCGATGAAGATCGGGCCGGGAAGAATGTCCGAAAACATGTAGCGCGTGTTGTACGGAAGGTAGTAGCCCGCGCGGGCCAGGAAAATCACCCGCAGGAAGATCGCGGCAGCGACGACCAGCAGCAGGACGATGGAGTACATCAGCCGCGCCTGCGCCTGCGCGCGCTTTGACTTGCCCCGAGGCGTTTTCGGCGCTGCCACGGAGAGTGGAGAGTCCATGGCCAGCAGCGGAAGGGTCAGCGGCAAAAAGAACATCGCAAGGTTGAGCGCATTGAACGTGACGTAGTGGTAGAGGACCGCAATCTGCTCCGGAAGCCGGAAGCTGGACTCCTGCCACATGTGGTAGTGCAGCGCGAACATGTCCGGTGTTCCAGCCAGCAAGTCGCGCCGGAAGAGAAAGAGCGCTGCGAAGATTGCCACGGTCGCGGCGATCACTGCGGAGAAGCTGAGCCACCGGCGGGTCAATCGACCGCGGGCCAGAAACAGAAGCGCCAGGACGGCCACGGCATTGATCACTCCGTTCTGCCGCACGAACCAGGAGGCCATCGTGGCCAGGCATCCCATGATCACAAACGCGATGCGATCCTCTTTCAAGCCGCGGAGGAAGAAATAGAACGACGACACGGAGGCGAACACGTACGGAACATCCGTCATGTAGGTGCACGACGCCCACAGAAAGATCGGATGAAAGAGAAAGGCCAGTGGAGCGATCACCCGCATCGCCGGCGGAACCGGGGCCTGGCGCAGGATCCGGTGCAGAAGAACGATGGTCGCCCCAGAGAGGGTCAGCGTCGAAGCGCGAAGCACTTCGAATGATTCGCCGAAGAAATGCGTCCACAGCGCGCCCCACAGAACCTGAGCTCGAAGGCTGACCGCCGTAAACTGCGTGAAGTGAAATTGGCCTGTGCGCGCGAATCGCCAGGTGGCAATGGCGAAGTCCCAGTCGTCATGCAGCGGAAAATCGCCGACCGGGCGAATGATCGCAATCGCCATCGCCCACACCCCCAACAGAACGGCGACCTCCAGCAGATCGCGGACGCGCGGACTGAGCTTCACCCCACAAGTGTAGTGGACCGAAAATCGCGGACAGCGCGAAGCGCTGGCCCTCACCCGGCGCTTCGCGCCACCCTCTCCCGCATTGCGGGAGAGG
>QHVS01000344.1 GCA_003223635.1 Acidobacteriota bacterium | reverse complement strand
GAAGTGCAGCCGTTTGGCGCGTCGCAAGTGGTCCGCATCCGCGATTTCAGCCTCTCCGCGCAGGGGATGCAGGACGACTTGATGCCGGTCAAGCAGAAATTTCAGGAGACGTTCATCCGCGTCTGGAACAATGAAGCGGAGAACGACGGCTTCAACCGCTTGATCCTGGCCGGGGAGCTGGAATGGCATGAGGTGGTGGTGCTGCGGGCGTACTGCAAGTACATCCGGCAGATCGGCGTGCCGCTGAGCGAGGCGTACATCCAGCAGACGCTGGCGAACAACGCGGGCGTGACGCGCCAGCTCGTGCAGCTCTTCGTCAACAACTTCGACCCCTCACTCGGCTCCGCCACGCGCATGAGCGGGCGCCACGCCGCGGGGCTGGGAATCCGAGCGCAGATCGAAGACGCGCTGACCTCCGTCACGAATCCCGACGAGGATCGAATTCTGCGGCTGTACGTCACCCTCATCGAGGCGACGCTGCGGACGAATTACTTCCAGGGCGAGGAGCGAGAGGCGGGCGGCGAGCGGACGCGCAAGCCATACCTTTCCTTCAAACTCAATTCACAGACGATCGCCGAGCTACCCGCCCCTCGCCCGCTCTTCGAGATCTTCGTCTACTCCACGTTGATGGAAGGACTCCACCTTCGCGCCGGGAAGGTCGCCCGTGGAGGAATCCGCTGGTCGGATCGTCGCGAAGACTTCCGCACGGAGATTCTCGGCCTGATGAAAGCCCAGAACGTAAAGAACGTAGTCATCGTGCCGATGGGATCCAAAGGCGGATTCGTGGTGAAGAACCCGTCGGCCGATCGGGCCGTGTTCCAGCGCGAGGGCGTGGAAGCCTACAAGACGCTGCTGCGCGGCATGCTGGACATCACGGACAACCTGCGCGGCTCCGACGTGATCCCGCCCAACAGCGTCGCTCGCCGAGACCCCGATGACCCGTACCTCGTCGTCGCCGCGGACAAGGGAACCGCGACCTTCTCCGACATCGCCAACGCGGTGTCCGCCGAGTACGCCTTTTGGCTGGGCGACGCGTTCGCCTCCGGCGGAAGCGCCGGCTATGACCACAAGGCGATGGGAATCACCGCTCGCGGTGGATGGGAGGCGGTGAAGCGTCACTTCCGTGAGCTGGGCGTGAACACGCAGACTGAGGACTTCACGGTGATCGGCGTCGGCGACATGTCGGGCGATGTCTTCGGCAACGCCATGCTGCTCTCCACCCATATCAAGTTGATCGCGGCGTTCAATCATTCGCACATCTTCGTCGATCCGAATCCTGATCTCCGGATCAGCTTTTCGGAGCGACAGAGGATGTTCGATCAGCGCCTCAACTGGAACGGCTACAACACGCAGCTCCTCTCGCGCGGCGGAGCGGTATTTTCTCGGACGTCGAAGACCATCACGATTTCCGAGGAAGTGCAGAAACGCTTCGAGGTGCCGAAGAGCGTCGTGACTCCTGCGGATCTGATGAGGGCGATTCTTCGCGCCAAGGCCGATCTTCTCTGGCTCGGCGGCATCGGCACGTATGTCAAGGCGAACTTCGAAGATCACGCCGCGGCGCGCGACCGCACGAATGACGCGCTGCGCGTCGACGGGCGAGAGCTCCGCGTCCGGGTGGTGGGGGAGGGGGCGAACCTCGGATTCACGCAGCGCGGCCGCATCGAGTTCGCCCTTGGCGGCGGCAAGATCAACACCGACGCCATCGACAACTCCGCCGGCGTCGACACATCCGACCATGAGGTCAACATCAAGATCCTTCTGTACGACGCCATCGAGCGCGGCGAACTTCACGCCGAGGACCGGAACAAGCTCCTGGCGGAAATGACCGACGAAGTCGCCCGACTCGTGCTGCGCGACAACTACGAGCAGCCCCAGGCCATCTCCGTAACGGCTTCGCTCGGCGAATCAGTGCTCGATGAGCAGGCCCGCTACATGCGCGCTCTCGAGCGTGTGGGAAAGCTCGATCGCGCGTTGGAGGGACTTCCCGACGACGACACCATCGCGGAGCGTCACGCCGCCCGCATCGGTCTCACCCGCCCCGAGATTGCCGTACTGATGGCCTACAGCAAGATCGTTCTCTACCAGGATCTGCTGGCCACGGATCTTCCGGACGATCCTCTCCTGGCCGAGGATCTGGTTCTCTACTTCCCCGAGCCGCTGCGCGTCCGCTTCCGCCCGGCCATCGAACGCCATCGCCTGCGCCGCGAGATCATTGCCACCTACATCACGAACAGCATGATCAACCGCGTGCGGCCGACATTCGTCTCTCAGATGACTGAGGAGACGGGGAAGCCGGCCAGCGATGTGGCGCGCGCGTTCACGATCATCCGGGACTCCTTCGATCTCCGGTCGCTGTGGGCGGATATCGAGGCGTTGGATAATAAGCTTCCCGCCCGCCAGCAGATCGAGATGTTCATCGAGGTAGGAAGGCTCCTCGAACGAGCCGTGCAATGGCTGCTGCGCAGCGCATACGAGAAACTCGAGATCGCCGCGTATGTTGCCGAATTCAAGCCGCGGATCGAAACGCTGGCCGGGCGTCTGAATGAAGTGCTGCCCGCACCGCTCATGGCTTCGCTGAACACGCGCCGCAGCGAGCTGGAGGCGACCGGAATTCCTGCCGCGCTCGCGCAGCGCGTGGCCAGCCTGGGCGTGATGGCTGCGGCGCTCGACATCGTGCGCCTGACGCGCGCAGGGCGGCCGGTCGATGAGGTCGCCCGAGTCTATTTCGGCCTCGGCGCGCGCTTCGGACTCGATCGCCTGCGAGCCGCGGGCGCCTCCATCGCCGCGGACACGCCGTGGCAGAAGGCGGGGCGGTCGCCGCAATGGTCGACGATCTCTTCAACTACCAGAGCATCCTCGCCTCCCGCGTGATCAGCGAGACGAATGGCGCGCGCGATCCGGTCGACGTCTGGCTCGCCTCACGCACCCGCGTGGTCGAGCGGATCGACCAGACCATGACCGATTTTCGCGCGGCCAGCACCGTCGATCTGGCCATGCTCACCGTCGCATCGCGGCAGTTGCGGGCGTTAGTGGAGAGTTGACCGTCGGAGAGTCCCAACCTGATCGAGGAGGGCGTCTCCGGACCGGGAGTACTTCAGAATGACCTTCATCAACTGGTCTGATTCCCACGAAATGCTTGGCCTGCTCACTGAATTCGTCTGTGACGAACGGCAGGACTCGAGCGACGACCCGGTGCGAGCGATCTTTTTGGCGGATGTGTTGGAAGAACTACAAGAACTGACTGCACACGTCGATGAGATGACAGATGACGAAT
>QHVS01000022.1 GCA_003223635.1 Acidobacteriota bacterium | reverse complement strand
TCGGTTCGACAAAACTGCCCTCCCACGACTGCGAGCCGAGGTCTATTTGAATCTCGGACTCTCGCTGCTGGCCCAGAACGATTACAGCGGAGCCGCGTCACGGATCGCTGCTGCGGCTGCGATCGACCCTTCTGTCTTGACGCGCCCTGAGCTGATGAATTGGGGAGAGACTCCTCAGCACCAGGCAATCGATGCTCTGATTCGCCTGAAACACCGACCGGACGGCTCAACTCCCCACTGACTGGCGGCCCATGAGTCGCATGAACTCCATCAACCCCATCGCACTTTTCGTGACAGCAGCAGTCGCATCGGCAATCCTCGTCGCATTCGTCCGGGGATGGGCGCAGCGAAATGCGATTCTCGATTTGCCAAACGAGCGGAGCTCGCACGCAACTGCGAAACCGCGCGGTGGAGGATTAGCGATCGTCGCGGTCGTAACCGCCGTACTCCTCTTTGGCGCTGGAGGCTGGACGTGGGCGGAGCGCGTGACACTCGCGTGCGCCTCAGCAGTCATCGCGCTCGTGAGTTGGTTAGACGACCTGTACGGAGTACCAAGTCCGGTGCGCTTCAGCGTGCACCTGATCATGGCGATCATCGTTGCTTTGAGGTTCGGGACGATATCCAATGCCCTGATTCCATTTGTTGGTCATGTAGGGGGCACCGAGATCGGATTCGCTTTGACGGTCATCTGGATTGCGGGACTGACCAACGCGTACAACTTCATGGACGGCATCGATGGGATTGCTGGATCTCAAGCCGTAGTCGCCGGAATCGGTTGGGCGATCCTCACATCCACTACGTTGGCGCCGATCGGAATCACCGGCGTTGCGATCGCAGGTACGTCGTTCGGCTTTCTCTTTCACAACTGGCAGCCGGCCCGCATTTTTATGGGTGACGTCGGGAGCGCATTCCTCGGTTTTCTACTCGCCAGTCTCGCGGTGATCGCGATGCAACATGACCCTCGCTTGTTTCTTTGCGGCGCGCTCATGGTGTGGCCGTTCCTCTTCGATACCATCTTCACATTCCTCCGTCGCGTGATTCGTCATGAGAAGGTCTTTGCTGCGCACCGCTCGCACCTGTATCAGCGTCTGGTGCAAACCGGCATCTCGCATAGCCGGGTTGCAACACTGTACGCGGCGCTCGCAGCAATCGGATTGCTTCTTGCTGTGGCCGTCGAACGAAGGTGGCCCGGTGCGAACATCTTCGCGTTCGTCGCGGTGGTGCTGATGGCAACCGGCTTGTGGATCAGCGTCGTGATTCGCGAAACAGGTCGCACATTGACAGCACAGTGAACATCCGGTCATCTGGAGTGCGGCGGCCATGCCGCCGCTCTTGCTTCAATCTAACAGAGTGGTGGCATGGCCACCGCTCTCCAGATTACTCTTCGTCGCTGCGGCGATTCCCTCTTGAAGCGAGACGCGCGGCTCGAAGCGATATGCTCTCGAGAATTTGCTGCCGTCGTATACGTCATCTCGGAGCCATTTGGCCGCGGTCTCGCCAGCTTGTCGCGCTCGGGCGATGGGCAGAGAACACGCAACCCGCGCCGCGAACCGAACAGCCGCAGCAGGTACGTGATAGCGCGGAAGGCGACGCTTAACGGAGCGCCCGATTTCTTCGACGATCTCTCTCACAGTGACGGTTTCGTCGACGACGTTGTAGATATCCGAAGGTCCGCCGAGGGTTGCCGCATCGACACACGCGCGGGCAGCATCAGTCACGTAAAGCAACGACTTCCGGTTGGAGCCGTCGCCAAGCCATACGAAACGGCCCGACGTGATGGCGTCGATCAGCCGGCGGATGTTGCCCGGATCGTCCGGTCCGTACAACGTTGCCAGGCGAAGGATCACAAGCGACATCCCGGTATCCGATGCAATTTGCCGGGCTGCCTGCTCCGCGTTCCGCTTCGAACGGGCGTACGGCGTTTGAGGCGCACATGGAGAGTCTTCGTTCGCGTTATTGCCGCTTCCATAAACGGAGACAGAGCTCACAAGCACGAACCGCCGCGCTCCAGCTTTCGCCGCAGCAGCAATCACGTTTGTCGTACCGAGTTGATTGACCGCTGCAAACGTGGCCTCCGGCGTTTCACCGAACTGGTGAGCAAGCCCGGCACAATGGATGACGCACTGAACCGGGGGCATCACGGCCTCGAGGCTCTTAGGATCAGTAATGTCTGCAACGATCCCTTCAGGAATTTCGGCAGAGCGCGGGCTGACAAAAACGTGAGGGTTCTTTCCGCGCCGCTCGAGCTCCTCCCGAACTCTTGAACCCAGGAATCCGGAACCACCGGTTAGAACGATTTCGGTCATCCGTGATCTCGTCCGGATGTAAGCGAATCAAAAAGCAATTCGTGCTCGCGAACCATTCGCTGGACGCTGAAGTGTTCAACGACGCGAAGGCGTCCGGCTTGCCCCATCGTGGCGCGCAGCGCTGGCGAGACGATCAGACGCTCGGCGGCGGCCGCGAATCCTTCTGCATCGCCTGCGTCCGCAAGGAAGCCGGTCAGCGCGTCGGTTACAACATCGGTCAAAGGAGCGATCCGCGTTGCAACGACGGGGATCTGCATACTCATGGCCTCACAGAACGCAACACCGAATCCTTCTCGTAACGTGGGCAGCATGAAGACATCCATCGCGGCGTAGTAGGCCTCAACTTCGCTCTGCATGCCTGGAAGTCTGAAGGTGCGGGCCAGTCCGTAATCACTGATTCTTCGTTCGATATCCCGCCGAAGCGGACCATCTCCGACCATGAGAAAGAACACGTCCTGCCGGCGCAACGCGATTCGCGCGGCAGCATCGACGAATGTCTGCAGTCCCTTATCAGGGACAAAGCGGGCGGCGAGGCCGATGACCGGTGCCTCGTTTGGAATATCAAGCGCCCGTCTGGTTGAATCCCGCAACTCGTCCCGCCGCTTCGGAGAGAAGCGGTCCGTATCAATGCCCATCGGAATCACACGGATCTTACTTGGAGCAAGCTTGAACTCCACCCCGCGCCGCTTCACTGCTTCGCTGTCCACGACGATCACATCGCATAGATGGGAGGCCAGCCGCTCCAGAGTGGCGTAGAGATGCTTCCGCCACCAGGGAAGATAGTCGTGAAAAGCAAATGCATGCGCCGTGTAGACGACGACCGGCACAGCTGCCAGGCGCGCCGCGATCCTGCCGATCATTCCGGCTTTAGCCGTCTGGACATGCAGCAGGTCAATGCGGCGGGATTTCAGGAATCGATAGAGCCGGAAGGTTGCCAACAGATCACGCAACGGTGAGATCCGCCGCGACATCGGAATCTCGAACACCTCAAATCCTCGAGACCTGAGCTGGTCAACGAAGGAGCTGCCCTCATCCCGCTTCTCGTCGGAACAGACGAGCGCCACTTCATCGCCGCGCGCCCTCAACGCTTCGGCAATGGGCAAGACAAACGCATGCTGGGTGATGGAGATCGTCGTTGCTTCGACAACGTTCATTACAGCAGTCCGATCTTCCGATAGTGAGCAACGGTGCGCTTCAGCCCCTCAGCGTAACCATACGGCGGCTGCCACGGCATTTCGCGCGGAATTCGGTTTGACACGTAGATCGTGCGACTCGTCAACGCGCGAACCCGATTCATCGTGAGCGGCGGCCTGCGCCGCGTGATTGCGCCAGCGACCTGTAACGCGGAGGCAAGGCTGTATGCGATTGCTTTCGGTACTCTGATCGAAGGGCGCCGCACGCCCAGGGCGTCCGCTGCAGCGGAGACAAATTGTTCCAGGCTACAAGGGTCATTGATGTGAACAACCCCGGTCACGTCACTTTCCATGGCGCTGATGCAGGCAGCAGCAACATCGCCTGCATATACGTAGTTCGCTGAAGCGCTCCGGCCGAAATAGACGAACCGCCCCTTATCAATCACGCGTAAGAGTGCCGCAAAACTGTCGGGGCGGCCCACATTCTCCCGTTCGCCGAACACGTTGGTCGGGCGGAGCGCCGCGACGCGAACCGCTCCGGTTCGACCGAACTCGAGAGCAAGCCTCTCCGATTCTAATTTCGTAATCTCATATTCGTTCTCGGGGTGACACGGCGAATTCTCCGAGACTTGCGCGTCGGACACCGCGCCGATCACTCCGATCGAACTGACCACGATCAGTTGTTGCACTTCACGCGGCAAGAGGGAGAGAAGGTTCTTCATTCCGTCCACATTGGTTGTCTTCATTTGCTGGCGGTCGAAGACTTCGCCGGCTGCATGAATGATCACATCGCAGCCTCGCGTTGCAGCCGCAACGGATTCGGGACGCCGGAGATCCCCTTCGCGGATCTCGATGCGCGTTGTCTCGAGCGACGGAATCGAATGCCGTCTCGAAAAGATGATCGGCTCGTCACCACGCGTGAGCAACTGCCGCACGAGATGCCGACCGATCAATCCGCTCGCACCCGTGACCAGGACGCGTTTACCCATGCATCAAGCCGTCGTCTTCCGCCGCGCCGTCGCGTCGCGCACAGCCTCATAAAATCTCCGCCTGACTTCAGTCATCCTCGATTGCGTGTATCGCTGCGCGCGTTGCAGATTTCTCACGGACATCCGGCACAGCCGTTCTGGGTTTTGCATGGCCTGCTCGATGGCATCTGCCAGCGAAGAGACATTGCCGGGCACAGCGAGGTCCTCCGCGTCCAGGAGCTCGGGAACGCCGCCCACGCCCGACGCGATACAAGGCAGCCCGCGAGCCATCGCTTCGAGGAGAGCGCGAGGCAAACCCTCCGTGCGAGAGGGCATGATGAAAAGGTCGGACTGATCGAGTTGCTCGCGGACGGCGTGTCCTGCAGGCAGCGGACCGGTGAAGGCGATCCTGCTGGCAACGCCCTCCGAAGAAGCGAGCGCCTCGAGACGCGGACGGAGACGGCCTTTGCCGACGAATGTCAAACGGACGTCGCGTCCGCGCCGAACCAACTCCGCCAGTGCACGGATGGCCACATCCTGCCCTTTATAGAGTTGATCGAGCGTGCCTACAGTGATGAGCCGAAAGGGCGTAGCGCCATCGAATCGTCGCGGCCCTGCGACAAATGCCTCGTCGATGAGTTGCACGTCCGAAGCACTGAACATCGGGCCGGGCGACGGATAGCGGCTCTGCAGATAGTCTCGAGTGACGTAGAGAGCGGCCGAGGCTCGCAGGCATTGGCGTCTCAGCTCGCGCGCGTACCACCAACGGAACAACGGCCGCAGCGGGTGCTCCACTACGCCGCGGGCGAAGACGTCATGCGGATCGCCGATGACCTCGCAGCCGTACGGTTGCTGGTCGCCGATGACCGAGCGCAGCATTCTCGCGAGCTGGAACCCGCGGAGAATAATGGCGTCGTCAGACGTGCTTGCCTGGCGCATCGCTCTCCGAATCGGGAAGAGCTTGGCGATGAACTGACGCGGCCCCACGTAGTAGGGCACGGCATAGAACGACACTCTCGGACCGTCCGCCCGGGCCCCTGATGCGTCCGTAGCGGTGGCGCGCACATCGCGGACGCGGGCCACGACTCTCACTTCATCAAACACATCGAGATACGGCTGCCAGAACGCGTACGGAAAGACATCGGCGGTCCACACCGTCCCATCCGCCAACCGCTCAAAACGGTGTTCGCAGGTGATGACCAGCCGCATCTCGCGGAAAACGGTATCACCACCGTTTCGAAGGGGGCTCAAAGTGGCAAACCTGCCTTCGACAAAACGTAAAAAGTCAGGAGCCGAGCCGCTCCCCAAGCGCCGAGCAGGGGATGACTCTCTCGAATGCCCGCTCGCCAGAGTACTCGGGCGCCCGCCCAGAAGCTGCTCCACGTCGGCGCGCTGGGGCGTCGGTACTCCAGGAGCGGTTCCGGCAGGTTGTGGTAGCGAAACGACTGATATCCGCGCAGCCAGAGGTCGTAGTCTTGCGCGCGGCGCAACGTCTGATCGTAGCCGGCGAGCGCCACCAGAAACTCTCGGCGCAGCATCACGGAAGGATGAATGAAGGGGTTCTCCTTGAACATGTGCGCGGCGATCTCGTCGTGATGTTCCCGGCGAGTAGTCAGCCCGATCCGATTTCGTGCGGAATCAATCTCATGAGCAGCCGTTCCAAGGACCGCGACCTCAGCGTGGCTGCGCAGGAATTCGATCTGACGGCTGAGACGCTCCGGAAGCGATCGATCGTCCGCGTCCATTCGGGCGATGAACTCACCGGATGACATTCGGAAGGCTCGATTGAGTGACTCGGCCAGGCCGAGGTTGCGATCATTCGTCACTACGCAGATCCGTGAGTCCGAAGCCGCAAGCTCGGTGGCAACTGACGCGGTCGCGTCCGTCGATCCGTCATCGACGAGGATCAACTCCCAGTGGCGCCACGTCTGCTGGCGAAGGCTTTCGACAGCGGAGCGCAGAGTGGACGCACCGTTATACACAGCCAGGAGAATGGAGACGGGCGTCGGAGTCACGGCTTCAGAACTCGAAGAGCACAACCGGGTGGCCGGTGTCCGCCGAAATATGAATGGAAATTCAACACCTTCGTGCGATCTGGCTGGAGACGGTCGACCAAAGCGGCCAGCTCGTCGTTCGTCAGATGATGTTGAAAACGGTGCGCGCCGTACAGATCGAACGTGTTGAGAACCGTTGCCCGATAACGCGCCTTGAGGCGACTCCACGCGGTGTCGCTATCAGTGGGTACATCGCCCATGGAGCAGAACGAGGCCTTCTCCAGCAAGAGACCGAGGAGCGGAACCTGACGGAGGATTCCCATGGTGCGCGCGTAGGCCAGTCGCCCCGCAAACGGGAGGTTCGGAATCAGACGGCGAAATACGCCGTCATAGAGGATCCATCGCAGTTTCCGAAGCAGCCCAGTTGGATTCTTCTCGTAGCAGTTGAACACGAACTCGCCACGCCCGACGAGGCTGAACAACGCGGCAGCCGATTTCTCCACATCCGGCGTGTGTTGGATGACGTTGTGGCAAATGACGATGCCATCGATGCTTCCCGGGCGCAGCGGAGGATGGTCGATGCTGCATTGAATGACATCGTAGTTTTGAAAACCCGACGGCCGAAGGTTCCGTTGTACGACGTCATCAACGCTGTGCGACAGATCGAGCATGATGACGTGCCGCGCTCCCGCCTCGAGCATCCACAGCGTCTGAGCACCCGATCCTCCGCCCGCGTCCACGACTAACTTCCCGCGGAACGCATCCGTCGTCCCAAACGTGTGCTTGACGGTGTGTTCGATCCAATGACGCTTGAATTGCGTGAAGTTGAAGTAGTTCCACTGATCGCCGAAGGAGCGAACCGAGTCCTGCAGTCCGTGCAGCTCGACGAATCGCGGGATGCCTCTGCGGATGGGCCAGGAGGTACGCGTCGAATACAAGGTTCCCTCGACAATATCGCCGCTGGAATCGCGCACCGCGTCGCCGAGACGGAGTGGTTCCTGAGTTTGCGGATCGGCGAGAAAAGCCAGGAGAAATGGAGTCAATGTTCCGGCCCGATCATGCTGAGAAGCATTGCGAACCGCTGTTGCCACGTATGTTCCGAGCTGCATCGCGTTCGACCCGCAGAAGCGATCCGCTCGCGATCGCTTTCGTCGCTTAGAAAGTGCTGCACCTTGCTGACCGCCTCGGGCACCGTGCGGAATGTAGCGATCTCGCGCCCAACCCTGAACAGCCCTTCGAAATCGGGATTGTCATGCGTCAGGTAAAGGCTTCCCGACATCGGCGCGTCGAAGTCGCGCAGCTTCAGCGCGACAAAATCGCGACAATGGCCGATGGTCCCGGATCCGAGAACGATGCGGCTGCTGGCAAAGAGACGCGGCACATCGTCGGTCGGGATCCTTCCGTTCGGCCAGCCTATTCCGTATGCCTGCACAGCGACGCCGGCGCGCTGCAGGGCGTGTACGAGATCGCGGCGAACGCCGTAGCTGGCCCCGACAAACGCCACGTCGTAGAGCTTCGCGCCATGACTGGGCACGAACAGCGATGCATCGCTGGCCTCCGGGAAGAAAACGGCCCGACTCCCTTCCGCCTCATACCAACCGACGCACTCTGCCGCGTCCGTGCAGCCGAGAGAAAGATACGGTGCGATGCCGGCGGTGCCGCCAAACGTACCGTCGCTCATACGGCGCCACGTCCAGGCGTGGCGATCGTCCATGGCAATGTTGATCACAGCAATTCCACGCTCGCGGAGCTCCGCCAACACCCGCCAGTGCATCGAAGTTCCCCACATCTGACCGATCACCGCATCGAGCGATCCATCGGACCCTACGCGTGCAACCTGTTCGCGCAACGCTCGAGCGTTGTGCTCACGGACTTCGTCAGCCTCGGCAAAGCTTTTCGGCCAGCGCTGCCCGTAATGGCCCGGCGCATGCTCGAACACGTGTGTGTCGGCGGCAGCCGTCAGCGCCTGCAGGATCCCCGACCGATCCTGTTCGTAGTCCGTTCCTACAAAAATGATGCGCCGGCGGCGCGCAGTCGAAGTGGACTGGCCGACTGTGTCGCTCCATCGCTTTCGCGTGAGAGCGGAAATCTCTTCAGGATGGTCGAGAATCGACGGGGTCTCGTACTTCCTGCACAGCGCCCTGTACACCCGTTTGACCTGACGGCATTTCCATGCCGCGTTTACCGCATGGGCAATCGGCACTCGTTTCAGCGTCGCTTTCAGAGTCATGCCGTAGCGGCGCAGGCCATCGGCGCCGACGCTTCGTTGCTATGAGCGCCCTCGAGCCAGAGTGCGAACATCAGGAGCGTGAAGAGGCGAATGCCGTTCGTTCGTCCTTTTCTCTGACCTTTCAGAAGGTCGTCCGCCACAGCGGGCTCGATCCAGGCGCTGGCCAGCGGTGATCGCATCACCTCTACCGTTGCGGCACCCCATTCGCCGCGCAGCCACTCGTGGATGGGCATGACGAACCCTTGTTTTCGATCGAGGTCGAGGGACGGCGGGAGCAGGCGGCGGGCCAGCTTGCGCTGAAGGAATCGCGACCCGCTGCCAGCCACCTTCAGATGCGAAGGGACTCGACGGAGGGCGAACTCGATGATCCGATAATCCAGCAGCGGCGCGCGCATCTCCAGCGCCACAGCCATACTGGCGCGGTCCACTTTCACCAGGATGTCGTCCGGAAGATAGGTTTGGAGATCGAGCAACGACATCTGCAGCATGGGATCCGACACGGCTGGCCAGCGAGCGCATCGTTCGCGCTCCGGGAGCTCCAGATCGTTGCCGAGATCGGCAACGATCGCCTGACTCAGAAGCTTGCGCCGCAGCTCAGGCTCGAACATCGTGGCCGTGGTGACCTGGTAGTGACAGAGATCTCCAGACTGCGATCGAATGAAGTTGCGCCCGCGGATCCCCACCGGCAGCGAGCCGGCTAAGCGGGCGGCGATTCGACGGAGCGGCGCCGGGATCCGCATCAGCGTCTTGCTTGCCGTCAGTCCCTGCCGATACCACGCATAGCCGCCAAACAGCTCATCGCCTCCGTCGCCGCCAAGAGCGACGGTCACATGCCGGCGCGTGAGCTGGGAGATCAGGAACGTCGGCAGAACAGAGGGATCGGCGAATGGTTCGTCGAGATGGTGCGCCAGCTTGCGCAGGACGTCGAGCCCGGCCGTCGGCAACGGCAGCTCATGATGTTCTGTTCCAAAATGCTCCGCGACTTTCTGCGCATGAGCGCTCTCATCGTAGCGACCTCCACCGGGAAACGTGACGGTGAACGTCTTCACGCGCCGCGTGGAATGCCGCGCAGCGATTGCCGTGATCAGGCTGGAGTCGACGCCGCCGCTCAGGAGAATGCCCTGCGGCACGTCGGCGATCATGCGCAGGCGAACGCTGTCATCCAGCAGTGCCTCCAGTTCCGAGACCAGCACTTCTGAGTCGACGTCGTTTGGAGGATCCAGCGAAGCGAAAGGCGCCCAGTAAGCCGAGAAGGAAAGACGGTTCGCTCGCAGATCGTAGGTCATGCTGTGTCGAGGCAGCAGGCGCCGCACACCGGCGAAGATGCTCCGTTCGCCGGGGATGTAGCCGAACGTCAGATACGCGTTGACCGCGTGCGGATCGAGCGGCCACTGGCGATCGATTCGACTGGCGATCACGGCCTTCGCTTCAGAACCGAACGCCAGGCGTGTCCCCTGATGGCAATAGAAGAGCGGCTTCTTGCCGATCCGATCGCGGGCGAAAAATACCTTCTCGGTTTCCGCGTCGTACAAGGCGAAGGCGAACATTCCATTGAAGCGATCGACGCATCGTTCGCCCCAGCGACGGTAGGCCTGGAGAATCACCTCGCTGTCGCTGCGCGTGCGGAAGGTGAAGCCGGCCGATTCCAACTCCCTGCGCAGCTCCTGAAAGTTGTAGATCTCTCCGTTGAAGATGAGCCAGAGCTTTTGCGATGCGTCTGTCATCGGCTGATGTCCGCCCGGCGTGAGATCGATAATGGCCAGGCGGCGATGGCCGAGGACGACGCGTCGATCGCTGCTGATCCAGGTTCCTTCATCATCCGGACCGCGATGGGCCACCTTTCGCATCATCGCTTCGATGCCGATGTTTCTCATGCTTTCGGATGAGGCCAGTCCGACGATTCCGCACATGACGCTTACAGACTCTTTCGCACGGCCGTCACGTGATAGCCGACGGTAAATGCCCGTTCGCTATCACATCGGTCCAGAAAATGGCA
>QHVS01000341.1 GCA_003223635.1 Acidobacteriota bacterium | reverse complement strand
TCGATCCTGGGGCATACACTTCTTCCGCGGATGGCAGAAAAAGCAGGTCCGTCCGCTCCTTTTCCAGAAGCACGCGATCGCGCTGCTCATCGCGCGGATAGCGCGCGAAGTCTTCGGTCGGACCGAACTGACGCGGATTGACGAAGACCGAGACGACGACGAAGTCGGCCCCGTGCTGCCGCGCCACACGAATCAGTGAGAGGTGGCCTTCGTGAAGAAAGCCCATGGTGGGAACGAGACCAACCTTCGCCGGTCGCGCGTCGCGGATCGCGGCTCGCGCCTCCTGGATCGTCCGAGCGGTGATCAATTCACTTTCGGCATCGGCACGACGACCGCATCGCCGTACAGCTTCTTCAGCTCTTCGGTGGTGCTCATGTGGAACGACTCGGTGTTGCCGTCGGGGAAGCGGCCGCTGCGGACGTCCTGCAGGTAGTGTTCGACCGCCGCGCGCATCTCCTTACCCGTGTCGGCGTACTTGCGCACGAACTTCGGCGCCAGCGCGTCGTAGAGGCCGAGGAGATCGTGGAAGACGAGAACCTGGCCGTCGCAGGTTGGTCCGGCGCCGATTCCGATGGTCGGCGCCGATACCCGCTCCGTGATCAGCGCCGCCAGCTCGCTGGGGACGCACTCCAGCACGATGGAGAAACAGCCGGCCTGATCGAGCGCGATCGCCTCGTCCATCAGGCGGCGCGCATCGTCGGCGTTCTTGCCCTGCAGTTTGAACCCGCCGACAACGTTGACCGACTGCGGCGTCAAGCCGACGTGTCCCATCACCGGGATCTCCGCATCGAGTATCGCTTCGACTGTCTTGATCCGCTGCGCTTTGCCACCTTCGATCTTCACCGCTTGCGCTCCGGCGCGGATGAACTGCCCGGCATTGCGGACCGACTCCTCGATCGACACGTGATACGACATGTACGGCATATCCCCGACGATGAGCGCGTGCGCCACCCCCCGGGCCACCGCGCGGGTGTGATGGATCATGTCGTCCATCGTGACGCTCAGGGTGTCGGGATATCCCAGGACCACCATGCCCAGCGAGTCGCCAACCAGGATGATGTCCGCCCCGGCGGAATCGACGATCTTCGCACTCGGGTAGTCGTACGCGGTGAGCATGCCGATGCGCTGCGCGCGCTTCATGGACTTCACGGTTGGGACGGTGACTCGTTTGGGCTGGTTCATTCTCTCCTCCAAGGACTGGAAGAGAAGTGGAGCGGCGGCCTTCAGGCCGCCGGCGGGCTGAAGCCCGCCGCTCCACGCTCCGTCTCAGTCCTCAACACTTCAGGATCCAAGCGGTACGTAGTACTGCGTTCCCTTTTGCGCATTTCGAACCTGCTCCACGAGCTGATCGAAATGCGCCGTGGTGTTCACGAAGTCGATGTCGTTCGTGCTCACCACCAGCAATGGCGTTTCCTCGTACCGGTAAAAGTAGTGCGAATACGCCTCGCTGAGTTCTTGCAAATATTGTGGCGAGATCGATTTTTCGTAGGCTCGCCCGCGCTTCTTGATGCGCCGCAACAGTGTATCAAGGTTGCCCTGGAGGTAGATGACCAGGTCCGGCTTGGGAACGGTCTCATGCAGCAAGTCATAGAGCCTGTTGTAGATCATCAGCTCGGAGTCCTCGAGCGTCAGGTAGGCAAAGATGCGGCTCTTGGGGAACGAATAGTCGGCGATGATCAGCTCAGTGAAGAGGTCGCCCTGGGCGATGGCCCGCTGCTGATCGTATCGGGAGAGAAGAAAAAACAGCTCGGTACGGAACGCGGCGCCCCGCTTGTCCTTGTAGAAATCGTCGAGGAAGGGATTGTCTGCGTCCTCCAGCACTTTCGTCCCGCGGAAGCGCTTGGCCAGCAGGTTCACCAGCGAGGTCTTCCCCACGCCGATCGGACCCTCGACGGCGATGTGGCGCCACGGCAGTTGGGACATGCGAGCGCAAGGATAAGGGATGAGGGATGAATCTTGCGGAACATGTCATCCCTCATCCCTCCTCCCTCATCCCTGTGATAAAAGGGCCCGCCCATGTTGTTACTCGAGGATTACCGTCTTCCCAATGGCTTGCGGGTCGTTCTCAACGAGGACCACTCCGCGCCGCTGGTGGCCGTCAACCTCTGGTACCACGTCGGGTCCAAGAACGAGCGGCCGGGGCGTACCGGCTTCGCTCATCTCTTCGAGCACATGCTGTTCTCAGGCTCGGAGCACGTCGGCAACAACGAGCATTTCCGCTACGTGCAGTCGGTCGGCGGCGTCCTCAATGGGACCACATTCTTCGATCGCACGAATTACTTCGAGACGCTGCCCTCCCACTATCTGGCCATGGGTCTCTGGCTGGAGTCGGACCGAATGGGCTTCTTTCTTCCTGCGCTCACGCAGGACAAGCTCGACATCCAGCGCGAGGTAGTCAAAGAAGAGCGGCGGCAGCGATACGACAACGTTCCGTACGGCACCGCGTTCGAGCGGCTGCTCCACCTGGCGTACGAGCCGGACTATCCGTATCACTGGCCGACCATCGGATCGATGGAGGATCTCGGAGCGGCGTCGCTGGATGACATCCGTGATTTTTTCAGTACCTGGTACCGCCCGGACAACTGCGTGCTCACGGTGGTGGGCGACTTCGTTCCAGCGGAAGTCAAGGAACTCATCGCAAAGTACTTCGGAGATATCGGCCCGGGTCGGACGTTCCCTCTCTTCAACCGCCGCCGGAAGCCACGAGGCGCAGAACAGCGAGAAGTCTTTCCTGCCGCTGTGCAGCTCCCGCGCATCTACAGGTTGTATCACCTGCCGAAGATGGGAGAGCGCGACTGGATTTTCGGCGATCTCCTCTCCACCGTGCTGACGTCCGACAAAGCCAGCCGGTTGGAGAAGGCGTTGGTCTACGACA
>QHVS01000021.1:9811-20562 GCA_003223635.1 Acidobacteriota bacterium | reverse complement strand
TACGCGATCACGCGCATGCCGCCGGCAAGATAGAAGTCATCGCCGCGATAGATGCCCGTCCGATTGATTTGCGTGTGGCATAGTCCGCACATTTCCGCGCGAACGAGATACTCGCCGCGCAGTAACAGATCCGATTGGTGACCGGGCCCCTCGAGCCGCCCGCCGGGTTCCCACGGCGCTCGGCGCGCGCGCGAGAGAACGTAGTTCACGACGTCCCACCTCTGGCTGTCCGACATGGCGTTGAGATAGGCGGGCATCGAGCTGCCCGCGAGTCCGGTGGTGAGGCGAAGCCAGATGTGCGCAGGATCGCCCCCGCCGTGGAAGGTCCATGGTGCAGTGAGATCCGGCACGCGCGTGGGGTAGCCTTTCGCATCCGTCAGCATGCCGCCGTGTCGACCGTCCGGTCCGTGACAGCCAGCGCAGGTCGTGGCGAAGAGTGTGGCACCGCGAGCGACGCTGCTGGCGTCAGCGGCGACGCGCGCCGGAATCGTGATGTTCGTTGTCTTCCCGGCGGCAGGGACCATGGGCGAGAGCGTTCGCACATGTGCGACAACCGATCGAATCTCATCCGCAGTCAGAATGTCGCGGAAGTACGGCATCGCACTGGCCTGCAGACCATTGGTGACGATGTTCACGAGATCGTCGTCCGTCGGCGGCATTCCCGGTGGTGTTGACTTGAATTTGTAGAGGCCGAGCGTGAAGTCGCGTGGATGCGGGATCAGCGACGGTGCCGCGGGTCCGTTGCCTCTGCCGTCCGGACCGTGACAGACGGCGCAATACCGAGCGAACACCCGTTGACCTGTCGTAGCGTTTTCACCGCTGCCGGTGCCGGGCGGCCAGACCAGGTCCGCGTAGATCTCCGGCTTCGGCTGCCAGATCGAGTCCGCCTTGTCGTACCGTCGCCTCGCTTCGATTGACCGTGCCGCGTCGAGCGTGAGGAGTATCGCAAGGGTGATGAACGCGATTGCGGCGCGGGACAAGCGGCGGTGGCGATCGGCGGTCTGCATCGCGGTGCGGTATTCTGCACCCTACCGCGAAACGTGAACTGCCGTTCGATGGCCAGTGCGGCCAAGCCGTGAACCATGGAGCAGGCCACTCTCGCTGACGTGAGCGGGTCATTTCCCCGCAGTATTCCTGCCTTCTGGCCAGCCGTTACCAGTTCGAGCAGTCCCTGAAAAGCGCGCTGCGCGGCCGCCCATGCATCAGGGTGAGCGGCTCGATCGACCAGGGCGAAATCGACATACGCCACGCCGGAAACCATAGATTCTGCAGGGTCAAAAACGGTGGCTGCGAGACAGGGATAGTTATCTAACTACCGTCGCGGCCGGCGAACTGCATCCGTGTTGACGTCTGCTTTTTTCTGATTGACACTTCGGTAATTCGGAGACGTGTGTTGGAGATTCCGCTCGCCAAAACGACCCTGGCAGACATTTTTCTGCTGAAGCACGGTGCTGAAACCGTCAACCTGGCTCCTCGCCAGTCGGTGTGCGCCTTCCGAGGACTCCACTTTCTCGAGGAACACCCGTTTGTTCTCGGTTTCGAAAAACGCGAGTGGTTGGTTGAGAAAGGTTGTGCCTTTCTGACCGAGCGCGGACGAATTCACGAGTACAGCCACCTTCGAGGGATGCCTGCCGATACCGTCTTCTCAGTGCGATTCCATCAGCCGCTCGTGGACTGCATGCACGTGGAGTTGCCGGACGTTCGCTTCACTCAATTGGAGTCGTTTCTGGGATTCCGAAACGACCTTCGATTCCTGAGGTGGCGATGGACTCGGATCGCAAAGGAATGTCTCGACTTCGCGACGGACGCGTGGGTGATGGATCTGATTGTCGCGGCATACCTGCCTTCGCCGCGGAAAATATCGCGGAGCTTTCCCGAAGCGCAGTTGGCGTGGTATGCGGAAAGAATTGAGGCGGCACGCGAGCAGTTAACCAAGCGATTCGCGGATCAGCATCTCTTGCTGACTCTGGCGCGTAGTGTGGGAATGAGCCCATTCCAGTTCGCGCGGATCTTTCGCGAGTTGACGGGATTTGCACCCCATCAATACCTCTTGAAGGTGCGTTACCGCGAAGCACTCCATATGCTGCGTGATGGTGCAAGCGTCACGGAAACGTGCTTCCGGTCGGGGTTCTCAAACCTCAGTCACTTCACGCGTGGTTTCAGGAAGCGGTTCGGTCAAAATCCATCGTCGTTTCGAGCCATCCCGCGATCTCATTCCGTCGCTCGCGTGTAGTGAAACACGGTCTTTCCGGCCTTCCCTTTGTACAGGTAGGTCCACGTCTGCGTCATGTGGTTGGAATCGTCCAGAGTGATCGTGATTCCCGTGTTGTGCCAGTCATCGGCCGTCTTCATTCCCGTCACTCGATCTAACCTGAACGCGACGCCTTTGTGAAGGTCGTCAGGAGCCGTTGCGACCATATGCGGCTGATTGCCTGCGATGCAGTAATGGGTCGCAATCAGCCGATCGCCATCGACGGTGATCATGGTGATCATCGCCGGCTCGTTCGCCGACCGCGTTTCTGCCATCAGCGCGGTGCCGTTCGCCGTCAACTTGTAGGTTTCGGTCACCGTCACGCCGTCTTGAACCGCTGTCCATTCGCCGACGAGCGATTTCATTTGCGCGAACGTGGCCGTGCTCCCGGCCGCAGGTGCGTTTTGGTGCTCCGCATTCGCTGCGATTGCGATCGCGAGCAGGACTGCGATTGCCGACAGATGCTTCCTACGTTCTTTCATCTTCCCTACTCCTCGTCTAGGAGCGCCGTTTCATGTGATGGTCCTCTTCGACTTTCCACGTCTTGCCGCTGTCGTAAGACTTCTCGCCCTGCCAATGGAACGACTCGGCTGTGATCTCACTGAAGGTCCAACGCAGAGGGAGCCCGTCGGTATCCGTTCCGTGGAACACGATGTCCGCTCCGTCGCGTCGGCCCTGCGCCGTGACGACATAGTTGAATCGTGGATTGATGAACACGATCCGCCACTGCCTGATCTGGTTGTCGAAGAACCTCAACGTCGTTCCGACACTGCGTTCCTTGCCTGACTCGGTCGGATAACCGATCCAAAGGTCCTGGATGGCCGTTCCGTCCATCACCCAGCCGAAGTGCAGCTCTCCCTTTTTGTGGAGCACAGTTCCGTCCTTGCGGGGAAAACCGAAATCCGCATCCCAAGTGCCGACAAGCCGATCGAAGGTCCTCGCTTCGTCACCGAGGATCGGATTCGGATCCGACGAGCCGAGAGCGTTGATCATCGCATTTCGCGACGACGGAGCCGTGGCGGCAACGAGAAGCGTTGCAGCAGTGATGACGAGAACTGCAAACGCTACGAACCGCGGTGCCGAATTCGTGCGGAGCATGGTTGCACCCCTTTCGATGCAATGTCCCACGTCACGGTACGTCTCGAAGAGCGGCCGTTGCTTGCACTTTCTTGCTTTTTCCTCCGCGAACGGGAGGATGGGTTTATTCGAACCGCTGGACTCGCTCCCCTCGGCACAAGCCGCGGCGGCGGCGACTTCCTGCGTCAGACGAACGACCGGGCGGACGAGCTGCGCGGTGCTTCGTTCAATACGACGCGGTTGCTGGCCGAATCGATGCGTGGCGCGGCGACGGTGGTTGGGAGCGCTGGATGAAATTACAACCGCTGCGTTCGCCTCGCGGCGTAGTTTAGGGAGCTGACCAGCTCGACCAGGTGTTTGGCGAAACAGCGTTCCGGCTCGCGAGGGATGAGTGTGCGAATCCGCGCGGCGGCCGCGGCGCCGATTTCACGCCACCGGTGGCGCTCGTTCCAGGCGCGCTCCATCGCGTCGTCGAGCGCATCCTCCGTCGGCGCGTCGGCGAGGTAGCCGGTCGCGCCGTCCTCGACGACCTCCGCGTTGCCGCCGACATCGGTCACGATCGGCACGCGGCCGGACAGCATCGCTTCGACCAGCGTGATCGGCAGTCCCTCGCAGCGCGACGGGAGGATCAAGCCGTGGTGGCCGCTCCAGATCGCGGGGACGTCGCGCACGAAGCCTGCGAATGTCACGCTGGCGAGGCCGAGGTTGTGCGCCATGCGCTCGAGACTGGTGCGCTGCAGACCGTCGCCGTAGAACGTGACCGCCAGCGAGCGATCGCGCCACCGCCGGCGCGCCAGAACGCGCAGCAGAAGGTCCTGCCCCTTCTCCTTTGGGTGTAGACGTCCGATGCAGGCCAGTCGCCATTCGTGCCGATCGTCTGGCCAGTCCGTACGCGGTTCCCACGGAACGAGAAACGGGTTGCGCACCACCGCCGCGCGCGGCGGCGGGAATCCGAGTTGTTCCTCGGTCAGCCGGCGGTTGTGTTCGCAGACGAAAAAGCAGGCGCGCGCGGAGCGGTAGACCGCGGCGATGGTCTGCTGCTGCCAGTCGGCCGGCCAATAAAGCTCGCTCGCCTTTTGTGAGACGATCGCGTAGGGCAGGTTGAGGCGGCGGCACACCTCGGCGAAAGGGTAGCCGTCATGGTTTCCGCCCTGCGAAACGACGACGAGGTCCGGCCGGCGCGAAAGCGCCAAGCCGATCAGAAGCCGGAGGATCTCGTGCGCGTACGCTGCGCCGGACGATAACAAGCGGACGAGCGCGAACAGGCGCCTTGGCATGAGTGGAAAACGCGCGAGATCGCGAATGGGGCAGGAGAGAGCGCGCAAACGTCGAATCCGCGGCTCGGAGTCGTCGACGCCGCTCTTGAAAACCGTAACGCTGTGCCCATCCGACGCGAGCACGGCGGCGGTCGCACTCCATAGCTCCTCACTGCCGCCCCAGGCCCGATTTCCACTGACGAGGACAAATCTCACTGCGGCTGCAATATCACAATCGCCTGCGCTATTCTCGGTTCATCCGCCACGATCTCATCGGCCTCATCCGCGCGGACGAGTGGTGGGAGTACAAGCTCGTCCCGGTTCTCTCGACCTTCTATGCGACCGCGCTCGTTTTGCACATCGCGGTGAGCTCGCTGTGGGCCGATGCGTTGGCGCTGCTTCTCTCGGTCGCGGCGGCCGCGGCCTACGCGAGTGTGATCAACGACGTCACGGACCGCGCGGATGATGTCAGGGCGGGGAAACGAAATCGCGTGGCGGACCGCTCCCGCTCGATCGTCGCAGCGGTTCTTGCCGCCACTGTCTGCGCCGGCTTCATCTTCGGCTGGCTCTGGCGCGAGGACGTGCAACTCCTATCGTGCTACCTGGCGACGTGGCTCGCGTTCTCTCTCTATTCATTTCCGCCTTTTCGGTTCAAGAAGCGTGGCCTTCCGGGCGTTCTATGCGACGCTGCCGGGGCGCATCTGTTTCCGGCTCTCGTAGCGGTGTTCATCGCCTGTCGAGGCGCGCAACGCGCGGTGAGTGAAGCCTGGGTTGCGAGCGTCGCCGTCTGGGCGCTTGCGTATGGTCTGCGCGGCATTCTCTGGCATCAGTTGACCGATGTCGGAAACGATCGGGCGGCGGGCGTTTGGACATTCGCGCGCCGGTATCCGCTCGCCGCTCCCGTGATCGGCACGTTCGCCGTTTTTCCGCTAGAGCTGGGCGCGCTCGCCGCGATGCTCTGGCAGATCCGCAGCGCATGGCCGCCTGCCTTTCTCGTGCTGTACATGCTCTACGCCATTCGCAGCGCTCGCCGCTGGCAAACGACGCCGGTGATCGTCGTGCCGAAGCCGCGGTTCTTCATCGTCCTGCACGAGTTCTATTCCGATCTGTTTCCCGTTGCGCTGCTCATCACCGCGGCCGTGCGCGATCGGCGGGATCTCGTGGTTCTGGTCGTTCACGTCTTGATCTTCCCACGACGCGTGGTTCACGCCGTTCGGCGAATCGCATCGCTCTCGTCGACGAGCAGACGGCGTGTCAGCGCTTCGACCGCGAACACCGTCGTCAACGCCTCGGAGCCCCACCAAGGCGGCGTCGGTTGAGAATCAATTCGTCTGCGGCCCATATGATAGAAGCCGGCGCGCGGCCAGGCTCCTGACGGAAGCTGTGCATCGATCAGCGGCCCGACATCGGGCACGCGATTCCACAGCAGCAACGTCGACGTCGCCTGGGCGAGCTCGAGCGCGTTGATGGGTGTCGTCGCCTCGATGCGCGGCACGATCATCTGGCCCGCCTCCGGCGCGACGGCGCGAAGCGCGTGCGAAAAAAAATACCAGACGGTGAAGCGGCTCTCGTACCATTTGGTGGAAATCATCTCGCCGTTGGCGCGCAAGACCGCGACCATGTGTTCGATCGCCGGTCGAGTCTCTTCGCAAATGCCAAGGTAGATGACGACATTGGCGTTGATCACTGCATCGACGTCGCGTACCGTCGAGGTGGTGAGCCGGAAGAAGCGATAGAGCAAAAGCGGATGACGCCACCGCAGGATCCACGTTCGGAAGAGACCACTGCGCTCGCGATGCGCCAGCAGCACGGCGCGGTTGTTCGGGAACGGTCGTCCGGCGGCCGCAAGCGCTGCTGATGCGATGGAAGTATCGTCGAGATCCAGTGGAGTGCCGTAATGCTCAGGCTTTTCGCTCGACGGGTGACGCCACAGACCGCCGCGATCCATTTCGCGCAGGAGGAAATCGAGGGCGCGCGATCGCACGCGCGCGGCGGATGATGTGATCGACAACGCTCGCGCCGCGAGAGCTGCGGGAAATACAACCGGTTCACGAACGCAGTCGCCGCTCATTTCAGGGGTGGGCGAGGTCTCGATCGGGATCTCGCCGCTGGGAAGCTGTGCTGATTCGAGATAGGCAACGCCCTTCTCGACGGCGCGACGGATTGCCGACGGTTCGCTCATCGGTAACGCGCGCGCCGATCCAGCAGAAAGCGCAGCAGTGGCTTCGGCACGGCGCAGGCGAGCAGCGTGGCGTAGCCGTACAGCCGGTCCGGCTCGGCGGCGATCGTGGCCGCGGCGTGGCGGACGGCGGTGAGGCGCGGCCCCGCGATCAGCGCGGTGCGCGCGCACTCGAAGTGGTACCGCGCGTCCGCGTTCCTACCGGCGAGGATCGGCGTGCCTCGCTGGGGTCGCAGCCCGCGTTTGGTCCGCGCCTCGTTGCAGATAGTGAGCGCCATCGCCTTCATCTTCTCGCGCTCGCATACGCCGATGGCCACCTTGTGCCGACGATGCTGCAGCAGTGCTTCGCCGAGGTTCGCGAGCTCGCCGCTCTCGGCGAGGCGAAACCACAGATCGAGATCCTCGCTGGGATAGCGCCGCGCGTCGTAGCCGCCGGCGCCCCGAAGGACATCGCGGCGCGCGACGACGGTCGAATGCGCCATCGGCGAAACGCAGCGCAGCAGCGCAGCGGAAATCTCGTCATGCGTCGTCACGAACGTCTTCAGCCCGATATGCCGCGCCGCCTCGTCGACCACTTCGATCCACGTGCCGACGGCGACGCACGCCGGGCGTGCGTCGAGATACGCCACCTGCTTCTGGAGCCGGTCGGGCGCGCTGATGTCGTCGGCGTCCATCCGTGCGACGTACTCGCCGCGCACCGACGCGATGCCGGCGTTCAACGTCGCCGAAAGCCCCTCATGCGGGCGCCGGAGCACGTGGACGCGGCTATCGCCGGACGCAAATTTCTCGGCGATGACAGCGGTCCGGTCGGTCGACCCGTCATCAATCACGATCAGCTCGAATGAGGAGAGCGTCTGCCGCAGGATGCTCTCCATCGCCTGTTCCAAGAATGCTTCGCCATTCCAGACGGGGAGGAGCACGGAGACCCTGGGAGCCTGAAGCAAGGCGCGCAGTATAACGGCCCAAATAATGCCGTGCTACGATCCGGCCGCGCCTCGACCCGAATTCGATGATCACCCTGTTATTGCGGAGCTTGCTGCTGTTTGTCTTCGGTATCGGGCTCTTCTTCCTGTGGCGCGCCGCCGAGCCGTCGGAGCGCTGGCTCAAATGGATCGTCGCCGCCGGATTCCTCGCGCGCGCGGTCCTCGGTCAGGCGCTCTTCTGGATTTCGTGGACGCGCCTGCCGGTCCTCCGATCACTGCAGATGGCCGGCGGCTACTGGGTTTTCGCTCAGGATGCGACGTTTTATTTCCCGCAGGCCGTTGCAGTTGCTGAAAAAGGATTGCGCGCCATCGTCTTCTACGACCGCGGCAGCGCGTCGGTGTCGTACGTCCAGCTTCTGGCCTGCATGATCGCGCTCATCGGCCGCCCAACATCGGTCGGCCTTCTGTTGAATCTCTTCTGCTACCTCGGCACGATGGCGCTGCTGGTGCGATGGGGCCGGGCACAGCCGCGGACGCGCACCCCGGTGGCGGTGGCGATCGCGGCGATCAGTCTCTCACCATCGCTGGTGCTCTGGTCCCTGCAGCCACTCAAGGATTCATTGTTTCAACTGCTGTTCGTCGCATTCGTGGTGGCCTGCGCGGCGTGGCAGCGCGCCTGGCTCGCGGACGGTACGTGGGGGAGGCGCGCCGCCGCCGGCGCGCTGATCGCTGTCGTTCTGTTCCTCCTCGCCGGGATTCGCTGGTACTTCGCCGGCGCGCTGGTCGCCGCCACATCGCTCTTCCTGCTCATCGTCGCCTTCACCGCGGCGGAGCGAAAAGGAATTTCGTTCGGCGCTGCGGCGATGATGATCGTCGTCCTGACGCAGAGCCTCGTCCTCAGTGCCGGGCCGTACATTCCGCCGGCGCTGGTGGCGCTGCTCACGCTCAGGAGACCGAGTGCCTCATTCCGCCAGGTGCCACCGGAGATGTTTGCCGCGATCGAGCAGGCGCGGCGCGGATTCGATACGACTCCGGCCAGCACGATGATCAGAAGCCGGCACTTAACCATGGCAGATACGACGTCGCGGCCGGCCACGATGACCGTCGCCGAGCCCGCGCCGCCGCCCCCGGTCATTCCGCCGCAGCCGCCACCTGTGCCCGCGCCGCCACGGCAGTTCACCGAGGCGGATGCAACGAGGATCCGGGCGTTGCTCGACAAGCAGGTTGCGGCGTGGAATCGCTACGACGTCGTGCGGGCCATGGACCTTTACTGGCGGTCGCCGGAGCTCGAGATCGTCGAGGGCACGACGGTCATGCACGGATGGGAGCGGGCAGCCGAGGAGCATGGCCGCGCCTGCCGCACCCTGAGCAGCCTGCGGATCACGGGCCTGCGGCTCGACGGCGCGGGCGACATGGCCTCGCTCAGCGGACGGTGGGACGCGACGACCGCCGCGGGATACGCGCTGACGCGCGTGTTCACGATGACCCTGCGCCGTTTTCCGAACGGCGATTGGAAGATCATCCGCGAGGTCTTCCCGTCGCCGCCGGTCACGGCCGCGGGCGCCGCTCCGCCGCGCGTGGAGTCGCGCCAGGAGCGGCTGTTCGCCGGCGCCGCGGCGCTGGTCTTCCCGCGCGGTATCGGCGAGCGCCTCGGCCTCTTCGATATCGGCGGCGGCCGCGGGCTGCTGTGGTTCGCCGAGTTCGACACGCTGATCTTCGACCTGGTGCTGATCTTCGCGCTTCGGGGCGTCTTCGCCGCGCGCGCTGCTTTGGCCTGGCGCAACCCGCTCACATGGCTCGTGCTGCTGACCATGCTGATCGTCCTTGCACCGCTGCTCTATTCAGTCAGCAACTTCGGCACGCTCTTCCGCCTGCGGGAGATGATTTACCTCGGCCTGCTGCTGATCCCGATCGGAGCGGCGGAGAGCCGATCAACGTCGCCGGCTTCAGACTCGCGAGAAGCCGCGCCCGTTCGATGATGTGTTTCCCGCGCTGAGCGTGGCTGGGAAGCAGGGACAATTATCTAACTGCGACCCTGGCCCGCGCAGCTGTGTGGCGGATACGCACGCGACTGCGGCGCGGAGAACCACGATCGCGCAGCGGGCTGCCGTCACGCTTCGTTTCCCGCCCGCGTTCGCAACGCGGCGAGCCGCCGCACGATCAATACGGTGATTGCGCCGACGCATGCGCCGGCCATGTCGGGGATGAGATCGCGCATCCTGCAGTGGTGGATCCCCGTCGCGCCCTCGGCGATCTCGACGAGAAATCCCATCACGAAACACGCGAGGAACGACCACGCTATTGCATGCTTGACTTTCGGAAGCTGCGCGACGGAGAGCATGAAGAAGATCGCGAACCCCGCGGTGTGCTGGATATTGAGCAGCGAGTAGACGGCAAGAGCGGCGCTGAACGTCCATTCACATTCCACGGGCCGCACTCCGCCCGCCTTCAGCGGAAAGTAGAGCAGCGACAACGGGAACACGATCGCGTAGGTCCAGCGGCTCGCGCGAAACGCGGTCTCCGACCACCGCGTGCGGCGCAGAGCGAGCGCGATACAAGTGACCACTGCGACTAACGGCAGTGGGAGTAGTGGCAGTACCCGCACTCAGAAAGTGTAGACGATGCTCCGCGCGAGGTCGTTGTTGAAAGGGAACCAGGCCTGGGAGTCTCGCTGGGAGGCGGGGATAGCGCCCTGCCCTCGGCTGGATGTCAAGAGCGCGATCAACACAGCGCATGACATTCGCAGGAAAGCACCCGAGCGCGGTCGCCAATCGTGGACAGGACGGGGGCGTCGACGTTTCCCTTTCATGAGCTGCACTTCGATTCCCTTGAACGTGCTCGCTCAATCCGTGGTTAACAAAGATCGAAAACCGTGGATGGGAGGCAGGGACAATTATCTAACCGCCATACTGATTACCTAAGTACGACTGCAACACGTCTGCGAGGACACAAAAGACGCTGGACCGTGCAAACTTTCATAACTAGCATGCCATACCACGGGATTTGATGAACCATGGCTCCGAAAAGTAAGCAGTTACGAGAGCACGTGATCAGCGAGTTCAGTT
>QHVS01000021.1:0-9782 GCA_003223635.1 Acidobacteriota bacterium | reverse complement strand
CGCGGCGGGGTCTGTGGCCGAGTGAAGCGGTTGTTATCAGGATGTACTTTCAGCCGGGTAGCCGCGTCCTCGACGTTGGTTGCGGGACGGGCAGGACAACCATTCCTTTGTACCAGCAGGGCTACGATGTCGTCGGCGTTGATATTACTCCGGCAATGATTGACACCGCGCGGAGTATTGCCTCTCAGCAGGGACTGGCGATCAACTATGAGGTTGGTGATGCGACGCACCTGCGGTATCACAACGAGTCCTTTGATAATGCCTTGTTCTCGTTCAACGGCTGGGCGCAAATTCCAGGACGAGTAAATCGTGCCGCTGCACTCAGCGAAATCCATCGTGTTCTTCGGCCTGGTGGTCATTATATTTTCACCACGCACACGCGCAACTTCAAACTGACGCCTGCGCCGTTCTGGATTAAGCAATGGATGAAATACTACGTGCTTAAACCACTCGGGTGGCCAATCCAAGAGGAGGAGTTTGGCGATCGTTTTTTCGATCGACTCACCGAGACCGACGACCCGATGATCAAAACCGCATGGGCCGGCACCCAGCAACACCAATACGTCCACATCAGCACCGATCGAATCGTGCAGACAATGGTGCGCAACGCAGGATTTCAACTAATCAAGACGGCACGAGGCACTGCGATTGCGCCCACCGACCCCGCCTCGTCCCCTATGTTCTACATCTGCAAAAAACGCGTGAACTGTGCTGCGGTCGAGTAGCCGACGCGCCGGCCCGCGGCGCCCGTATCGAGCATGGCCGTGAGCATCAGGCGTCGCGCTTCCTGGGTCAGAACTCGCGGCGGAGGCTTTGCCAACCTACGCACCGCACCGTGCGCCGTAGCTGGGAGTACTGGACGAGTATCGAACCGCAGTGCTCGCCGGGTGAGGCAAGCTATTGCAGCAATTCCTGTCGGTGGGGATCGTGCCGCGGGTTCGGCTGACTCGGCGAGCACGCGGTCGCGTGAGCTCTGGCATTCGATCCCGGAAACGCGGTAACTTTCGGCAAGTCGTGTCTGCGGGAGTCGCGAGAATCGTGCAACCGGAGCGTCTGATGCGTACGCCGCCTCGATTCGTGCTCAGTCGTCTGTCGCACGATCTCTACATCCGCTTCCTCGTTCATGCGAAGGCGCGCGGCTTTTCGTTCGTGCAGTTTCGCGACTTCTTATCCGCTTCGGCGCTGCCGGAGCGCTACATCGCGCTGCGTCACGACATCGACTTCGCGCCGCATCACTCCTTGGAAATGGCGGAACTCGAGCACGCAGCCGGAGTGACGTCGACGTTTCATGTGCTCGTCGACGGCCAGTTCTACAACCCGCTGCAACCCGGCGTGATCCGCCAGCTCCGCAGCATTCACGAGCTCGGACACGAGATCGGCTTGCACTTCGCCATCGGGAACGCGGTCCATGACGACATCGGCGAGGAGGTGGCGTTCCGGCTGCAGATCCTGAGCAAGCTCATCGGCGCACCCATCCGGTCGTTTTCACAACACGATGTCGTCAATGCCGGGGTCGCGACGGTGACGCTACCGGCCGGACACGCCCCGTGTGTCGACGTCCGCGCGGTGATCCGCGAGCACGACCTGCTCTATGTCAGCGACAGCGCAATGATGTGGCGGCGGTTCACGTTCGAGACCGCGCTTGAGGAGAACCGCAATCTCTGCCTGCTCGCGCATCCGCATTCGTGGCTGCATCCTCAGGACGACTACGTGGCCATGATCCGCGAATTCGAGTCGCGCGAGGTGCAGGCAGTGACCGATCGCTACGACGCATTCGTCGATGCCCTCGCCGCTTACTACGAGCGCCGGCGCACCGAGGGCGTTTGACATGATCCGAGCGACGCTTCACGAGCAGGAAATCCGCCGCGCAATCGGAGCGCCGGGAGACGGGGACCGTGTTGTCGATGGCGTGGCGACGCTCGACACGGTCGAGGATTGCTGTCTCTTCTTCGTCAATTACAAGGTGGTGCCGGCTGCCGTTCGCGGTTCTCTCGCCACGCGGCGCGGGTGCATCGCCATCGCGCCGAAGGGCTTCACGCTCGACAGCGATTGCGTCGTGATCGAGTCCTCCGATCCGCGCGCCGCGATCTCCCGCGTTCTGGGATTCATCCGCGCGGAGCGTCGTCAGCCGCCGCTCGTGACGGCCCGCGTGATCGCGCCGAGCGCGGTCATCTCGCCGCTCGCCGTGATCGAAGGCGACGTGGAGATCGGCGACGACGTCCTCATCGAGCCGTTCTGCATGATCGGTCCTGACGTCCGGATTGGACGTGGATCGATCATCCGCTCGGGCGTGCGATTGCACCCGCGCGTCACGATCGGCGAGGAGAGCGTCATCCACGCCAACAGCGTCCTCGGCCACGATGGCTATGGCTTCGTTCGCGACGAAAAGGGCAACAAGACGCGCATGCCGCACCTCGGCGGCGTGATCATCGGTGCCCACGTCGCCATCGGCCCGCTGGCGTCAGTGGCTGCGGGGACGATCGTGCCGACGATCGTCGAGGACTACGCGAAGCTCGGCGACTACGTCTGCGTGGGCCACAACGTGCGCATCGAGAAAAATGCGAGCCTGACCGCACATATCATCCTTGCCGGCCACTCCGTGATCGCGACCGAAGCATGGGTTGGCGTGAATGCGAGCATCGGCGAGGGCCGCCGAGTCGGTGCCCACGCGCTCGTCGGCATGGACGTCTCGGTCCAAAGCGACTTGCCGGACCACGCCATCGCCCGCGCTCCGCGTCCGGACGTGAAGCCCAGGCCCGACGACGACGACCTGATGGGGATCGGATTCGCTGGGCGCTCGTAGCGCTCTCCGCGGGCGTTCGATCAGCGAGCAGGTTTGTCGAAGACGACCATGCCCCGAGCGTTCGATTCTTCCTGCCAAGTTCCCGCATTCAACTCGATCCCCATTGCCGTGATCGGCAGATCACGCGCCGTCCGTTTGCGATTTGAGAAGTAATCGCGCCGCAGAGACTACGAGTCCAAGGCGGACGTTTCTCAGAAGAAAATGCATACTCGAGGCGAGCGCAGGAGTTTGGCTGGGAGGCAGGGATTCGAACCCCGATTCGCGGGTCCAGAGCCCGCTGTCCTACCGTTGAACGACCTCCCAGCAATGAGTTGTGCGCAGGGTTGCGCACCGAGGTGGGCCATCGATGCTACACGCGGCCAAACGCCTCGGTCAAGCAGTGAATTCCGCGCAAACGGTGGCACAATCAACGCAGAGGTTCATGCCGTGCTACCCGAAGTGTTCGAGTGTCCGCAGTGCGAACGACAGTTCGTTTTCGAACTGGTGGAGACGTCCGAAGACCGCTCCATTTACTGTCCGCAATGCAAGCGGTACCTCGGCGAGAAAGACGTCAACTTCGTCCTGATCACTGAAATCGAGGAGCTGGTCGAGCGGCTCCGCTTCGAGCGTGAACGCCTGGAAAAAGATGAGGCGGTCTACGGCATGACCGACTGCGACGCCGAACTGCGGCTCTATGGCAGCGAGGTTCACAAGGTGGTCAATATCCTCCGGCGGACTCTGGCGGATCTCGATGCGCTGAAGCAGACCTACCGGTAGCTCTAGCTAAGCTGGCTCCAACACAAGGTTGAAGACCGAGGAATCGACTTCCAGGAAGTCCTTCAGCTTCTCGCTGGCTGAGATGTAGATCCGGTCGCCGTTGCTCTGCAGGCGGCGGAGCAATCTCTGCCAGTGCTGGCTCTGCTCCTCTTGAAACTGGCTGACGTGCAGCGTGACTGTGGACGTGGTGTTGTCCAGCAGATCTCGCAGCGCGCGCGATGCCTTCCGATAAAACGCCTGGTCGACGGAACCTTCCAGACGCAGCGAGACATGCGGCGTGGGCCGATCCGAGTCGAGCGAGATCTGCACCAGGCCGTCCTGCACGTACTTCCGGAAGCGCCGCTGAATTGCTTCGAAGCGGTCGTGCAGCAGGCCTTGCCGCGCTTCGTTGCCGACCAGAAGATGCCTCTGGGCAAACTCCTTCATGGAGAGCGCGGCAATCCAGTCGCTGACGATCAACGGAATCTGCTCCAGTCGTGCTCCGCGCAGGGAGCGCGCGAAGTTCAGGATCCGCGAGGGGCCGCCACGCAGCAGACCCTTCCATGCGAATCGCGCGAGGATGCCAACCTGCTGGCGCATCGGATAGAGCGATCGATATTGCGCCGCACCGATGTGGAGGATCTTGTTTTGAATGCGGTCGGCGATAGTTCGGTGGCTGAGCAGGCGATCGTATAGATGACGATACTCGCGCACCAGTGTGTTGTACTCGATCTGCTTTGGGACGAAGTTGGTGCCGATTGAAGTGTTATCCGTGCCGTCCGCTCCTGGCAGCAGTCGTCCTTCGCCGGCCAGTCGTTCGTACAGCGGCGTCTTCGGCAGCGCGGTGAGCAGTCCGACCATGGCTACCTGAATGCCCGAGTCGACGATGAACCGGTACTGCCGGTCGAACGTCGACATGGTGTCGTTGTCAAACCCGATGATGAAGCCGGCGAAGATGTCGATCCCGTGCGAGTAGATGCGGCGCACGGAGGTGAGAATGTCCTCGCGCGTGTTCTGCGTCTTCTTCGTCTCCTTGAGGCTCTCTTCGTCCGGCGATTCGATGCCGATGAAGACCCAGGCGAAATTCGCTTCCGGGAAAAGCGTCAGCAGCTCCGCGTCCTGCGCCAGATTCAATGACGCCTCGGTTCCGAACTGGAATGTGTAGCGGTGATCGCGCTGGTAGTCGCGGAGGAAGCGCAGCAGGTCCTTGGCCACGTTCTTATCGCCGATGAAGTTGTCGTCGACGAAGAAGACGTTCTGGACGCCGACGGCTCGCAGCGCGTCGAGCTCGCGGCCGACTTGCTCGCACGACTTCGTACGCGGCTTCCGCCCGAACATGATGATGATGTCGCAGAACTCGCAGCGGAACGGACAGCCGCGCGAAAACTGCAGGCTCACGTTCGTGTAGCGATCGAGTTTCAGTAGATCGAAGCGCGGAGTGGGCGAGTCGGCCAGAGAGACCACGCCGCTCTCCTGATACAGATGCTTCGGCGAACCGGCCTCGTAGTCGCGGCAGAACTGCTTCCAGATGTACTCCGCTTCACCGGCCACCACGCTGTCGGCCAGCGTTTCGTATCGCTCCGGACAGAGAGACGCGTAACTGCCCCCGGCCACCACGTAATAGCCGAGGTTGCGGTAGTAGGTGAGCATTTCCTTCTGTCGTGGGAACTGAACGCCCATGCCGCAGACGCCGATGATGTCGGCAACCGGCCGGAGCGGTATCGATTCGATGTTCTCGTCGATGATCTCGATTTCCCATTCAGGAGGCGAGAGCGCGGCGACGGTGGCGAGCCCGAGCGGCGGATTGACCGTTCGCTTTCCCGGCAGTACGGAATCGACAGCCCACTTAAAGCTCCAGAAACTCTCCGGGAAACGGGGATTGATCAGCAGAAGCTTCATTGGTAGGTCCTCAGGTGAGGTGTTGCGACGTTCGGGCCAGCGCCAGGGAAAAACGCATGGTATACGAGATATATGACCAAACGGCAATTTTCTCCTTCTTCTTCCCCGCTTCATGGAATTCTGGTCGTCGATTTTTCACGGATTCTGGCCGGTCCGCTGTGTACGCAACTGCTGAGCGATGCCGGTGCGCGCGTAATCAAGGTCGAGGAGCCTGATCGTGGCGATGAGACTCGCCGTTGGGGTCCGCCCTTCGTGCGGGGCGTCAGCGCGTACTTCCTGTCGATCAACCGAGGCAAGGAATCGCTGGCGCTCGATTTGAAATCGGGGGCGAAGGTCGTCCGGCGGCTCATCGAACGAGCCGATGTCATCGTCGACAATTTCCTTCCTGCGCAGAAGAAGTCGCTTCGGTTTCCCGATCCACGGCGCATCAATCCGCGCCTCGTGCACTGCACGATCTCCGGATACGACGCCGACACGGATGAAGCGAACGTGCCCGGCTACGATCTGCTGGCTCAGGCGGAGTCGGGGCTGATGTCGATCACCGGCACGGCGGATGGCGGACCGACGAAGGTCGGTGTGGCCCTGGCCGACGTGCTCACCGCGCACTACGCATTCGGAGCGATCTGCGCCGCGCTTTTCGCGCGCGAGCGGAAGGGCCGCGGCGCGACTCTCGAGGTATCTCTTTTCGCCGCGACGATCGCGTCGCTGGTGAACGTCGCGCAAAACGTGCTGCTGACCCGAAAAGACGCCGATCGCCACGGTAACGAGCATCCGTCCATCGTTCCCTATCAGATCTTTCATGGAAACGATCGCCCCTTCGCCATCGGTGCGGGCACCGATCGCCACTTCCAGCTTCTCTGCACGCGCGTGCTGCACCGTCCCGATCTGGCCGCGGATCCGCTCTTCGGCACGAATGCCGATCGCGTCAAGAACCGCGGACCTTTGCTCCGCGCCCTGGAGAAAGAGTTTCGCGCGGCGCCGGCATCGCGCTGGGTGGCCCGTTGTCGCATCAACGGAATCCCAGCGTCGCTGGTGCGGGGAGTGCGCGAGGCGCTGCGCACGCCAGGCGGTCGCGCCCTTGTCGGCCGCGTTCGACATCCGAAGATCGGGCCGTATGAAGCCGTGCGTTATCCGGTGCGATCGAACGGTCGACGACCTCCGCTCGGCTCGCCCCCGCCGGCGCTCGGTCAGCACACGAAGGCCATCCTTCGTGAGCTCGGATTCAGGCCTGACTCATCGGATGAATGAAAGGCCCAGCAGCAGCACACAACAGAGCAGCACGAATCCGAGCAGAGCGGCGATGAGGACGAACGGCCGAATGTCGCGCGGGCGAGCGAAGGCACGAAAAGCGAGGACGAGCAATCCCGCTCCGATGATGCCGATCGCGCCGCCGACGATCGCTACCTTGAGCAGGATGCGGGTGAATTCAGGATCCATGAAGAGCGGCGGCGTGGCCACTGCACTCCAGATTACGTCTTCTTCACCGTGCGCGCGCTGAGCTCACCCACCAGCCGGATGAGCCGCCTTCCTTCTTCATCGGCCGCTTCGTACGTATCGCGCAATACTTCCAACTCATCCTCATCTTCATAGGAGGCGACGGTGAATCCATCCTGCGGCTGCACGGGCGAAGAGGAAGGCTGCACGATCCACGCGCCATTCTTCAGCAGGCGATACGTAATGTATCCGCGGGCGCGGGAGCGGCGCGCCCCGCCGAGTTCCTGGAGCGTCGTATCGCCAGGATCGGTGGCCATCGCGTTCGCTTTCTGCGCGGCGAGGATCTTCCCGACGAAGGTAGCCATCATGTCTTGCAGACGGTTTTCCGATTTGCCGATCGCCTGCACGAAACGAAGGCCGCTTTGGGAAACGCTCATCGGCCCGCTGGTGCGCACCACGTTGGACCGAGCGACTTCGGCGACGAACTCGACATCCTCGCCCTTCCATTTGAAGAGCAGTTTGTGCCGCTGTCCCGGCAGCGACATTCCGTAGTGTTCGATGAAGGCTCCTCCGACTCCTACGTCCAGGATCAGCGCGTTCTGACCGTCGAGGAGTCCCAGGATTGGTTTCGCCAGACTGAGGCGCTGAAACTCGCGCCTGTCACTACCGACCATGCAGGACGCAAGTATGGCATGCCGGTGAAGGCAAGCATATTGCTGCACCTATGTCCTGTTGGCCACCGAACGGCGAAGCGTCTGGCGGGTCGGTCCGGAGAGCAACTGGACGACGGTGCTTCCCGTCACGTTCATCATTATTTCTCTGCTGTCGCTGCTGGTTCTGCCGATCGTTGTGGCCACAAGAACGGCCCGCATGCGGCACGAGATCACGATCGCCGCAGAGCCGGCTCGCAGCGCAGCCAACCGGATCCAGAACAACCTCTCTGCAGAACCCGACAAGGTAATCTCCTTCCAGGTAACCGGGCAGCAGCAGTACCGCCGCCAATATGACCAGTTGATCCTCGAAGAACGCAGCGATGACGAGGCCCTCGGCCGACTGGCTCCGCAGCTCAGTCCCGACGTCAGCCGCGACCGAGAGCGCCTCGTGGCAGCCATGCAGATCTGGCACTCCGGAGTAGATCGCAGCGAATTTCTCGCCCATCAACTTCCGGCCGAGGTCTTCACCAGCCGTCTCTTCGAGCAGCATCCGTCGTACGAGCAGGCCCTCCTCGCTGCTTCGGAGTTGGAGAACCAGATTCACCGGGCGATCGAGGATCGCCTGACGAAGATTCGCGACGTGGAGCGCATCAACGTTGTGCTGACCATCATCCTGTCTCTGCTGGCTCTCACGTCGGCGCTTCTCGTCGCCGGACTGGGTCGGCAGATGCGCCTTCTGGCTCGCGAGGCCATGCGCCGGCGGCAGGAGGCGGAGCAAATTGCAGCGGACGCGCAGAGCGCGCGCGACGCGGCCGAGCGCGAAGAACGCCGCGCCGCGTTTCTCGCCGCCGCCGTGCAGGAGCTGGCTTCATCGCTCGACCTGGCGCATGCGGTGACCACGCTGGCCAAGTTGTTCGTGCCGAACCTCGCGGAGATCTGCGCGATCGATCTGCACGATCCGGACGGCACATTGCGCCGCGTCGCTGTGGCGCATCGCGACCCGGCGCGGGCTGCCGAGTTGTCGCGTACGATCGATACGATCATCACCGACGTCCCGGAAGCGCTCATGCGCGTGATGAGCGAGCGGGAAGTGAAAGCGATCGGCGCATCCTCGCCGCTTCTTCGCTATCTCACAGGGTCGGATGCCGACGAACCGCGATCCCTGCTGGCCGTTCCGTTGGTGAGTCGCGGCGAGATTCTCGGCGTGGTCACCGCTGCCGCTCCTGTCGGACAGGTCTTCACCCGCGAAGACGCCGCGCTGGCCGCTGAGCTGGCGCGTCACGGCTCGCTGGCCATCGACAACGCACGCCTCTATCTTGAATCACAGCAGGCGTTGCGAGCGCGGGAAGAGGTGCTGGCCATCGTCTCTCACGATCTTCGCAATCCGCTCAATGCCATCACCCTCGCCACTTCGCTGCTCCAGACGTCGGGGAGCACCTCCGGAGAAGATCGCGAGCAGCTCGACATCATCGATCTCTCCGCGCAGCGAATGCGGCGTCTGATCGAGGATCTCCTCGACGTGACGCGGCTCGAAGGCGGCAAGCGTCTGCCGATCGAGCCAGCGGCGGTGGAGGTGGAACCGCTGCTCAGCGAGACCTACGAGCTGTTCAAGGCGCAGGCGGCCACGAGCGGCACCTCGCTGCAATACGAGGCCGCAGAAAACCTTCCGCCTGTGTACGCGGATCGCCATCGCATTCTGCAAGTCCTGTCGAACCTGATCGGGAACGCGATGAAGTTCACGCCGAGCGGCGGCACGATCCGCTTCGGCGCCGAGACACAAGACTCTGAAGTGCTGTTCATGGTGAGCGACAGCGGGCCTGGGATTCCGCAGGAGCACCTCGGCGACATCTTCAATCCGTACTGGCAGGCCAAACGCGCCGAGCGCATGGGCGCCGGACTCGGATTGCCCATTGCCAAAGGCATCGTCGAAGCACACGGCGGTCGGATCTGGGTGGAGAGCGAGCCGGGGAAGGGAACGCGATTTTACTTCACGCTCCCGGTGGCCGAGGCGAACCGGAGCGTCAGCGTGCCACTCGCGGAGGAATCTCCAGCACATCGCTGACGCTCAGCTCAGCGAACAGCCGGATCAGGCGACGCCCCTCCTCATCGGAAGCCTCGTAGACCTGACAGAGACGCTTGATGTCCTCGCTTTCCGACCAGCGGGCCACGGTGAAGCCGACCTGAGGCTGTTCGGGCAGGAAGACTGAACGCTTGTGCCAGCGGCTGTTCTCCAGCCGATAGCAGATGAATCCAGCGTC
>QHVS01000339.1 GCA_003223635.1 Acidobacteriota bacterium | reverse complement strand
ACGTCGCCCATTCCGCCGCTGGCCATGCCGGGATTCCCCGTCGGATTCACGTTGACGTGACCTTCCGGATCGGCGATCAGAGTCTGGAATCCCTTCAGCACGACGATGCAGTTGCAGATGCGCGCCGCTTCTCGGGCCACGTCGATGCGATCGGCGGTGATCTCTTTCGTCTGCCGCCCCAGGAGGCGCGCCATCTCGCCCGGGTGTGGGGTGATGATGCGCGGCCGTCCGTTCGGATTGATGTCTCTGGCCCGCCCGGCAAATGCGTTGAGCGCCGAGGCATCGATGATCAGCGGCTGCTCGATGGAGCGGACGAGAGTGACGACGAACGAGTAGCTCTCCGAGTCGTCCCGCAATCCGGGGCCGATGAGCACGGCCGACTTTCCCTTGAGAAACTCAGTCACCTCCGGCAGCGACGCGGTGAGCTCGATGGGGAACGTCATCGATTCGATCGATCCGGCGTTGACCAGCCGTGCGGCTTCCGGATCGGTAGCCACGCTGACCAGGCCGGCGCCAGCGCGGATCGCGCCGCGAGCGCACATGACCGCCGCTCCGCTCCGTCCGAACGATCCGGCGACGATGCCGACATGGCCGTACGTTCCCTTGTGCGTACCGGCCAGGCGCGGCGCGATGTGCGGACGGACGTCGGCCGGCGTTGTGAGCGCGAGCGTCACGCCTTCGTCTTCAATCGCGGCCCTGGGAATCGAAATCTCGGCGACGATCACTTCGCCGCACGACACCGCCGCCGGCTCGAAGACATGGCAAATCTTCGGCGCGGCAAAGGTGACGGTGACCGCGGCCTCGACATGCGGATCGAACGGTTGCGCAGATGAGGCGTTTACGCCGCTCGGCACGTCGACGCTCACCGTCGGCAACGCCATCTCGTTCATCGAGTCGATCACCTCGGCAAAGATCCCTTCCGGCGCCCGGTTCAGGCCCGTGCCGAAGACGGCGTCGACGATGACGTCGGCATCCCCGGCGTGAATCAGGGCGTTCTCCAGCGAATCGGAATCGACGATGTCGTACATCGGAATGCCCAGCCGTTCGCAGATGGTCAGATTCGCCGCGGCATCGCCGACGTACTTGCGTCGATCTCCGGCGATGAAGAGCGACGTCACAATCCCACGGCCCTGAAGATGACGGGCCACGGCCAAACCATCGCCGCCGTTCTTTCCCGGCCCGCAAAAGATGGAGATGCGGTCAGCGTCGGCGTAATGCTCGAAGATCGCGTCGACGACGGCAATGGCCGCGTTCTCCATGAGCACCATCGACGGAACGCCGAAGCGCTCGGTGGCTCGCCGGTCGATATTGCGCATCTGGTCGGACGTCAGGATTTTCATGGCTGTTCCGAAGGCATTCTGCATTCTTGGCTCACGCCGCCCACCCCCACTCCCGCAGGAGGCGCGGCAGCTCGCCGTCAGTGGCGCCTTCGCCGGCGTAGCGGCGGAGATCTTCCACTACGTCGATGTCGGCGTGAGCGGGGAGGACCGCCAGCGTGAAATCGGCGGAGCGGATTCTCTCCAGAGTCGCGCCCAGGACGGACGCCGTCCCCCATTCGATGCCGGCGAAGAC
>QHVS01000340.1 GCA_003223635.1 Acidobacteriota bacterium | reverse complement strand
CGATGAGGGCCAGGACGCCGGCGATCACCGCGGTGAGCAGCCCGCTGGCGATCCCGCCGAGAAATACCGCGACGGCGTAGCCCCAGATCGGCCGATTCGGAGCGATGAGGCCATTGATGCCGGTGACGATGGCGATCAGCGCCGCCGCGCGGCCCGCCGCAAGCAGCGCCCGCCGCAGGGTGCGGCGCGAGCGCGGGGATTCGTCTTCCGCCATGGAACCCGACCTTCTCGCTCCCTCTCTTTGTTGCGCGGGGGAGAATTCAGTGTAGCCGATTTCCGCCCTCCTCGCCGGAACGGAATCTTTAGCAGCGTGGAGCGTTAGGAACACCGCGTGACGGAGAGAAACTCTCGCGAGATCCGGATCGGGAACGTGCGCATCGGTGGCTCAAATCCGATCGCCGTTCAGTCGATGACTGCCACCAAAACGCAGGACATCGACGCCACCATCCGCCAGGTCGAGCTGCTGGAAGAGGCCGGCGCCGATGTGATCCGCATCGCTGTCGACAATCCGAAGGATGTTGCCGCGCTGGGAGTCGTGCGCCAGGCGCGGCCGAACGCGAACCTGGTCGTCGATCTTCAGGAAAATTACCGACTGGCGGAGAAGGTCGCTCCGTTCGTCCAGAAGCTTCGCTACAACCCGGGGCACCTCTATCACCTGGAACGCGAAAAGCCGGTTCGAGAGAAGGTGCGTTACCTCGTCGAGATCGCCCGCCAGCACGGGTGCGCGATGCGCATCGGCGTCAACGCCGGCTCGGTCGATCCGGAAAAGCTCGACAAGGTTTCAAAGGATGACTCCATCACGCCGATGGTCGAGTCGGCGCTGGAGCATTCGGTGATGCTCGACGATCTCGGCTTCGATCAATACTGCGTTTCGCTCAAGGACTCCGATCCGAACAAAGTGATCGACGCCAACGTCCTCTTCGCCGAGCGGCGCCCTGACATTCCGCTTCACCTGGGCGTCACCGAAGCGGGCATGCCGCCCGATGGCGTGATCAAGACGCGGGTGGCATTCGAGCAGCTCATCACCCGCGGCATCGGCGACACCATCCGCGTCTCTCTCACGCTGCCCTTCGAGCGGAAAGGGGAAGAGATCGCCGTGGGCCGCCAGATTCTCGACGACATCCACAACGGCCGCTTCCGTTCCGTGCCCCGATTCGAGCACAAGGGACTGAACATCATCAGTTGTCCGTCGTGCTCGCGCGTGGAAAACGAGGCGTTCATCGATCTCGCCCAGAACGTGAAGGAGATCACCCGTTACGCGAAGGAGCACGACATCACCATCGCCGTGATGGGCTGCCGGGTGAACGGACCGGGCGAGACCGATGACGCCGATCTCGGCATGTGGTGCGCGCCGAGCTTCGTGAACCTGAAGCGAGGAACCCAATCGCTCGGACATTTCACGTACGATGAGATTCTCGGCCGGCTCCGGCTGGAGTTGGACAAGCTGATCGGCGAAAAGCGAAAGGTCCTGGTTTGAAACGCCTTCCCTATCTTCTTCTTGCTGCAGCCGTGATCGCGATCGATTCCTGGACGAAGTGGCTGGTGGCCACGCACATCGATGTTCGGGAGACCGTCTCGCTCATTCCAAACGTCTTTCAACTGGTGCACGTGCGCAACACGGGCGCGGCGTTCGGCATCGGGGCGAACGCGGAGTCGCACATCGTGCCGCTGCTGCTCAACATCGGGGCCATCGGCGTTTTCTTCGTGGTCGTGGCGTACGCGTTCCGCACCGCGGTCACCGATCGTCTCCTGCAAGTCGGGCTGCATCTCATCCTCGGCGGTGCGATCGGCAATCTCATCGATCGCTTCCGGCTGGGCTACGTCGTCGATTTTCTCGATGTCTATATGAACTGGGGCGGTCAGGCTCACCACTGGCCGGCGTTCAACATCGCCGACTCGGCGATCTGCATCGGCATCGGCCTGCTGTTTCTCGACATGCGCAAGAAACCGGAAGAACGCGTCGCGACGGTTCCGGTCAGCGCTCCGCAGGAACAGCAAGCTTCGCCAAGGACGTAAGCACCACTGCGGTCAACGCCGGCATGAGGTGCCATACCAGGCGATCCCACGACCAGCGAACATGCCAGGCGATGTCGTGCGGTGTGGCCAAGTAGGCCACGACGTAGAAGACGAGTTGCAGAGCGAGCGCGATGAGGACGAACCGCTCGCGCACCCACAACACGCGCGCTGCGATCACGATCCCCAACAGCAACGCGATCCACAATAGATGTTTGCCCAGTGACGCCTGCTGAAGCGCCTGCACCAGCGGCGCAGGATTGGCGAGCCGCTCGGCGATGCGGCTGAAAAAACCCGCGGTGACGATGTCCATCGGCAGGCGATGCATCGCCCGCGCGATGAGCCACGGCGCCGGGATCGCAATCGCGGGCCAAAGCCGGATGACATCCCGCCTTCGTCCGACGACGGTTAGGGCGATCGCTGCCGCCACGATCAGAGTGAGCCCTTCATTCTTCGTGAAGGCCGCGAGCCCGAGCATCACGGCAGCGGCGGTGACGTTTCGCCGCATCAACAGCAGGCCGGCAGTGGCGTAGGCCACGAAAGGCCCTTCGCCGATCCCGATCCACGGAACTGCCGCGAGCGGCACCATGGCGAATGTCACCGCGGCGGCGGCCAGCGGCGACAACGTTTCTTCGCGCGCGACGCGGTACACGATGAGAAGCAGAGCCCCGGCGAAGGCCACATTGATCAAGCCGAAAGCCTGATCGTTCCAGGCGCCGCGGACGAGAGCGAAGAAATCGAAACAGAGTGGAACCAGCGGCGGGTAGTCGGGATGTGTCGCCCGATAGGTCGCCTGTTCGAGAAATCCCCAGTCGATGCCCCTCGCGATC
>QHVS01000020.1 GCA_003223635.1 Acidobacteriota bacterium | reverse complement strand
TGGGTTGCTCGGCAACCGTATTCGCAGCAACCGAGCAACTCAGCAACTGAGCAACCGATGGCCGGGGGGCGGCCATGAAGCTGGCCATCGTCGCCGGCGAGGCCTCCGGCGATCTGCACGCCGCCGAAGTGGTTCGCCATCTGAAACGCCTCGATCCCCATCTGGAAACGTTCGGCATCGGAGGGGATCTGCTGGCGGGGGAGGGAATGCGCGTGCTGCATCACGCCAGGGAGATGGGAATCGTCGGGTTGTTCAACGTGCTCCGGCATCTGCCAACCTTCCGAAGGATCTTCAAGGAGCTGGTAGAGACGATCCGGCGCGAGCGCCCCGACGCGGTGATGCTCGTGGACTATCCCGATTTCAATCTGCGCCTGGCCCGGCGCTGCAAGGCATTGGGAATCCGCGTCATCTACTACATCTCGCCGCAGTTGTGGGCCTGGCGCCGCGGACGCGTCAAGCAGGTAGCCCGCTACGTCGATCAGATGCTGGTGATCTTTCCGTTCGAGGAAGATTTCTACCGCCAGCACAATGTTCCGGTGACTTATGTGGGACACCCGCTCATCGATGAGCTGAGTGCCGCGCAGGCAGGATTGCCTGCGCCACACGGAGCACCGCTCCGCATCGCTCTCATGCCCGGGTCGCGCCGACACGAAGTCAATGCCCTGCTTCCGCCGATGCTGGAGGCGGTGGCGATCCTGCGGAGAGATCGAGAGGTCGACGCGTTCGTGATCCAGGCCCCGACGATCGCTGCGGCGGAGCTGTTGGCGATCATGCAGAAGGAGCACGAGTATGTGCGCATCGTGCCGCACGATCGGGGCGAAGCGCTCAGGCAGTCCGACGTTGCGCTCTCGTCGTCGGGGACAGCGACGCTCGAATCGGCAATCGTCGGCACGCCGGTGGTGGTGATGTATCGGCTCTCCGCCGCGACGCATTGGATGGCGCGGCGGCTGGTGAGGCTGCCGAATTTCAGCCTGGTGAACATCGTCGCCGGCAAGCCGGTCGTTCCCGAACTGCTGCAGCACGACGTGAATGGCGCGCGCATCGCCAGCGAAGTAAAGGCGCTGCTCGAACCGGGACGGTACCAGCGCATGCGAGAGGAGCTCGACGCGGTCAGAGCCAAGCTCGGCGGATCGGGAGCCAGTCGACGGGCGGCGGAGGCGATAATGAGGGCGATACAGGCATGAGCGTCCTCCGGCGGCTCTACCGCTATCTGGCGCATTACAAAGCGTGGGCGATCCTGGCCTTCGGATCGATGATCGTCTTCGCCGTGACGCAGACATTGATGATCGCGCTCTGTCAGCCGATCTTCGATGAGGTGTTGACTCGCCCCGACAAAGCTCCGATTCGCCGAACGCACCTCTCCCGTGAACAGACAACCAAGCAGCGCGTGGAGAGCGCGATTCTCAAACGCGATCTGCCGGAAGGGCAGCGTGGAGCGGTCATCAACCTGTTCGACGGAGCAACCAGACAATTCCAGCAGTGGTGGGACGTCCGGCCGGAGGAGAAGGCGAAGCGGATTCTGATCGCGCTGCTGGTCGTCTTCTTCGTCCGGGCCTTCGCCTCATTCTTCTCGGAGTACGCCTTTCAGAAAGTCGGCCTGTCCACGGTTCGCGATCTGCGCAATCAACTGTACGAGAGGCTCATCATTCAAAGCCATCGATTCTTCTCCGAGCGCTCCACGGGAGAGATGGTCAGCCGGATCGTGTCGGACGCCGATGCGATCCAGGCGGCGGTCTCAACGCGGATGGGCGATCTTTTCCAGGAATCGATCACTCTCTTCGGCCTCGTCGTCTATGTGTTTTTCACCAATCCCGAGCTGGCTCTGATCAGCCTGGTCGTCGCGCCGGCGCTCATCTATCCCGTCGTTCACTTCGGCTTGCGCCTTCGCGGCACGACCCATCGCTCCCAGGAGCGCATGGCCGACATGGCCACCATCCTCGAAGAGACCATCCGCGGTGTGCGCATCGTGAAAGCGTTCACCATGGAGAAGTTCGAGATCGATCGCTTTCGCGAAGCCACCCGTCGCCACCTGGCCTCGAACCTCAAGGCCCAGAAGATCCAGGCGTTGACTTCGCCGGTCATGGAGTTGATCTCCGGACTGTGCATCGTGGCTCTCTTCCTCTACGCACACCGGCGCATCGTCAGCGGCTCGCTCACGCTGGGGCAGTTCATCAGCTTTCTGGCTGCGCTGGCCGCGATGTACCAGCCGATCAAGAAGCTGAACAAGGTGAATCTCTCCGTCAACACTGCGCTCTCTGCAGCCGAGCGTGTCTTTCGCATGCTCGACGTGCCGAATGAGGTGGAGGAGAACCCCGAGGCTGGCGAGTTGGCTTCCGTCGGCAGCGGCATTCGATACGAGAACGTCACGTTCGCCTACGGAGCGGAGCCGGTCCTGCGCCAGATCAGCCTGGCCATCGCCCCGGGCGAAATCGTCGCCCTGGTCGGCAGCAGCGGCGCCGGAAAATCGACGCTGGTCAACCTGCTGCCGCGGTTCTATGACGTGAATGCCGGGCGCATCACCATCGATGGCCACGACGTTCGCGATGTGACGCTGAAGTCGCTGCGCGGATTGATGGGCTTCGTCACGCAGGAAGTGATCCTCTTCAACGACACAGTCCGCAACAACATCGCCTACGGCCGCGCCGACGCCGACGAGCGGCTGGTGATCGCCGCGGCGAAGGCGGCGAACGCACACGATTTCATCACCGCGCTTCCCAACGGCTATGACACGATGATCGGGGAGGCGGGCGTGTTGCTCTCCGGCGGCCAGCGCCAGCGGCTGGCAATCGCCCGCGCCCTGTTCAAGGATCCGCCGATCCTGATCCTCGACGAAGCCACTTCCGCGCTGGACACGGAATCTGAACGCCTCGTGCAGCAGGCGCTCCACAACCTCATGCGCGGTCGGACAACGTTGGTAATCGCCCATCGGCTGTCCACCGTCCGCAGCGCGCACAAGATCGTTGTGCTGGACAAGGGCGAGATCGTGGAGGTGGGCCGTCACGAGGATTTGCTGTCCCATCGCGGCGTGTATCGCAAGCTCTACGATCTTCAGTTCCTGGCCGACGAACGGCCCACCGGGGCCATCGCTTGAATCGGCTCCTCTACTTTCTAGGCGCGCAGCTCATCCGAGCTCTGCACGCCACGCTGCGCGTCCGGCACGTGCGGGCCGAGAACATCGACAGCGTTCGGCAATACATCATCGCCTTCTGGCATGCCCATCTCCTGCTCATGCTGCACGCGCGCTATCGCAAGCCGATCGTGGTGCTGATCTCGCAATCGAAAGACGGCGAGCTCATCGCCCGGGTGTTCGACTGGTACGGCGTGGGATCGGCCCGCGGCTCATCGACCCGCGGAGCGACGGGAGCGCTGCGAGAAATGATCCGCTCTGCGCGGAGCGGTGCGAACATCGTCTTCACTCCCGACGGGCCGAAAGGACCGCCGCGCGTGGCGAAGGACGGGGTCGTGTACGCGGCGCAGGCCACTGGCCTTCCCATCGTTCCCATCGCCTTCGCCGCTAAAAAAAAAAGTTGCTGCGATCCTGGGACGGTATGGTCGTTCCGAAGCCGTTCTCGCGGGCCATTTTCCTCTACGGCCCGCCGATCATCATTCCGCGCGATGGCAAGGTCGAAGAGTGGCGTCAGCGGGTTGAGCACGCCATGAACGCGCTGGCCGAGGAAGCAGAAGCGAACTTCGATGAACTCTGGAGCGGCGACCGGCGATGATCCGATCCATGACCGGCTTCGGCCGCGCGTCGGGCGCTCTCTCGCCGCGATACTCAGTCGCGGTGATGGCCAAGAGCGTCAATCATCGTTTCCTTGAGGCGATGGTCCGGTTGCCCGAGTATCTCTGGGATGTTGAGCCTCTGATCCGGGCCGTCGGCGCGGAAATCTTCACGCGAGGTAAGCTCGACGTCTCCGTCCGCGTGCAGAGAACGTTGCAGGCGGAAGCCACCGTTCGGATCAACACGCACATCGCACAAGCCGTGGTGCCGCGACTTCGGGCAATCGCCGAAGAGCTCGGGCTGGGCTCGACGTTTTCGGGAGGTGATTTGCTTCGCATTCCCGATCTACTCGACGTAGACACACAGGAAGGAGAGATCACCGAGGAGGAGCGCGACGCGCTGGTGCAGATCGTTCGTCAGGCCTTCGAGCAGCTGCTGACCATGCGCAAGAAAGAAGGAGAATCATTGCGCACCGACATCGGCTCGCGGTTGGGGACGATCCGGCAACTGCAGGAGCGCCTCACCCAGCATCGCGACGAGTTCCGCCAGGAGATGATCGCCGGGTTCCGGCAGCGCGTACAGGAGATTTCCGGCCTGGTCGACGCGGACGTGCGCGAGGAGCGCATCGCCCAGGAGCTGGTTCTGCTGGCGGAACGGGCTGACATCGCCGAAGAGTTGACGCGGCTGGCGCATCACATCGAGCAAACGGAGAAGGCGATCGGGGGCAACGAGCCCTCCGGCAAGAAGCTCGATTTTCTGTCCCAGGAGATGCTGCGGGAGATCAACACCATGGGATCGAAGTCGCGTTCGGCGACGCTGCGCATGCTCGTTGTAGAATTGAAAACTGAGGTCGAGCGGATACGCGAGCAGGTGCAGAATGTCGAGTAACTTCCACCCTGATGGGACGTTATTCATCGTCTCCGGCCCATCGGGAGCGGGGAAGACGACTCTGATCAACGAGGCCCGCCGGCAGCTCGAACCGATCGGAATCACCCTCTACTTCTCCGTTTCGCACACCACCCGGAACCCGCGCAGCGGCGAGGCGGAGGGGAAGAGCTACTACTTCATGAGCGAGGAGCGATTCCGGGACATGATCGCCCGTGGGGAATTTCTCGAGTGGGCTTTCGTTCACGAGCAACTGTACGGCACATCTAAGAAAGAGGTGGTCGACCGCCTCAACCGCGGCGAGGATGTAATCCTGGACATCGATTACCAGGGAGCCAAGCAGATTGCCGCGCATCGCGACCTGAACGAACGGAAGCTCAACGTATTCATCTTTCCGCCGTCGCTGGACATTCTGGAGCAGCGGCTTCGCGATCGAGGGTTGAACACCGACCAGGAGATCGACACCCGGCTTCGAAAGGCCATTGACGAGATCGACGCCGGCAAAGAGTTCTACGACTACATCATCATCAATGACGATCTAAAGGTGGCCACCGAGTGTCTGAAGGCGGCCATCATCGCCAAGAAATTACAGACCAAGACCGCGCTCGCGGCGATCGACAAGATGGCCGAGCGATTCAAGGAGGAACGGGATGGAAGGTTTGCCAGAAGGCGTTGACAGCAAGTTTCGTTACGTGCTGCTCGTCTCCAAGCGCGCCGAGCAGTTGATTCAAGGCGGGCATCCGAAGATGAAAAGCAAGCACGCCAAGGCGACTCGCATCGCCATGGAAGAGATCGAGAAGAACCAGGTGAAGTGGCAGCTCACCCCGCCGGTCGAGGAGACCACGGCGCTGGAGGGTGGGGAATAACCGCGACGCGCGATCATGAACATCGTTCTCGGTGTTTCTGGCGGAATCGCGGCGTATAAAGCGCCGGATCTTGTCAGGCGCCTGCAGGACGCCGGCGCGGACGTGCGGGTCATTCTTACTCCGAATGCCGCGCGTTTCGTTTCGCCGCTTTCCCTGGCCACCGTCTCCGGCCATGGCGTGATTCTCGAGCAATGGGGAGATCCCGATAAGGGCGGAGTCGATCACATCGAGCTGGCGCGATGGGCGGAGCTCCTTCTGATCGCGCCGGCGACGGCGAACCTCATCGCCAAGCTGGCCGTGGGGATCGCTGATGATGCGCTCTCCACGTACGCTGTGGCCCATCGTGCCGGAATCGTCATCGCCCCGGCCATGAACACCTCGATGCTGTTGCACCCGACGGTGCAGCAGAACCTTGCGGTGCTGCGCGCGCGCGGTATCGACATCATGGAACCGGATGAGGGCTTGCTGGCCTGCGGCGACGAGGGGGCGGGACGGATGCCCGATCCGCCGATCCTCGTCGAGCGCGTGCAGCAGCATTTCCGGGCCCGCGATCTGCAGGGTCGATCGATTCTGGTCACCGCCGGTCCGACACGCGAGGCGATCGATCCGGTGCGCTTCATTTCCAATCGCTCCTCCGGAAAGATGGGATACGCGCTGGCCGAAGCTGCTCAAAGGAGGGGAGCTGCGGTCAGGCTCGTTTCCGGGCCTACCTCGCTGCCATCTCCGGCGGGCGTGACGCTCACACGCGTGACCACCGCGCTGGAGATGCGCGACGCCGTGCTGCAGAATCTCGCCTCCAGTCAGATCGTCATCAAAGCGGCCGCGGTCGCCGATTTCGCTCCGGTGGCCAGCTCCCCGCGCAAGATCAAAAAGGAAGATGGGAACGAGCTGACCCTGACGTTCCGCAAGAACCCCGACATCCTCACAGCGATCGCCTCCGCATCGCCGCGGCCGTTCGTTGTCGCCTTCGCCGCGGAGACGGAAGCCCTCGAGGCGAATGCGCGGGAGAAGCTGTCCCGCAAAGACGCCGATCTGATCGTGGCCAATGACGTCGGCGACGCTTCGATCGGATTCGACTCCGATCAGAACGAAGTGCTGGTCATCGCCCGCGACGGCACGACGACGAAGATCGAGCGCGCCCCGAAGATCGTCATCGCCAACCGGATCCTCGATCTGGTCGTGGAGCGGCTGCCTCAGTGAACGAGGCGCTGCTTCACGAGATCGAATTGCTGCGCGATTTGGGATTCACACACTTCGATCTCGGTGTGGGGGCCGGCTTCAGCCGGCCCGACGAGGTAAAACCCCTTACCACACAGAGCGACCTGCTTGACGAGCTGCAGCAAATCGTCACCGCCTGCGTCAAATGCCGCCTGGCCAAGAGCCGCACACAGGTCGTCTACGGCGTCGGCAGTCCGAATGCTGATCTGATGTTCATCGGCGAGGCGCCGGGTCGCGATGAAGACATCCAGGGGAAGCCGTTCGTCGGCCGGGCCGGGCAGCTACTCACCGACATCATCAAGGCCATGAAGCTGACGCGCGACGACGTCTACATCGCCAACGTCATCAAGTGCCGCCCGCCGGAGAATCGCAATCCGGAACAGGACGAACTGGATGCCTGTCGCCCGCACATCCGCCGGCAGATCGAAATCATCCAGCCGAAAGTCATCGTCACCCTCGGTCGCTTCGCGCTGCAAAGTCTGCTGGAGAAGGGATACGCCGTCTCCTCCGTCCGCGGCCAGTGGCTCGACTACAACGGCATCAAGGTCATGCCCACCTACCATCCGGCGTACCTGCTGCGGACCCCTGCGGCCAAAAAGGACGTGTGGGCCGACATGAAGAAGGTGATGTCGGCGCTGGGAATCGACGCCTGATCTACAGGAGGTGGTGACTGCGGCGCCCCCTGCTATTCTGCGGTGGTGCCGCAGGGCCTCGCCGAGTTCGCGGAAGTCGCCGTTCCGGTCGCCGTACACGGGACATTCACGTACACGATCCCCGCGCATCTCCGCGATGACGTCCGGCTCGGATCGCGCGTCGAGGTGCCTTTCGGCACGAAGCGGACGACGGCGTTCGTCATCGGTCTTCCCGATCGATCCGCTACGGCGAAGCTCAAGCCGATCCACGCGGTGCTCGATGATGACGAGCCGGCGCTGATCCCGGAGATCATCGAGCTCTGTCGCTGGGCGGCGGAGTATTACATCGCCCCGCTCGGCGAGATGTTGCGCGTGGCATTGCCGGCGAACATGGCAGCGCGCGGCCGCCGCCACGTGGCGTTCTCCGGAGATGACGCCTCGCTGGCCGCGGCGATCACGGAACGACGCATCCTTGATGGCGATGCCGCTCTGGTGGAGGAGCTGCGCAAGCGGCCGCTGACGCTGACGGACGTTCTCTCGGCGTACTCTCGGACAACGATCGATCGCCTGCGCGACGCTGGCTTGATCACCATCGCCGATGCGTTCCGCGACGTGGAAGGCGTTCGCTACGATCGCTTCGCGATTCTCGAGACGTCGACGGACGGCTTGCCGCCCAAACAGCGCTCCGCGGTCGAACAACTCAGCGTTCGCGGCGGCGAAATGTCAGTGCGGGCGCTCGAATCAGCCGGCGTCTCCGCAGCGGTTCTCGGCGCGCTGGTACGAAAGGGAATCGTTCGCATCGAGCGCCGTCCGCGCAGGCACACGCTCGACGCGTTCCTGGCCGGCCTCGATGCGGCCGACGTCGGCGAGATCCGCCATTCCGTGGAGCAACAGAGTGCCATCGCCGCGGTGAAGGCGGCCCTCGGAACCTTTGCCCCATTTCTCCTGGAGGGAGTGACCGGCAGCGGAAAAACCGAGGTGTACATCGAGGCCATGCGGGAGGTGGTGCGGGGGGGCGAGCAGGCGTTGCTGCTCGTGCCGGAGATCTCGCTGACTCCCGTTTTTGCGGCGCGGTTGAAGGAGCGCTTCGGCGAGCGCATTGCCATCCTGCACAGCAACCTCTCTCCCAGCGAGCGTTACGACCAGTGGTGGCGGGCGCGCAGAGGCGAGGTCGATGTGGCCATCGGTCCGCGATCGGCGCTCTTCACGCCGTTCCAACGCCTCGGACTCATCGTCGTCGATGAAGAGGGAGACGGCGCGTACAAGCAGGACGAGACTCCGCGCTACAACGCCCGTGACCTTGCGGTCGTCCGCGCGCAGCTTCGCAACATTCCGATCGTTCTCGGATCCGCAACGCCATCGCTGGAGAGCCGGGACAACGCGGCTCGCGGAAAGTACACACTCCTGCGGCTGACGAAGCGCGTGGAAGCACGTCCGCTGCCGGAGGCCGACGTCATCGATCTCAGGAGGGAGCGCGCGGAAAAAGAAGATCGCGGCTTCGTGATCTTCAGCACGCCGCTGAAGTCGGCGCTGCAGGAGACATTCGCCGCGGGCGAGCAGGCCATCATCCTCATCAACCGCCGCGGTTATGCGCCGTACTTGCTCTGCCGCGAATGCGGCCATGACTTTCGCTGCCGCGACTGCAGCGTGACGATGACCGTCCATCGCCGGGCCGGGGTGCTGCTCTGCCACTACTGCGGACTGCGCCGGCCCATCCCATCGAAATGCCCGTTGTGCGGTGGCGAGGTGCTGCAGCCGATCGGTTTCGGCACGGAGAAAGTGGAGGAACGCTTCCGCCGCGATTTCCCGGAGATCGCCGTCGACGTGCTCGATCGCGATTCCACGCGACGCAGGGGAGCGCTGGTGCGCATCCTGGAGCGCTTTCGCAGCGGAAAGACGCAGGCCCTCATCGGCACGCAGATGCTCAGCAAGGGACATCATTTCCCCAACGTCACGCTCACCGCGGTCCTGAGCGCCGACTCCATCCTCGGATATCCCGACTTCCGGTCCGCGGAGAAGACGTTCTACCTGCTCACGCAGGTCGCCGGGCGGGCGGGGCGGGGGGAGCGGCGGGGGCGGGTGCTAATCCAGACGGCGTTCCCGACGCATTACGCGATTCAACACGCCCTGCAGCACGACTACGAATCGTTCTATGAATCAGAGATTCAGTTCCGGCGCACGTTTCACTATCCGCCGGTGACGTCGATGATCGCCATCCTCTTTCGAGGCGCGAATGCCACCAGCGTGGAGCGCGCAGCCACCGAGATCGGAAGGATGCTCGAAGGTCCGATCGCCGCTGTCAGCGGAGCGCGCATGCAGGGACCGGCGCCGGCCCCGTTAGCGAGAATCAAAGGCGTGTATCGCTATCAGATCCTGCTTCGATCGCCGCAACGCGTCGCTCTCCGGCGGGCAGTCGAGACGGTCATGATCGGACGCAAGTGGCATGGCGTCGATGTGGCGATCGACGTCGATCCGATTAATATCCTCTGAAATGTCCGGGCAGATCGTCTTCCTATCTCTCTTCCTCGGTTTGGTTTCCGGAAAGGGGCTGATCGATCTGCACGTCGACGACGCCATCAAGTCCGTGCGCGTTGTGGTGGATGGGCGCGAAGTGACCAGGTTGACGCAGCCACCGTGGCATGCCGAGCTCGATTTCGGAAAAGAGATCGTCCCGCGTGAACTGATGGCCATCGGGTACGACGCAGGAGGAAACGAAGTCGCCCGCACATCCCAGGTGCTCAACCTGCCGCGGCCGACGGCGGAGTTCGAGATCGTGCTGGAGCGGAACCATACCGCTGCCTCGCTGCGCTGGCGACATCTGACAAACGCCCGGCCGAAAAGCGCGATCCTTACACTCGATGGAACGCTTTTGCACGTGGACGAAGGCTTTCGCGCGCATCTTCCGCGCCTCGATTTCAACGTTCCGCACGTGATTGCTGCGCAACTGCGCTTCTCCGACGGATTCGTCGCGCGCCGCGAGCTGGTGATCGCCGGCGGCGTCTCCGACTCGATCGGCACCCAACTGACGCCGATCGCGGTCCGAGTCACCACACCGAAATTGCCCGCCACATTCGAAGGGTGTTTCACCGTGAATGGCGCCGCAGTGCGTACGGCGGCGGTCGAGAAACCGGGCGCGCTGGTCATCATCATTCACGACCCGGATACGCACGCCACGCGCAGTGTCGCGAGATTGTGGGCGCTGGACCCCAGCGTACGGACACTCTCGTTTGGCTTCGGCGCCGACACAGCGGAGGAGATCATCTTTCCGATTGCCAAACGATTCGTCGATGTATCGCAGACGGCTGTTCTGTTCGAGCACTCGCCTGAAATCGGAGGGGGTGGACGCGGCGTCATCTCCATGCTGACGACGGACTACGGAGAATCAGTCTCGCCATCACAGCCGAGGCAATTCGCCGACGCGGTGGCGGTCG
>QHVS01000338.1 GCA_003223635.1 Acidobacteriota bacterium | reverse complement strand
TCACCATTGAACGTCCTCGAAGTTCCCGGATTTGGAAGAGCGGAATTCTACACCCGACTTCTACGAAGAAGTCACGCATTTCAAGCGTGGGAAAAAAATATTTTTTTGTGCGTCGAACTCTTGACAAACCGCCATGAAAGGAGCAAGCGCATCACCGCAAGCGCGGAAAGCGCCGCGCCGATCAGAAAGAGCGGCGGACGATAGCGCCAGTTGATCTCATGGTGGCCGGCGCTCACGCGCGCCGCGCGAAACACGCCCGCCGCCGACGGAACTACGGCGCGATCGTCGATGCTCACGCTCCATCCGGGAGCATCCTGCTGCGTGAGAACCACCTCGCCCTCTGCCGGCGCCTCCACGGTGAGGTGCGCCGCGCTGGTCGTGAACGCCAGCATCTTCACCGCAGCCGTGTGACCCGTCGCGTCGCGCCAGTAGGCCATCGGCTTGGCCTGAGCATTGAGGTGAACCGTGACATCGCCGGCCCGGGCCACTATCGGAAGCGAAGGGATGCGTTCGCTGGCCAGTACGTAGCCTGCGGACATGTCGTTGAGCAGGTCGCGCCGTCCCAACGCACTTTCGTAGAACGCCGTATAGCGCCGCGACACGAGCGGCGCCGCGGTCCACGCGTCGAAGCGCCGATCGAACAGATTGAGATAGCCGGCGATCCAGGCGCGGCGATCGAACGACGGCAGCCTCGACCGGCCGGAAGTGAGGCGCACAATCTTCGCGTCGCGTCCGATGGTCCGACTGTACGGCACGACGTTCGGATCGAACGGCGCGCTCTTCAGCAGCGGAGCGATTCGCGGCGTGAGATCGGCGATCATCAGACAAACGAAGACAAGCGCCAGCCATCGCGGCCGGGCGAAAGGCGCCAGCCGATCCCAACCGATGGCGGCCAGCGCGATCACTGCGAGAGCGCCGAGAGGCACCACCCGCGCCGGATAACGAACGAGCGTGATGGGGAGTGAAGTCAGCAGCGCGGCGACCGGCCGGAAAAACGATCCGCTGCTGATCAGGATGCAAAGGGCCAGCAGCCCGAGCCAGGCCTGCGTCGCCCGCCGGCGGATCGAAGTCACGATGCCGACGACCGCGAGCACCACCGGAACAAGGCCGACGTAGACCAGAGGAATGAATTGCTCATGCAGACCGGCTGCGATCCCCGCGGGCCCGATCGGAGGCGGAATCGCGACGTGAAGCCAGTCGCCCAGCGGCATCGAATCGCGCAGGATCTCTTCGGCGCTCACGGCGCCGGCTCGATCGCTCCCGACCGTCGCTGCGAGAAATGGAAGTAGCTCGATTGCGGCAAGACAGAAGGCCGTCAAGGCGACGTCGATGACATCGCGCCGGCGGATCAGGACGAACATCACGGCTCCGGCCGTGGCGAAGAACGGCTCGCCGGCCAGAAATGACATCGCGATCGCCGCGCCGCTCCACGGAGCCGATGCTCCGCTCAGCGCGCACCAGAGGACCAGCGGGATCCAGGCGAACGTGGTGAGATTGTTTGAGATGTCCAGCAGCGAGAGCGTCGGCCCGCAGAACATCAGAGCCACCGCTCCGATCAAGGCCGCATCGTTTGATCCGGCCCGGGAAAAGAGAAGATAGGCTCCCCAGGCCAGGAGGATGAGGTGCAGGAGCAGGAAGAGGGTATAGGCCGAAGCGAATGGCAGAAGGATGAAGAGCCACGCAGGCGGATAGAAGACGCCAGTCTGTGGATTGGCCAGCCACGACTCGCCCGAAGCATTGTACGGGTTCCACAGGGGAAGGCGTCCGTGGCGAAGCTCGAACGCAGTGAAGTAGCGCAGAGGTTGGAAATAGTCGCTGTGATCGCGAAAGGTGAATACCTCGCCGCGAACCAGCGGCCGCGCAAACAGCAGAAGGGCAAGAAGGGCCAGGAGCGCGAAGGAGAGACGGCGCATCACGGACGCGCGCAGAAATTGCGCACGATCTGCCGCATCAATTGCAGTCCCTCGGCAAAAAAGCGCGCCCGGATCCGCTCGTCGATGCCATGCACGGTGTCGGCATCGTAGTAGTTCACCTTGAACGGTGCGATGCCGTAGGCCACGACGCCCCGCGCGCGGAAGTAGCGGCTGTCAGAGGTTCCTGCGCTCACCACCGGCGCGACGGTCGATCCCGGCTCCGCCTGTTTCATCGCGTTGGCCAGCACCGCGAACAGATCGGTGTTCGACGGGCTCTCCGGCACCGGCGCGCTGGCCAGCAGCACCTCGACGCTTCCCCCTTTCGGCATGGCCTGCTGAACCTTCGCCAGCATGGCATCGGGTTTTTCGTCATCGAGGACGCGAATATCGACGTCAGCGGTCGCGGTCGCGGGAAAGCAATTGCTGCAGTGACCACCGTTGATGCGAGTGATGGCGATCGTGTCGTGCAGCAGCGATCGATACCCCGGGGGGAGGACGCGGTTCACCCGCTCGGTGTCTACCGGATTGCGGAGCGACCGCATCAGCTCTCCCTTCTCGTCCTTCTTCGAGTTGCCCAGCATTCTGAAGTAGCGCTCCACGGCGGGCGTGAGCCGATACGGAGTGGGGATCTTCTCGATCGCCTCGAGCGTCTGCATCAGCTTCACCATCGTCCCGCCGCCGTCGGGCGGTGACGCCGAGTGTCCGGCCGGCCCCTTCATATGGATGCGAAGAAAGAGCGGGACCTTCTGCTGCACCTCGATGCCCCAGAACAGGACCTTGTCGACGGCGGTTTCGTTGTATAGCCCACGTTGGCGAACAGCTCGGGATTCTTCTCCAGCAGCTCCTTGCATCCATGAATGCCGCCCAGCTCTTCGTCGGCCACGCCGAGGTAGACGATGTCGCGGCGGAGGGGAACGTTGCGGCGCTTCAGATCGAGCATGGCCATCAGCTCGGCGATGGCCAACGACTTCATGTCCAGCGCGCCGCGCGCCCAGATGTACCCCCCCGATCGAAGGCCGCTGAAGGGCGGCTTGGTCCACTCCTCCGCCGCGGCAGGAACGACATCGATGTGATTCAGCAGAAGGAGCGCCTTCTCATTCGAACCGGAACGGAGGCGCGCGTAAACCGACTGGCGTGCTGGATTCGATCCAACCAGCTTCGCCTCGATGCCTCCCTTGATCAGGAGCTGCTGCAGAAAGCGAGCGCCCGCGGTCTCGTTCCCGGGCGGGTTCGTTGTGTCGATGCGAAGGTAGGTGACGAGCGCGTCTTCCGCTTCGTGATCGACGGGATCCGTGTCACCGCCTGTCGCTCTTCCGCAGTTCAACGAAGCGACGAAAAAGAAAAACGCCACAGAGAGGAGAAAAGTGGGCCTCCGATGCGGCGCGATCATCCGGCGACTTGAAGTATAGCGGCTACTTGAGTCCCCCTCCGGAGGGATACGCGAGGAAGGATCCATTCGAGTAGATGATGTCGCAATCGAAGTCGGTGAAGGCACCGAGAACGACAGTCTGCGAAACGATGTGGTCCTCGCCGGCGGAGATGATCGCGTAGATCGAAGCCCGGGGATTCGTCGCCCACTGCTGATCGGTGAAACAGACGTACGGCGTTCCCCATCCGTCCAGCGTCGGCACATCGCGCATGTAGGTCGGGGAAAGGGCCGCGGTCAGATCCGCCATGTCGACGGGCTTGTCCGCGCCGGCCACTCCAGTCGCCGCGGCGTTGTAGCGGCCAGTGTCGACGCCTCGCGCTTCCCACGCTGTGGCGATGTTGCGCATGTCGGACATCGACCGTCGCTGACGCGTGCGTTGGACCGCGAGCAAAAGGTTCGGGATGGCGATCGCAGAGATGATGCCGATGATCGCCACGACGATCAGGAGCTCGAGGAGAGTAAATCCCTTCTCTTTCTTCACCGCGCAGTTCCCTCCTGGACCTGCACATCCATCGGCAATCGCGGTACCAGAATGGCTGCAACGACAAGTCCCGTCGAGTCAGACCGTTAGGGCGTCTCTCCAACATGGAAACTTCGTCTCAACGCCACTTTTCGGGTAATCGAGTGACAAGAAGTGTCACGCTGACTGGGGCATCGTGAGCTGAACCGCCGGCTCAGATTCCGGTGTCGCGGTGTAGAGCTCATAGCAGGAACGACAGCGAGCCTCGTATGACGAGTCGCCGACTTCCACCTGCGCGTTGCCTCCCGCGACGCGCTGGGAGTAATGCGCAGCGCCGCGGCAGCGAACGCAGACAGCGTGCATCTTCGAGACTTCCTCGGCCACTGCCAGAAGCGCAGGCATCGGGCCAAACGGACGGCGCATGTAGTCCTGATCGAGTCCGGCGGCAATCACCCGGATGCCGGCATCCGCGAGCTGCATGCAAACGTCGACCACGCCGTCGTCGAAGAACTGAACCTCATCGATCCCCACGACCTGAACGCCGATCTCCACGCGCGCCCGCAGCTCGGCGCTCGTGGCGACGGGAATCGCCTTGAGCCGCCGGTCGTCGCGGGAGACGATGTCTTCACTGGCGAAGCGTTGATCGATGATCGGCTTGAACACCTGAACTCGCTGCCGGGCGATGACCGCGCGGCGAAGCCGCCGAATCAGTTCCTCCGATTTGCCGGAGAACATTCCTCCGGCGATGATTTCGATCCAGCCGCCTTTGTAACCGTCCAATGGACCCTCCGGAATGCTGTTGTCACAGGATAACAAAGTTCACCATCGACCCTTTCCAGTTCACGTCTATCATTCTTGGAGGTGAACTGCGGACGGCCCCTTCTTCTCGCGCTCGTGCTGGCCATTGCAGTTCACGCCGAAGCGCAGCAGCCCCTCCGGATCGGAACGATCACAGTTCGCGCGCTCGATGTCTTCTCAATCGACGAGGCGGAACACGGATTTTTCTACCGTGCCGCCGATCGGCTGCATATTGAAACCCGGCAGAAGGTCATCCGGCGATTCCTTCTCTTTCACGAAGGAGATGTCTACCGTCCGGAACGGCTGGCGGAGACGGAGCGGAACCTCCGCGCGCTCAGCTTCCTCAAATCGGCAACGGTGACCGCTTCGCCGCCGCACGAAGGCGTCGTCGACGTGACCGTGACCACACAGGATGCCTGGTCGATCGCTCCGGAGACACAGGCGGGCAGCAAAGGAGGAACGAGCACGTACGGCGCAAGCCTCAGCGACACGAACCTCCTGGGATACGGCAAGGACGTGGAGCTCGGCTGGGACAAGGGTGTCGACCGCACTCGTTTCGGGTTGAACTACAACGATCCGGCGTTCTTTGCGCCGTACTGGCGAGCACACTTCGGCTATGCGATCAATTCCGACGGCTACGATCACCGCGTCAGCGTTCGCCGGCCCTTCTACTCGTTTGCCACGCCGTGGGCGACGGAGTTC
>QHVS01000044.1 GCA_003223635.1 Acidobacteriota bacterium | reverse complement strand
TGTACGAGTACTACCTGGAGAAACATCCCAAGGATCCCGACCTGCTGCGTATGTCGAAGCTGGTCGACGAGACCGACCGGCTCGACGCCGCGCAGCTCACGCCTGACGATGTCGAGAATCCCCGCGACTACATCCTTCTCGGATACACCATCGACAGCCGCACCGGCCTCGGCTCGTTCGAGGACTATTTCCACAAGCTCGTGAGATGGCTGCAGACCAAGCCCATCGCCGACGTCCTGCGCCAGCCGGAGGTGCGAGAGCGCATCGATCGCATCCGCAACGAGCTCGGAGAATTTCGCGAGCTGCTGCGACGAAACAGTTTCCAG
>QHVS01000043.1 GCA_003223635.1 Acidobacteriota bacterium | reverse complement strand
GACACAGCGGCGGATGCCATCGACGAGATCTTGTTCGAGCTTCAGGCGAACGGATGATCTCGAGTCCGGGCCCGCCCTCACCCGGCGCTTCGCGCCACCCTCTCCCGCTCACGCGGGAGAGGGCTCTCGAGGGCCTTCTCCCCGCGTGCGGGGAGAAGGTGCCGCGGAGCGGCGGATGAGGGGCGACCGCACTCCAGATCACCACCGGTGATACGCGGGATGCCCCTCCTTCACGGCGACGAATGTTCCGCGGCATGTTGCCGTGACTTTGCCGTTCGCCTCCAGCGTGGCCTCGACCACGGCGCGATCGGCGGAGGATTCCACAACGTGGGCGCGAAGCTGCAGCGGGACATCCATCGGAGTGGGCCGTTTGAGGTGGACGTGAAAATCGGCGGTGACGGTGCAGGGCGGCGTGGTGGCGCCTGACTCTTTCATGAGGTGAACCGCCGCCGTCCAGTTGCTGTGGCAATCGAGGATCGCGCCGCAGATGCCTCCGTTGAGCATGCCCTCGAAGGCCAGATGGTGCGGCTGCGGACGCCACTCGCACACCAGATCATCCCCTTCGACGAAGCTGCGGATGCGCAGCCCTTTGTCATTGGCCGGACCGCAGCCGAAGCAGCGGTTGTTCGGAGCGAAAGTTTCCTGAAGGCTTTTCATGCCTTCGCGAACGCTACCACGTCGGGGAAAAAGTCATCGAAGCGCCGCTGCAATTCGGCCCGCGAGTCAGTCAGGTGACGGGTCGCCGTTTCCAGATGCGGATGCCGCGACAAGCGGCGGGAGAGATTGGTCAACGCGATGCGGATGCCTTCTACGTCGCCGTACGAGAGCAGCCATCCCTCATCGCGCATCCGCGGGTAGACGAACGCGAGCCGGCCGGGCAGCTCCGCCTGATGCGCATCGATCGTGGCCCAGGTCCGGCGAAGAAATCGCTCCAGCGATTCCTGGCTGTACTGCCGCCAGCTCGTGGCCAGAAAGTGATCGAAGAAAACGTCGGCGATCACGCGCGCGTAGTGGCGGTGCTCGGGAATCAGCACGCGGCGGAAGGCGGCCACGCTGGGATGCGTATCCGTGAAGGCATCGATGCGGCGGTGCTGGCGGATGCCGTCCCGAATCCCGGGAGTGAATCGATCGCCCAGAGCGCCTTTCACGAAATCGCCGGCCAGGTTACCGATCAGCGATTCGGCCGAATCACCGGCCAGGAAGAGATGAGCGAGATAGTTCACGCGCGCCAACGATAGCGCGCGAGCTCAGGAAGCGAGCCGCCAGACACCGCTCTCCGAGAGGTACTCTTCCGGATTGCCCAGGCGCCAGTGGCCGCTGTCGGAGAGGATGTATTCCGCCGGACGGATTCTACGCAGATTCGGCCTCCGTGCTTTCTTCGCCTCTCTAACCGCACGCTTGAGGCCGAGAAACAGACGAATGAAATCAGTGAGCATGTGATTACCCCCATACAAATAGAAAAGGAGGACGCGGTACGCCCTCCGGTCGCTCGGGGCTGCAACCACAGTGCCCGACTGCGCCCGACCTGTGACACGCATCACGCAGCGGAACATGTTCGAATTGACGCCGGAAGGGAGCGTATTGAATGTTGAATGTTGAATGTTGAATGTTGAATGCTGAATGCTGAATGCCCAACTTTGAAGTTCGAAGTGCGAAGTTCGAATGAAGAATTAAGAATTATCCCGGGAACTTTCTTCATTCTTACTTCGAACGTCGTTTCTCAATTCTGCATTCTGCATTCTGCATTCTGCATTCAACATTCAACATTCATCATTCCCCAAAGGTGATCGTTCCTTCCGGCGTGCGATGCGCTTCCGGCGCGTAGGGACCGATCAACTCTCGCCGCCACCACGCTCCCGTCTTCTGCCGCTCGTCGCGTGACGTGAACCAGTATTGCCACTCCAACGCCCGCACGGCGATGGGCGGCTTGTTGGCGAACGGGTTGGAGGCGAACAAACGCAGCACCGACGGCTGATTCTCCAGCAGCCGCACCTCGGTATTCAGCACCCAGCGGTTTTCCGTCCACGATCCGAGCATGGCGAACCAGAGGTTCCACTCGAATCGCGGCTGATACGGTGCATACAATCCGGGCCGCTTCCGCACGTCTTGCGGTTTGTAGCGGAAGGGATAGGCGATCCATGTCTTGCCGTCGGCCGTTCCCTGAAATTCGATCTCGTACCGCGCGCGCGTCATCACCGCGAACAGCCCGTAATTGTTCGCTACACGAAACGGCTCGAGCAGCCTGACGAAAGGAAGCCCGGGCATGAAGAATCCGAAGACGGTGGTGATGAAGATGAGTGGAAGCACAATCGCCGACGCATAGGACGGTGAGGATGGTCGCGGGTCGAGGCTGGGGAGTCGGAAAAGCTCATCGTCGAGCAACAGGAAACCTTCAAACAGCACGAGGTAATTGAGAAACGCGTAGTTCCCGGTGAGGATGATTCCGATCTGCAGCGGCGTGGTGATCAGGAAGCAGATGCGACGCGCCCCCCTCGGGAAGAAGACCAGCCAGGCGATGAACAGCTCCACGATCAGCGTCGTCGCGGCGGTCGCGGCGTGGAATCCATGCGGCCACTGCTGCACGTGCCATCCGATCCATGACGGCAGTGGCCCGTTCTCGTAGTACTTGTCCATCGCCGTGAGGTTCCGCCACTGCGGTTCGCCGCTGAGAATCTTCACCAGGCCGGATTCGAAGTAGATGCGGAACCATTCCCAGCGCAGCATGAAGAGGCTGGCCCGAGAGGGAGGCTGATCGGCACCCAGTCCGGGACGGATGCCGCGCGGCGCGAAGAAGGTCGAGATCAGCGCCGCTTCGAGGAGCATGCCGTCGGATTGATACGAGGCAAAATCCTGCGCGGCGCTGATGAACGAGAGGAAGCAGACGCCGGCCACGGCGATGCTGACGCGCGGCCAGAGATTCAGGATCAGCGCGGTCGACGCCGCCAGGCCGATCCACACCAGCGCGCTGAGAGCGCGATCGCTCGCGCTCAGCCAGAGAAGAGTCGGCGCGTACCAGTAGCCCTTCCCGCCAAGGGCGCTGCGCACGGCGTCGAGGTAGGAAGCTGCGGGAAGGATCCCGTTGGGGCCGATGAGTCCGTGAATCTGAAAGTAGAGCGAGTAAAACGCGGAGAAGAAGATCCCGCCCAGGGCGCGGAGCCAGATCCAGCGGGCTCGCAAGTAGGAGGGCTGGCTGAAGTCAGGAGCGAACCAGCGTTGCAACAGCGGCGGTTGCTGTTTAGCGATCTCTTCGAACATCGAATTCCCAGATCTCTATGGCCGGGGCGTGCGCCATCCATGCTCCTTGCCACTCCGGCCGCCAATCGTGGTAGGCGAGGCGGAATCGCTGCGCGCGGCGAGAGAAATATGTCCGCCACCACCATGTCGCGCGGCCCGGATTCATCTTCAAGCCGAGCACGGCCGCGGCATCGCGTGTGCCGAGAAGGGGATTGGTGAGCACGACGAATTTCACGCCGTTCGCGGCGCAGTAGTCCGCCAACCGCGTTTCGTCGCGCGACAGCAGCGCCTCGCTGGCCCTCTCGAATCGGATCGGATCGGGCATGCTCCCGAAGTTGTCCATCACCACGCTCCGCTTGCCGATGACGTCGAGCGTGTGGCCCAGCCACCACTGTGCGAGGACGCGGCCACCCGTGGGATGGCGTTGCAGGAACCGCGCTGCTGCGATCCACTGCTTCTCGTACGCGTCCACGGGCGGCCGCGGATATTGCATCCAGAGCGCGAATTGAATCGGCGGAACGAGCGCGACGGCCGCCAGAGCAATGGCGTGTGGCACAGACACTCTTGTCTGTGCGGGCACAGGCAGGAGTCTCTGTGCCACATACACCGCCCCGGCCAGCGCGAGGAGCGGAATCCCGACGCTCCAGAAGCGGCGGCTGGAGAGCGTCAACAATAGATAGATGATGGCGAAGAGGGCGATGGTGCCGCGGGCGGCCTCGCGGCGGCGCCAGGCATCGATCGCCAGCGGCCAGACGAACAGCACTCCCGCGCCCAGTCCAACCAGCAGCGAGAGAAGATCACCGTCGCGCGCCTTCCAGATCGGTTGAAACTCGACGATCGTCCGCAGCCACGGATCGCCGGTGAAGAAACGAGCTCCGTCCAGAAGGGAAGGGAGGGAGAGCAGCGCCACGCCCACTCCGCAGGCAATCCAGATCGGGCGCTTTCGCAGGGCGATCGCTGCGCCGGCGAGCAGCGCGACGTGCGTCCATCCCAGGAACCATGGCCCGCCGGGGTAACCGGCAGGGCGCGTCAGCCGGTAGAGCGCGAGGACGACCGCAGCGATGGCGAAGGCGATCGAGCCTGCGCGTCCCTCGGTGAAGGCCAGCAGCGCGACGAACGCCAAGCCTGCGGCGATGATCAGCGCGGTTTGGACGAAGAGCGCGGCCAGAATCGCGGCGGCCAGAAGCAAAACGTGTGGCACAGACACTCTTGTCTGTGCAGCACAGGCGCCGACGATAGCGAACGTCAACGGGCCTTCGAGAAAGTGATGATCGATATCTCCGATTGAAGACTGCGTGACCAGCAGCGGCGATGCGGCCAGAGCCAGCGCAAGCGTTGTTCCGGCCAGCGGCCCGAAGTGACGGGTCACGAAGAAGGCGGCGATGCCGACGAACGCCGCGCCGAGGAGGGGAGGGAACCAGACGATGCGCCGAAGAACGGCGTCGGCGTCGCGCGCGCCGAGGATTCGCGCGGCGGCTCCGGCGGTGAGGTCGTAAAGCGGCGGCCAGGGGCAGAACGCGGCGCGATCGGGGTCGAACTCCAGCACCTGCGGAACGTGTGAGGCCGAGAAGGCCATGCGCTTCCAGTGATAGAGCTCATCGACCGGCGAGATCTGCGGCGCGCCACCGGCGAATGCCATCGGCGCGTTCGCCACGCGCAAAGCGAGCGCCGCGAGGAACGCGATGATAGCGATGACCAGCGGCCGGCGCATCATGTGATCCCTATCACGCCCCCACTTTTTGCGCTTGCCATTTTGTCGAGTTTGCCCCAATCTTTGTGCAGTCGTCCGAGACGTCCAAAAATTGGTGGCACTTTGCGAGCACTCATCGTCGCCGCAGTTGCTTTGTTCGCGGTCTATCCGTTGACCGCAGCGGAAGTCGATGTTGTCTCCACATTTTGCCGCGAAGTGGACGTGCCGCTCGATGCCGGCCATTCGGCCTCGCGCCTGGCCTCCTGCGACGACAGCGCCACTGTCGATCTCCTCTGGCACCTCGACCGGATCGATCAGTTGGAAGCGAATCTGGACGGGCAATACCATCGCCATCACGCCGGCGCAGGCAGCGTCGTCTATGTCATGGACACCGGAGTTCTTTCCACCCACGCCGAGTTTGCCGACGCCCTGGGCACTCGCGTCATCGCCGGATTCGACGTAGCCGACTCGGTGAGCGTCGGCAAGTCGGACTGTCGCAGCATCAACAAGGCGCTTCAGCCGTGCTTCTCGAATCTGATCGAGCTGGCCGGCGCATCGCACGGAACCAGCGTCGCTTCGCTGGTGGCCGGCCGCAACGTCGGCGTGGCACCGGAGGCGATGATCGTCAGCGTGCGCGTGATGAACGAGTCGGCGCTGGCGACAACGCGGACCTATCTCGATGGCCTGAACGCGATCATCCATCACGCCTGGGATCCTTCCACGCCGGCGTTCCGCACGGCGATCATCAACATCAGCGGCTGGGTTGTGGAAAAGCTGGCCTCCATGCCCGATCCGTCGCCTGTTCCATTCGCTGCAGTGGAGCGAAAGATTCGCGACATGATCGAGGGCGTCGACGCGAGCGGACTTCCCGATCCGAACGGAAAGCGTTTTCTCTTCGTCGTCTCCGGCAACAACCTCGACAACGGATGCGGTCGCGCCGGATTCGTCGATCGCTTTCCGGCTACCCTGGGTAGAGAGATCGACGGATTGATCACCGTGGGCGGAATGACCTCCGACAACAGTTGGTGGCCGGGCGCCTGCCGCGGCGGCGTGGAGATTCTCGCTCCCTCCGATGGAATCTTCAGCGCGTCGATCACGGCGAACGATCACTACCGCGGCAGCAAACCGAATCTGCGCTCCGGAACCTCGTTCGCCGCGCCGATCATCGCCGGAATCGCCGCGCGCGTGCTGTCGGAGAAGCCTTCACTCACGCCGGCCGAGCTGGAGGCGATCATCGTCAGCACGCCGTCGCGCATCTTCAATCCCGACGCCACGCACGCCGACGGCAAAGTGGCCTTCGTGCAGGACGCGCCGGCCGTGATCACGGCGGAGCATTCGGGCGTGGAAGCGCAGACGCGGCTCGCGCCGTAGTTGGTGCTCAGTGCTCGGTGCTTGGTAGTACCCTCTACTGAGGACTGAGCACTGAGCACGGCCAACTACGACTCCTCGGCAATCGAAGTCCTCACCGGTCTCGAGCCGGTCCGCAAGCGGCCCGGCATGTACACCACGACCGAGCGGCCGAATCATATGGCCCAGGAGGTGATCGACAACTCGGCGGACGAGGCGATCGCCGGCCACTGCAGCGAGATCACGGTGACGCTGCACGATGACGGATCGCTCTCGGTTGTCGACGACGGCCGTGGCATGCCGGTCGACAAGCACGCCAAGGAAGGCGTCTCCGGCGTGGAGGTCATCCTGACCCGGCTGCACGCCGGCGCCAAGTTCTCCGACAAGAACTACCGCTTCTCCGGCGGCCTGCATGGCGTCGGCGTCTCGGTGGTCAACGCGCTGTCGAAGAAGCTCCAGGTGTGGGTCCGCCGCGACAGCAAGGAGTACTACATGTGGTTCGCCGACGGAAAGAAGCGCGCGGAGCTGAAGGCCGTCGGCGACGTGGGCAAGCGCAACACCGGAACGACGATCCGTTTCTGGCCGGACGAAAAATTCTTCGACACCACGAAGTTCAACATCCCGCGCCTCAAGCATGTCATGCGAGCCAAGGCGGTCCTCTCGCCGGGCCTGCGCATGCGCTACATCAGCGAGAGCGACAAGTCGGAAAACGACGAGTGGTACTACGAAGATGGGCTCAAGGCGTATCTGATGTCGGAGCTGGACGGCGCGCCGACCGTGCCGGAGGAGCCGTTCATCGGACATTTCAAGGGATCGAACGAAGAGGTGGATTGGGCGGTGGTGTGGGTCCCGGACGAGGGCGATCTGATCACCGAGAGCTACGTGAATCTAATTCCCACCGAGCATGGCGGCACGCACGTCAACGGCTTTCGCACCGGGCTCACCGACGCCATCCGCGAGTTCTGCGAGCTGCGCAATCTGCTTCAGCGCGGAGTGAAGATCACGCCGGAGGATGTCTGGTCCCGTTGCGGCTACATCCTTTCGCTGCGCATGAGCGAGCCGCAGTTCACCGGACAGACCAAGGATCGACTCACCTCGCGCGAGGCGTCGGCGTTCGTCTCCGGGGTCACGCTGGATGCGTTCTCCATCTGGCTGAACAACAACGTGGCCGACGCGGAGCGCATCGCGCAGGTGGTCATCGCCGCAGCGATGGCCCGTTTGCGGCAGGGAAAGAAAGTCGAGCGGAAAAAGCTGACCAGCGGTCCGGCCCTTCCGGGCAAGCTCGCCGATTGCACCAGCACGGACTTGCAGCAGACCGAGTTGTTTCTGGTGGAGGGCGACTCAGCGGGCGGCTCGGCCAAGCAGGCCCGCGACCGCGAGTACCAGGCCATCATGCCGCTGCGGGGAAAAATTCTGAACACCTGGGAAGTCGATCCGACGGAAGTGCTCTCCTCCCAGGAGGTCCACGACATCGCCGTGGCGCTGGGCGTCGATCCCGGATCGGAGGATCTGAAGGGTCTGCGATACGGAAAGATCTGCATCCTGGCCGATGCCGATTCGGACGGCGCGCACATCGCCACGCTTCTCTGCGCGCTCTTCGTGCGGCACTTCCGCAAACTGGTGCAGGAAGGGCGCATCTACGTGGCCATGCCTCCGCTCTATCGGATCGATGTCGGCAAGAACGTCTACTACGCGCTCGACGACCACGAGCGGCAGGGCGTTCTGCAGCGCATCGAGGCGGAGGGGATTCGCGGAAAGATCAACATCCAGCGGTTCAAGGGGCTGGGGGAGATGAATCCGCTGCAGCTCCGCGACACGACGATGAATCGCGACACCCGCCGCCTCGTGCAGCTCACGCTCGACGCCAGGGACGGCGCCGACGCGGTGATCGACATGCTCCTGGCCAAAGGGCGGGCGGGCGATCGGAAAGAGTGGTTGATGGAAGAGGGTCACAAAGCGGATCTTGTCGAGTGAATTCGAGAGCCCTCTCCCCGCGCCGCGGGGAGAGGGCTCTCGGTTGCGCTTATCTCTTCAACGACACCACGGTGGGAAGCAGCCACGCGATCGGCACGGCGATGATCAGCAGCGCGACGGTCCAGAACACCCAGCGATGCCACAACAGGAGCCGCCGGGCGCGCAGAATGAGGAGCGTCCCGAGCAGGACGCTGCCGGAAGATGCCATGATGCCGGTGCGATTCGGCGTCTTGCTGAAAAAAAGAACGGCCAGGATTCCGAACGCCACGAAGTAGGCGCCCAGGAACAGCTCCAGGTTGCCGGCCAGGTTGCGAAAATGTCGGTTGCCCTCATTCCTCATTCGGCATTCAACATTTAACATTCTCGTGGTCCGATGGCTATACGAAAAAGCAAAAGCCGCCCTCCCGCCGCCCCGCCCCCGCCGCCCACCCCGGACATCGAGCAGACGCCGGTCAGCGCCTTCACCCGCAAGGCTTATCTCGACTACTCGATGTACGTCATCCTCGACCGCGCGCTGCCGCACGTCGCGGACGGACTCAAGCCCGTGCAGCGGCGGATCGTCTACGCCATGTCGGAGCTCGGCCTCAGCGCCACGGCGAAGTTCAAGAAGTCCGCGCGCACCGTGGGCGATGTCATCGGCAAGTTCCATCCCCACGGCGATCAGGCCTGCTACGAGGCCATGGTGCTGCTGGCCCAACCGTTCTCCATGCGATACGCGCTGATCGAAGGGCAGGGGAACTGGGGCTCCCCCGACGATCCGAAGTCGTTCGCCGCGATGCGCTACACCGAGTCGCGCCTGACGAAGTTCGCCCACACGCTGCTCAGCGAACTGGAACAGGGGACGGTGGAGTGGGGGCAGAACTTCGACGGCACGCTGCGCGAGCCGAAGCTGCTCCCCTCCCGCCTGCCCCACGTGCTGCTCAACGGCGCCTCGGGGATCGCCGTCGGAATGGCCACCGATATCCCGTCGCACAACGTGCGCGAGATCGTGAGCGCCTGTGTCGAGCTGCTGGACAATCCCGAGGCCACGATCGCCCAACTGACCAAGCACATCAAAGGTCCGGACTTCGCCACGGAGGCGGAGATCATCACCCCGCTCTCTGAAATCCGCGACATGTACAAGAGCGGCAACGGCGCGGTGCGACAGCGCGCGCGCTGGGAGCTGGAAGAGGGCGATGTGGTGATCACCGCGCTCCCGTTCCAGGTCTCCGGAAGCAAGGTGATGCAGCAGATCGCTCAGCAGATGCAGGCCAAAAAGCTGCCGATGGTCGACGATCTGCGCGACGAATCGGATCATGAGAATCCGACGCGCATCGTCATCGTGCCCCGCTCCGGCCGCGTCGACACCGACGAGCTGATGACCCATCTCTTCGCCACCACCGACCTGGAGCGCTCCTATCGCGTGAACATGAACATGATCGGCCTCGACGGGCGGCCGCGGCTCTTCTCGCTCAAGGAACTGCTGCTGGAGTGGCTGGAGTTCAGGATCGAGACCGTCCGCCGCCGGCTCCAGCACCGCTACGATCAGGTCAACGCGCGCCTGCACATCCTCGACGGCTACCTGATCGCCTTTCTCAACATCGACGAGGTGATCAAGATCATCCGGCGCGAGGACGAGCCGAAGGCGGTGCTGATGCGCCGCTTCAAGCTTTCCGATCCGCAGGCCGAGGCGATCCTCGAGCTCAAGCTGCGCTACCTGAACAAACTCGAGGAGGCCCAGATCCGCGGCGAACAGTCGAAGCTTGCGGAGGAGCGCTCCCAGCTCGAGAAGATCCTGGGATCCAGGAAGCTGCTGCGCAAGCAGGTCCGCGACGAGCTGCTGCGCGACGCCGAGGAGTTCGGGGATCGCCGGAGGTCACCGATCGTGGAGCGCGAGGCGGCAAAAGCGCTCGACGCCGCCGCGTTGATCCCGTCAGAGCCGGTGACCATCGTTCTGTCCGAGAGAGGTTGGGTGCGCGCGGGCAAGGGGCACGATCTCGATCCCGCCGGACTGCAGTACAAGGGCGGCGATGCCTACCTGCATTCTGCGAAGGGGCGCAGCAATCAGATGGCTGTCTTCCTCGATTCGAGCGGGCGCACCTATTCGCTGCCGGCGCACGAGCTGCCCTCGGCGAAGGGACACGGCGAGCCGCTGACCGCGTTTCTCGCGCCGCCCGCGGGCGCGACCTTCACCGGCGTGATGATGGGCGAGCCCGACGATCTGTGGCTCCTCACCACCGACGACGGATACGGATTCGTGACCCGTCTGGAAGATCTGCAGGCCCGCATCAGGAACGGGAAGGCAGTGGTCAATGTGAACCAGGGAGCGAAGACGCTCAAGCCGCAGCGCGTGGAGAATGTGAAGGCGGACTTCGTCGCCGCGGCGACCACCGAAGGGAAGCTTCTTCTCTTTCCCGCCAGCGAGCTTCCCCAGCTCGGGCGGGGGAAGGGCGTGCAGACCATCAAGATCCATCGAACCCCCATTGCGCCGGAAAGGGTGGTCAGCGCAGCGGTGGTGACAAAGGACGGGACGCTGGTCGTCCATTCGGGCAAGCGCTTCACCAATCTCAAAGGCGCCGATCTGGAGAACTACATCGGCAAGCGCGCCCAGCGCGGGCTCAAACTTCCGCGTGGATTCCAGAACGTCTCGTCCATTCGCAGCGAGAGCGAACCGCGCCCGGAACTTGTGATGTGAATGATCTGGAGAGCGGAGCCATGGGCGCGCACTCCAGATTGCGTCAGCCGGACCTATATTGGTCGGGTCCGGAACCATAGGAGGCTGATATGCGCAAATACGCCGTTTTCGCGGCCGTGATCGCTCTCTCTGTTTTCGCTCCGACTCTCTTCGCCCAATGCAGTGACGCAGACAAAAAGAACCTCGAGGCCTTCGATCGAGCCTGGGGCGACGCCGCGGAGCGCGGCGACCGTGCGGCCCTGATGCCCATCTACGCCGATGACTACGTGGACGTAAGCCCCGCCGGGCCCACGAACAAGATGCAGAGCATCGATAACGCCGTCCGCGCCGCGGAGCGGAACAAGGCAAATCCGGCGGCGGTGCCGAAGGTCGAGCACGACTACTACATCATCAGTTGCACGCCGAACTCCGCTCTGATCACGCACCGCAACGTGTTCACCCGTCCCAACGGCACGAAGTTCTACACGCGCAGCGTCCACGCCCTGGAGAAACGGAACGGGAGATGGGTCGTGGTCAGCAACGCCGGCCATCCTGTCGACGACGCAGGCATGCTCCTCTACATGGAGCGCGAATGGGCCGACGCGGACATGAAGAAGGACGCGTCCTGGTTCGACCGCAACTTCGCAGACGACTTCACGAGCATCAGTTCCCGCACCGGTGCGATCTCCAACAAGCGGGAAGAGATCGATTCGATGAAGGGCGTGACCACCGATCTCGAGGAAGTCTCCGACATGAACGTTCGGATCGAAGGCAACACTGGGATCGTCACCGGGATCTATCGCGCCCGAGGCAAGGACGAAAAGGGAGCGTCGTTCGACCGTACGTCACGCTTCACGGACGTCTACGTGAAGCGCGATGGGCGATGGCAGGTGCTGTCCTCACAGGGCACTGCAATTCAGAGGTAGGCCGAACGTACCGCCGGCTACCAGCCGGCGCCGCCAAGTTGGCGGCGGTACAAGGCGAATGGTTAACGGTTAACGGAGCCAGCGGCTTTGCCACCGTTAACCGTTAACCGTTAACCTGAGCGCCCATGAAGCGAATCATTGCTCTGGCGTTGCTCCTGTTCACTGCAACGGCCCTAGCGGAGAACCCGCTGTACGCCCCCGACCGCCGCCCGGACGAAGGAGAAGGACCGTTCCAGCGGCTGATCGTTCGAGGTGCGACGGTCGTTGATGGCACCGGCGCGCCGCCAGTCGGTCCGGTGGACATCGTCATCGAAGGGAATCGCATCCGTGAGATCCGCAGCGTCGGCTATCCGAAACTCCCGATCAAGGCGGAGGGCCGGCCGAAGGACGCGACAAAAGAAATCGACGGCAGCAATCTGTGGGTGCTCCCGGGATTTGTCGATCTGCACGGGCACATCGGCGGAGTGGAGCAGGGGACGACGGCCGAGTACGTGTTCAAGCTGTGGATGGCGCACGGCGTCACCACCGTGCGCGAGCCGGGATGCGGCAACGGGACCGACTGGTGCCTGCACGAGCGCGATCGCAGCGCGAAGAACACCATCGTGGCGCCGCGAATCTTTCCATACGTTTTCCCGAGCGATAAGCAGTGGGACGGCGGCCCGATCGATTCTCCCGAGCAGGCCCGCAAGTTCGCGCAGTGGGCGGCGAAGAAAGGTGTCGACGGCATCAAGATTCTGGGTCCAGCGCCGGTGTTCGCTCCCGATACGCTGGCCGCTCTTCTCGACGAAGCGAACAAGCTGCACCTCGGATCGACCACTCATCTCGCGCAGCTCGGCGTGGCCCAGGTCAACATCCTGCAGGCCGCGCGGATGGGATTGCGGGGCATGGAGCATTGGTACGGCCTTCCCGAGTCGCTCTTCGTCGAGCGCACGGTGCAGAACTATCCGCTGGACTACAACTACAACGACGAGCAGCATCGATTCGGACAGGCCGGACGCCTCTGGAAGCAGGCTGCGCCGCCGGGATCCGAAAAGTGGAACGCGGTGATCGATGAGTTGATCAAGCTTCACTTCAATATCGATCCGACACTGAACATCTACGAAGCAAGCCGCGATCTGATGCGCACCATGCGCGCGGAATGGCACGACCGCTACACGCTGCCGTCGCTGTGGCGGTTCTATCAGCCCAGCCGCGCGGCCCACGGCGCGTACTGGTACGACTGGACGACGCAGGACGAGGTCGAATGGCGCAACAACTATCGAATCTGGATGCAGTTCCTGAATGACTACAAGAATCGCGGCGGGCGCGTCACCACCGGCTCCGACTCCGGTTTCATCTTTCAACTGTACGGATTCGCCTACATCCGCGAGCTGGAGCTACTGCAGGAGGCGGGATTTCATCCGCTGGAGGTGATCCGCTCGGCGACGATGTGGGGCGCCGATGCGATCTACGCGCCGAAGGGCACGAAGCCGGAGTTCGGAACGGTCCGGCCCGGAATGCTCGCCGATCTGGTGCTCGTCGATCAGAACCCGGTGGCCAATCTGAAAGTGCTGTACGGCACGGGCTGGATCCATCTCAATGACGCGACGAACAGCGTGGAGCGCGTCGGCGGCGTGAAATACGTGATGAAGGACGGGATTCTCTACGACGCGAAGAAGCTCCTGCACGACGTAGAAGTGATCGTGCAGGACGCCAAGGCGAAGGAGAAGAAATGAGCGTCTCGGCTGGGCGTAAACTCGGCCAAGGATAGTCATGCTCGGGTGGCTCAAGTCGATGTTCGGTGCTCCGAAACCTTCGGGACCCCCGGAGACAATCCGCTCGTTCCGAACTTCCGAACCGACGCTCAGCCGAGACCGCATCGCCGTATCGGGCGAAGGCTGGCTCGTCGACTCGAAAGAGGGGCAGACCATCCGACTCTTCGAGATTCAAGACCCGCAGGTCGAGCAATGTCTGCTCACGTATAGAGCGAAGATGAAGACGGACTCGCTCGCCGGAGGCGCCTATCTGGAGATGTGGTGTCGTCTCCCAGGGCGCGGCGAGTTTTTCTCGAAGGGTCTCCAGCAGAAGGCGAGCGGCACGACCGACTGGGCCTCCTATGAAGTCCCCTTTTCTCTGAAGAAGGGACAGCGGCCCGACCTGATCAAGTTGAACCTCGTCGTCGAAGGGAAGGGAA
>QHVS01000331.1 GCA_003223635.1 Acidobacteriota bacterium | reverse complement strand
CTCTGGCCAGGGAGAGGATGCTGCGCACAAGTTTGGTCCGTGTCGGATCCGCCTCGAACCCGCTGCCAAAATGCTGGCTCACCTTCAGGTAGGAAGGCCGAACGCGCTCGATGGCCGGTAGATGCGAGTAGGCCATGCCCACATCGTCGAACGCGAAGCGGATTCCCTGCTCACGCAAGTCATCGATGGCTTCCAGCACCGCGTCGTCTTTCCCGAGTGCTGCCTGCTCCGTGAGCTCGAGCACGATGCACCGCAGCGGAATCCCCCACCGCGCTGCCTCGATTGTCAGCGCCTCCCGCACACGCTCTCCTGATCCAAGGACGGCAGGATGCAGATTCATGAACAAGCGACCCTGTTCGCGCAGTGCGGCCCCGCTCCGCAACGCCGAAACCATGCAGGTGAGCTCCAGGTCGATCACTCTCCCCTTTCGCTCGGCGTAGAGAAAGAGCAGATCCGGTCGAGCGAGAAATGATTCGATGGTGATGCCGGCCAACGACTCGAATCCCATCACCTCTTCTGTGGCCACCCGCACGATCGGCTGGAAGCGCGTCCGCACGACTCCGCGGCCGATGATTTCATCGAGCGTCGGAATTCGCACCAGGGTTGCGTCGCCGGAGCCGTTCCCGCTGGCCAGAATGTTTTCGATGTCGGCGATTTCGAACGGCTTTTGCAGAACGGCGATCGCCCCGCGCCGCAGCGACTCCACTTCCAGCTCCGGCGTGACCATTCCGCTCACGAGCGCAACGCGCGCCTCCGGAGCATGCCGCCCCAGGTGATCGAGAAAGTCCAACCCTTCGAAGCGAAAGGGACCGGTCAAACGGACGTCGGAGATGACCGCGAAGACCGGTATGGTCTCCACGACCAGCTGCGCCGATTCGGCGTCGTAGCAGACGATCACCTGCCGCCCAGCGCGCATCAACGCCGCGGCGATGCCGTCGGCCACTTCGGCCTGATCATCGACGATGAGCACGGTCTCGCTCACTCTCTCACTCCGTCACCTGTTCGGGCTCAACGATCACCTTGTGAAGCGCATCGATGAGCGTGTCGACGTCATACGGTTTGCGCAAAAAAGCCACTCTCGGCGAATCGATCTGCAGTTCGAGCGCTGCCTGGTCGCCGTGTCCGCTGGAGAAAACGATGGGAAGTCCCGGGGAAGTTTTTCGTAGCGCGAGGTAGACATCCCATCCATTCATATCCGGCAACCCGACGTCGAGGACGACGGCATCGGGAGCGAATGAGATCGCCGCAGCCTGCGCCTCGCTGCCTCGCTGCACCAGACGCACTTCGATTCCTTCTGCCTTCAGAAGCGCGGCGATTCCCTCGCCCACGGCCGACTCGTCCTCGACTAGAAGAACTCGATGGATCTGAACGCCACTCTCTCGACGCTTCTCTTGCGGCGCGGCTACGCTCGGCGCTGCCTGAAGAAGGATGAAAAACGTAGTTCCAGCGCCCGGGGCACTCTGGACATGAATGGATCCGCCGTGAAGGGTGATGACCTGTTGCGCCACGGCGAGACCGAGGCCGGTTCCCGAGCGCTTGGTGGTGAACAACGGCTCAAAGATATTCTGCAGGACCGCTGCACTCATTCCTGTGCCTGTGTCACGCACGGAAAGCAAAATCATCTTCGGGGGGATGTTCCCGAAGGGATAATGCTGCCCATTCCCGCTCTCGGCGATGGTCAATGTGATCGTGCCGGCACCCGGCATCGCGTCGCGCGCGTTGATCACGAGATTGGTGACCACTTGTTGCAGTTGAACTGAATCGCAGAGGGCGGCGACAGGGTGGTCCGGAACGTCGATGTCGATGACGATCCGCTGTCCGATCAGTGCGCGAAGCTCCGGCAGAAGTTGATGCAGCCAATCGGACAGGTTCACCGGCTGAAGGCTCGGGTCTGCGGGCTGAGTGAAGCGCAGGATCGATTGTGTGACGCGCTTGCCGCGGTTCACCGAGCCGATGATCTGTTCCGCCGCCTTCTGCATCTTTTCGTCAGCCGCTTTGTTGCGGCGAATGACTTCGGCAAAGGGCTGAATGCCCATCAACACATTGTTGAACTCGTGCGCGATGGTGGCCGCCACGCGACCCAGGCTGGAAACCCGATTGGCCTGCTCCAGACTCTTCTCCAGCCTCTTCCGCTCCGTGATGTCCTGAAACATCTCCACGACGCCGGCGATCTCATCGCCTTCATAGATGGGCGAGACGCTGTATTCCACGGGAAATGGCTCGCCCGATTTGCGCCAAAAGACTTCCTGCGAAACGCGCTGGACACCATCGTTCAGCGTTTGCAATATCGGGCAATCGGCGGCGGGGTACGGCGAACCGTCCGGCCTGGAGTGATGAATGGCGTCATGAATATTGGTGGCAGCCTGCAGCTCCCGGATTGAGAAACCAGTCATGGTAGCGGCCGCTGGATTGACCAGAAACGCCTTGCCCCGACGGTCGATCGCCACGATTCCTTCCGCCGCATACTTCAAAATCAGCTCGCTCTGATGGCTGAGGCGACGGATCGTCGATTCGGCGGCCTCCCGCTCCGTCATGTCGAGCATCGTGCAGATCACGCGGACGGCCCGGCCCCCGCCGTCTCGAATGA
>QHVS01000042.1 GCA_003223635.1 Acidobacteriota bacterium | reverse complement strand
GTTGCGGCCATCGTGGGAGCGACAATTCCAGCGCTGAGCGCGGCGAATCCGGCGGCCAGTACGATGAGTACTGCGACGACGGCGATCGCGCCGGCAATGCTCTGGCTGCGCGTCCGGCCGAGGGCCGCGCCAAGTCCGCCCGACAACACGATCAGCAGCGGAAAGAGCAGGCCGCGATTCGCCGTACGGTCGAAACGGCCGTTGATCAGATTGTCGAGCGCGTTGGCGTGAATCTCCACGCCCGGAGCGACCGCCGAGAGCGGCGTCGAACGGAGGTCATAGAGACCCGCCGCGGTGTATGCGATGAAAACGATTTTTCCTTTCAACGACGCTTCGAACGCGGCGAGAGTGTGCGCCGGAATTACGCTCGGATCGTCGCGCGCCAGCGCCGCGAGCATCAGCTTGTCCAGGCCGATGCTGTCGTAATGCAGCGCTTCGGCGCTCTTCCGGAATCCGCTCCACCGGATGGCCATCTCGCCGTTTGCATTCATCGGCACGCGGAGGCGACCGATGCGCAGCGCGTTGCCCTCGAGACGCACCTCGGCCGGCAAATGTAGAACGATGCGCGCCACCTCAGCAGGCAGGCTGGGTACGCCTCGATTGCCGCCCGTTGAATCGACGATCGGCACGGTGTGGATGGCCGCCGACCGCGATGAAGCGATTCGGATCGTGCCGATGCCCGCCGCGCCGGCGAAGCTCGGCAGCGGAGTGGCCAGCCGCTTCAGCGGAATCGGCAGTTCGCTTCGCAGCAGCCAGAGTTTCGAGAGGTATTGCGGGGCGATGGGCAGCGGCGGCTGATTGGAGGTCTGCGCGGCGAGAACCACAGGCATGGTGCGGATCGCCTCGGCGAATCTTCGATCGCCCTCCGGATGATCGCGATCGCCCTCCGTGAAGAGAATGTCGACCGCCACGAGCGCCGCTCCCGCGCGCCGCAGCTCGTCGATGGCCACGGCGTACACCTCGCGCGAATAGGGAGGACGCCCATACAGCTCCTCGAGATTGCGGATCGCTTCGTCGCTGACGGCGACGATCATGATGCGTGGATCGGGATGACGCCGCGCGGCCAGGGCGCGGGTGAACGCATCGTGCAGCAGCCACTCGGCCCCCAGAAAGGTCGGATCGAGCAAGGAAACAAGGACGATGAGCGCGGCGCAGACGGCGCCGATGATGGCCGCGTTACGGGTCACGCGGCAAGTTTAATGAATGCAGAACGCAGAATGCAGAACGAAGAAGGTAGAAATCTGTACGATGCTTCTTCTCAATTCTAAATTCTGCATTCTGCGTTCTGCATTCCATGGAGAAAAGCGAAGGGGCCGCGGTGCGGCCCCTTCAAAATGAAAACTCGATGTCAGTTATCTCTTCTTCTTTTTCTTAGCGGACTTCTTCATCGCTTTTTTCTTTGCGGCCACGCTCCTCACCACCTTTCATCCCATTCGGGGCCGAGATGATCTTGTGACCAATATGCGATTTAGAAAACGCAATGTCAAGCGAGTTTCGTCGCGCGATACGCATCGCGCGTGAGTTGCGCGCAGCGTTCCCACGTGAAATCGGCGATGCGACGACGCGCGCGATCGATCAACATCGCGCGCATCGGCGCGTCGCGTAACATTCGCAGCATGGCGTCAGCGATCGTTGCCACCGATTTCGCGGGAACGTGCATCGCCGCATCCGCGGTAAGCTCCATGAGCGCCTCCGATGTCGACGTGATCACGGCGGTCCCGCTGGCCATCGCTTCCGCGGCGGGAAGACCGAAACCTTCTTCGATGCTCGGCATCACGAGGGCAATCGCCCCGCGATACAGCGACGCGAGCTGCTCCTGCGGAACGAAGCCGGCCAGGATCACGCCGTCGCGCGTTGCGAATCGCTTGAAGTCTGCGCCGACCAGAATGAGGTTCGCCGGCTCGTGGCGGCGCACGAATGCGAACGCATCGACGAGTCGATCGACATTCTTGTGACGCTTGTCGTTGCCGGCGTACAGAAAGTAGCGCCCTTCCGCTCGCGGTCCCGACGCATTGAAGATGGCGTCGACGCCGTTTGGCGCGACCACGACATTTCCTCCAAATCGCTGACGAATCTCATCGGCGACTGTCTCGCTGACGGTCAACACCCGCCGGCTGTTCTTCACCGCGCTCCGGATCATCGCCCAGGCATACGTGCGGGCCAACGGATTGCGATGCCGCAAATGGATGAGGTCGTGGATCGTGACAACGTATGGAGTGCGCATTCGCGGCACGACGTAATGCGGAGCATGAAAGAGATCGAGGCTTGCGGTGTCGACGGCGCGTCCCATCGTCCCCAGCTCGCGGATGGAGTAGTGCGGCGCGTCGACGACGACGTGCTCGACCCCAGAGGGGAGGGAAGCGGCGATGGCGGAACCGCCGAACGCCACGTACTCGTCGCTTCCAAGTTTCACGAGCGCGTGCAGCAATCCCCGAATGTACGTGCCGATGCCGTAGTCGGCGATCTTCCGGCAGTCGATGCCGATTCTCATTTGCGAGCAGCCTCCGCCAGCAGCTCGGTCATGAGTCGCGCGCTGCGATCCCACCGAAACTGCTTCGCGCGCTCCGCTCCGCGACATCGAAGGTCACGCCGCAGCGGCTCATCGCGCAGGAGACGGACCAGCGCGTCGCGCAGCGCGTTGCGATCGCCGGGCTCGATCAGGAGCGCCGCTCCCTCTGCGTACTCGGGAATGGCGCCCGTGCGCGTGGCGATCACCGGCGCGCCGCACGCCATGGCTTCGAGCGGCGGGATCCCGAATCCCTCATAGCGCGAGGGATAGACGAACGCGCGCGCGCTCTGATAAAGCGATCGCAGTCGTTGCCGGTCGACCCAACCGGTCACCTCCACGCCGCGCGGAACGCGGACGCGCCAACCGGCATCGCCGCAGAGAATCAGCCGCGGCCGCGGTTCCGGAAGTGAACCCCACACGGCGAGAAGATCATCGATTCCTTTTCGCGGCTCGAGCGTCCCGACGAAGAGGATGTAATCGCCTTCCGATCCGCCGGGGGCGAAGAACTCGTCGACGCCGTTCGGAACGATCTCGATCGCCGAACGCCGCACTCCGAACCAGCGCACCGCCTCCTCGGCGATCGCTCGCGACACCGCTGCGATGCGTCGGGCCCGATCCAGGCTCCGGGTGATGAAGAGATCGAACGACACGATCGTCCTGAACAGGTGAGCTCCGGGCATCGTGATCGAGCTGAAGTCATGCAGCGTCACCACGCAGGGCAGCCCCGAAGCGACAGGCATCGTTCCGTGCGGTCCCCACAACACATCCGCGTCGGTGATGCGCGGAAGGACGAACTGCTGCCACAGGATGCCGTTCGGCGCGCGGTCGACGCGAAACCGGCAATGCTCGAGTCCTTCTCTGTTAACAATCTCCGTGTGCGACGCGATGAGAGGCGGCGGCGACACGTCGAGGCGGCGGGCGATCTCCGCAGTGTGGACGCCGATGCCGCTCCGCGGCGGCACCAGCGGGCGTCCGTCGATCAGGACGCGCAGTTCATACGGCACGCCGCAATACCTCCAGCGTGCGCTCCGCTGCAACGTCCCAACGGAACATCGCTGCCCGCTGCCGTCCTCGCGCGATGAGATCCCGCCGCAGATCGGGCTCGCCGAGCACGCGCTCGATCTGCTGTTCGAGCTCGCGTGGATCACCCGGATCGAAGTAGAGCGCAGCATCGCCGGCGACTTCCGGCAGAGAAGACGATCGCGCGGCGATGGCCGGCACTCCGTGGGCCATCGCCTCCAGAAGCGGGAATCCGAAACCTTCGTAGATGGACGGAAACACGAACATCTCCGCACCACGGTATACGGCCGCCAGCTCCTCGGCGACGAGGTAGTCGAGATGTTGGATGTCGTGCCGGCGGAGGCGGCGGGCGATCGCTTCCGATTTCCAGCCGACGCGGCCGACGACGACCAGGGCGCCGTCATAGCGGCCGCCCGCTTTCAGCCGGTCGAATGCGTCGAGCAGGACGCCGAGGTTCTTGCGAGGCTCGATGGTGCTGACGAAGAGGATGTACCGATTGGCGATTGGCGGTTCGCGGTTGGCGGTTGGCACGGCAACCCCGGAATGGATCGTAATCGCTCTCCGTGGATCCACTTGATAGAAGTTCAGCAGATCCTCTCGCGTCGATTCCGACACGCAGATGATGGCGTCGGCTGCGGCGATCTCGCGTGGCATGTGCGCTTCGAGATTGTGCAGTGTCTCCTTCTGCAACAGATCGGGGAAGCGCTTGTACGTGAGATCGTGAATGGTGATGACGCGCCGGCGAGCCACCGCGCTCATGAGTCGCGGCAGAAAGTAGTTCGCCCCGAACATCACGTCGCAGGCGATCAGTTTCATCCACAGGACGTATGCCGCTGCAGTGATGGCCCGCTCGGCGCGCGAGATCCGGCCACGGCCGCGGAAGTCGAACGTGCAGAGATGCGCGTTGGGCGGCACGTCGGCGTACATCTGCGGGCCGATGTCCGTCAGGCGCGCATCGCCGAAAAGAAACAGCTCCACATCCTCATGCTTCGCGATTTCGTGGAGCAGGTGATAGAGATACCAGCCGATGCCGGTGAGCGGCTCGTAAAAGGGGCGGATGTCCACGCCGATGCGGATGCGCGAGTCGCGGCGGGTGGCGCGGCGATAGGCGCGCCTCACTCCATCGGCCAGAGCATGGCTCAAAGTGTGAACGATGGTGCCGAAGGGCATCGGACGCGGATGGTAGCAGTGGTGCGCAGCTTCCTCATCTTCATCGTGATTGTGGCCGTCATCTTCGGCGCGGCGGTCGTCTATCTCACAGTCACCACGCCGCACCAGAGCGCTGGGATTCGATTTCCGCTTACGCCCGAAGAGCGCGCGCTGCTTGCGCAGGTGCCGGCGTCGGCTCAGTCGTTCGCTCTGATTCCGGCGGCGGCAGCGCTCGACGCCAAACTGCGGGCCAATCCGATCACCCGCGATGCGCTCGATTCGTGGAGCGGACGCAATTCCGTTCCTCGGCCCTGGATGTTCGGAAGCGCCGACCTGCTGGCCTGGAAGAGTGGCGACAGCGTTCAATATTTTCTGCGGCTCGATCCATTCCGCGCGTTTTCCGTCCGGGTCTACTCGCTGGCCGCCCGCGGACTGGGAAAATCGGTGCGCATCAATGTCTCCTCGGAGCCGCCGATGGACAGCGACGAGCTGGCGCGCATCCTCGATCTCGCCGGGAAATTACCACCCGGCGACGCGCTCGTCGTGCAGCGAGAGTCCGGTCGCGGATCCTTCCCGCCGATTGGACGTCCGACCGTCACCTCGGTGCAGGTGACAGCAACGGACGTCAATCTCACGTCGATTGCTGCAGGCGAGGTGCCTGCCGCCACGCTGAATGCTCGACTTCCGCGCGCCGCGCTTCTGGCCGTTGCATTCACTTCGCCTCCGCGGATGATCAACGACTTGAATCGCCTCTTCGGGGCGAAGATCTCTTCGGTGCTGAGCGATGGCGGGGCGATCGCGCTCTACGACATCGACACCGGCAAGCTCCTGCCGCGACCCATCGGTGTGATCGTCGTTCCTGCCGATGCGCAGCGGCGCGCCGATTTCGACTCGCTGGTCAAGACACTCCATGGTGGCGAGTCGCTCGGATATCGCGTCCGAACGGCTGAGCGGGGAGGCGAGCTGCTCCTGTCGTTCGACGAGAGCATCGATCAATATCTGAAGGACCGGTTCGACGAAGCGCGAGTACCCGGCGGCCAGTGGGCGGTGGTCATCGATCCGAAGCGACTGCTGCCGATTCTCGGGCGGCTCAGCGACAACATCGGTCTGCGCGTAGCGTCCCCGCGGCTGTTCCGCGCCGCGCGAGATCTGGAAGGATGGATCACCCCGTTGCAGCAGGCGGAGCGCATCGAGGCAAATGACTCAACCAACAGCGGTTTGGAGGAGCTTCGGGTCCACCTGGCCGCGAAATAGAATGAGGATGGGCGGCGTTAGTCGCCCCGTCTGCCATGCTCGACCGACACGACAACATTCTCTTTGACGAAATCGACAAGGACGGCCCGCAAAGCTACAGCCGCACGTACGAGATCGCGCCCGCACTGCTCGACCGCGGCGAGGTGCTCGGCCTCGGGCCGGTGTCGATCACGGCGTTGGCAAGCAAGGGTGACCTGCCTGGCGAATATATCGTTGAGGGATCGACGCGATTCACTGCCGATTTCGAATGCTCGCGCTGCGTGGAGCCGTATCCGTTTGCCGCCTCCTCGAACTTTCACTTAAGATATCGCCCTCGCCCGGAAAGCGTGTCGGAACCAGAGGAAGAGATCGAGATCACGCCCGACGAGCTCGATATCGGGTTCTACGGCGAGCGGGCAATCCCGCTGCGAGACCTGGCCATCGAGCAGATTCAACTCTCGATTCCCATGAAGCCGCTGTGTGACGACAACTGCCTCGGCCTCTGCCCGCAGTGCGGCGCGAACCGGAATCGCGAGACCTGCTCCTGTCAGGAGTCGATTGCCGATGAGCGATGGGGCGCGTTGCAGGGGATTCGAGAACAGATTGCCAAGAAGAGGGAGAGCTAGTCATGCCAAATCCAAAACGGCGCCATAGCAAGCAGCGAACGCGCACACGCCGCGCGCATGATTTTCTGAAAGCGAAGTCGCTGTCCACCTGTCCGCAGTGCCATGAGGCCAAGATGCCGCATCGCGTCTGCCCGAAGTGCGGCTATTACAAAGGCCGCGAAGTCATCGCCGTCAAGGACGTCTTCTAGACCGCTGCAATGAATGGCGGCAGCAACCCGGACACGATTCGCATCGCCGTCGACGCGATGGGCGGCGATCATGCGCCGGACGAGATCGTGAAGGGAGCGCTGCTCGCCGCGGCGGAATATCCCATCGAAGTCATTCTGGTCGGCAAGGAAGAAGTCGTCCGCCAGACGCTGGCCGCTGCCGGCTCCATCCCTCGAAACGTCGAAGTGGTCGACGCCCGCGAGGTCGTGGAAATGGATGACAACGCGCTGACGCCGCTGCGACGCAAGCGCAACTCATCGGTTCGCGTGTGCGCCAACCTCGTCGCTGAAGGTCGAGCGCATGCCTTCGTCTCAGCAGGCAACACTGGTGCGACCTGGACGTCCGCTCGCGCAGTGATGGGGATGATCGAAGGCGTCAGCCGCCCCGCGCTCGCGGCCATCCTCCCGCGCCTCGAGGGTCACACGGTCCTGCTCGATGTTGGCGCGAACGTCGACGCCAAGCCGAATCACCTGCGCGAATTCGCGGTCATGGGCCATTTCTACGCGCAGATGCTCTTCGGCCTCGAGGCGCCCCGCGTCGGTCTTCTCTCCATCGGGGAAGAGGAAGGGAAGGGGAACGAGCTGACCAAAGAGACGTACCGCGTTCTCAAGGAGACGGGACTCAATTTCACCGGCAACGTGGAAGGGCGCGACGTCTACAACGGCAACGCGGACGTCGTGGTCTGCGACGGCTTCATCGGAAACGTGGTGTTGAAAGTCTCCGAGTCGCTGGCCGAAACTGTGGGAAGCATGATTCGGGAAGAGATCACCCGCACGCTGCCGCGGAAGATCGGCGGTCTGCTGGCCAAGGGGGCCTTCGCCGGATTGAAGAAGCGCATCGACTACTCCGAATACGGCGGCGCGCCGCTCCTCGGCGTCAAAGGCGGATGCATCGTCTCGCACGGCCGCTCGAACGCGAAGGCCATGAAGAATGCCATCCGCATGGCCGCCGACTTCGCCCGCAACCGCATCGACACGAAGATTCAGGAAAAGGTCGGCGACCTGCACGCCCGCGAACACGACAGCAGCGTGCTGGCCACGCAGTAACCCTTAGCGCGGCGGGCCGAAGTCCGCTCCAGCATGCAACGTTAGGCCGCCAGAAAATTAAGGCTTCGCATGCGGATGTCGTTCGATCGATTCATTCTCACAGCAAAGGACTTCGCGATCGGGAACAATTTGGAGTTCGCGCGCTGCACTGGGAGAGGCGTGCAGTCTAATCACGCCGTCCAGTGGACAAAGGGACGGGCTGAAGCTCGTCCCCACACTTCTCCGCAGTGTTCTCACAAGTTCTCCTGATCTGTCGGTGGAGGACGATCTCAAGAGCACGGGACGTGCCGCACTGCGCGGACGCAGAGAACGGCCAGGATCGCTGCACCAATGAAGGGAATGCCCGCCTGCAGATAGATGGAGAAGGCCCCGGGCCCGAGCAGCCGGAAAGGCACCGGCGCGCCGACGAGCAGGAAAGAGATCGCCAACCACGATAGGTAGAGACGTCTCGCCAGCAGAGCGAGGAAAGGGAAAAGAAGCATGACGAAGTAGTACTGCTCATTGTGCGGAGGCAGCAGCACCATCGCGACAATGAGTGTGCCCCATTCCAGATCTTCGATGCCTGCGCGCCGGCGCGTCTTCAGAAAAATCCACGATAAGCCGGCGAGCCCTGCCACAATCGCGACTCGGCTGAGCATTGCCACCGACAGCGACGAGTGCGTCCACCTCAAGAGTCGAATGATCATCCCCGAGAGGCTCTGATTGAGTGCGCTGCTGAGAAAACTTCCCCGAAGCAACTGAATCACGGTTCCGCTGTTCCGCCAGCCGAAGACAAGCTCGGCGGCGACCGCGATGGACACGACAGTGATCAACGAAGCCGCGAGCGCGTTCCACATGCGCTTGACCGCGAAATAAGGGATGAAGATGAGCGGAAGGAACTTGGTCATCGCCGCAAAGCCGATCACAATGCCCGCCGCGCTTTGACGTTCCGCGCGCATCAGCACAAACGCAGCCAGGATCAGCGCCACCTCGAAGATCTCGATGTTCCGTTGCGTGAGCGCCTCGTAGAGGGGAACGAAGTTGAGAATCGCGAGCAGGGCAATCCAGCGCACGCCGCGCAAATCGAACGCGCGCGCCGCGAGAACGAGACTCACCAGCAGAAATGCGTACGTCGCGACCAACCATGCCAGATAAGCGCTCCGCAGATTGCCGAATGCAAAGAGGGGGAGGGTGACGAGGTGCGCGACGGGTCCGTAGTGCCAGACGGGAATCCCGGACCGGAACGCGACCGCCCAGTCCTCCGCGAGGCTGCCGCAGTAGAGGTCGAGCCGGCCGAGGAGCACGCTCAATCGCCACGACGGAAAGCTCGCCAGAAAATCCCCGTTGAAGTTATGCAATGGCTGCCGGATGCCGGAAACGAAAAAGTGCACTGCTGAATAGATCCACGCGGCACAAGCGGCGACGACGAGAGCGGTTTTTCTCAAATGGTCATGACGTCGTGGGGTGTCAATTCATGGCAACGTCGCGTGCCACTCTGGGATCGGTCATTTATCGGTGAAGACGATCACCTTGGCGATGAGCGTCTTCTGGATGGTGCTCGCACTGTTCCATGCGTCGCCAAAGGGGACGAAGGACGACGGCTTCGCCTCCGAGCATGATCTCCCGCCGCAGGAAACGTTCATGTGTCCCATTTCGACTGACGCTCATCACCGAGGACGACCGAAAAACAAGACATAGCCGTCGGCGTCCTTGAGAGTTGGGCAGCGCGGGAGCAATGGACAATCTCCGCGGCCCGCTGTGAGGTCATACGCTGTACGCGATTCTAGCCGCGTGAACGGTCTTCAACCGCCGTCCGCACACCGGATGACCTGGTATTCGAGAACCTCGGATGCTTTCCGATTCAACTCCTCCGCGACAGAGTTAATGATCCGTCTTCCGCGAGATGCTTCGCCGACCGTTCGCGCAGAGCTAGCCGAACCGCTTCTGCCACAAACGTAGATCGATCTTTCGATACGCTATCGATCGTAGCAGCGAGGTCTTCGGGGAGCTGTACAGTCACCGACATGCGAAGAGATTAACCAAGATGCACGGTGATCAATTGCCGTGTGCAGGTTCGTCCAACGTATCACGTGTTCAAGCCGTGCGGCCGGTTCCGTTTGCCAGCATACGACACTCGACTGCAGCAGACGTGGTAGCTGCGAGCAGCGAGGCACGGAAGCGCCGGGCCACAAAGCGGGCCGCGTCAGCTGCTGTGCGGAGTTGAGTCGCGCTCCGGCGCTCTGCGAGCGCGAAGAAGCGTTTTCTTCTCTGCCCCATGCCGCGCGCCCCTTGCGGTGGTGATCGGAAACGCACTGCGTCTTCGGCGGGTCCGGCTGTAATACCATTACCGCACCGATGATCGGTCGCACTCTGTCTCACTACCGCGTGACGGCGAAGCTCGGCAGCGGTGGGATGGGCGTCGTCTACGAAGCGGAGGACACCAGCCTCGGTCGCCATGTCGCGCTGAAGTTCCTCCCCCCTGAGTTCGCCCAGGACGCGTCCATGCTCGAGCGATTCCAGCGTGAGGCCCGCGCTGCGTCGGCCCTCAATCATCCCGGCATCTGCACCGTCTACGCAATCGATCAGCACGAAGGGCAGCACTTCATCGCCATGGAGCTGCTCGAAGGGCACACGCTGGCGGAGCGAATCCGTCGCGGCCCATTCGACCTCCCGGAACTGCTGGACCTCGGAATTCAGATGGCTGATGCTCTCGAATCGGCGCACGCCAGGGGCATCGTCCACCGCGACATCAAGCCGGCGAATATTTTCATCAACTCGCGCGGCCAGGCCAAGATCCTCGATTTCGGTCTGGCCAAGGTCGAGATGCGGCGATCGGCAATCGGGCAGGCGGAGGCCCCGACTACGGCGCGGGCCGACGAGCTGACAAAGGCCGGCACGACCCTCGGCACCGTCTCCTACATGTCGCCCGAGCAGGCCCGAGCACAGGTCACCGACGCGCGCACCGACATCTTTTCACTCGGCGCTGTGCTCTATCAGATGGCCACAGGCACACTCCCATTTGAGGGAGAGAGCTCGGCAGTGATCTTCGACGCGATCCTCAACCGTGACCCTGTTCCCGTGCAACAACTCAATGCGGCATTGCCGGCGGAGCTCGGACGCATGCTGGCGAAAGCGCTGGAGAAGGATCGCAATCTTCGCTATCAGAGCGCTACTGATCTGAAGACCGATTTGCTGCGACTGAAGCGGGATGTCGATTCTGGCGGCAAGCGCGCTCCCGAGAGCGATCCGAGGAGAGTACCGGCGGCGAGCCAGTCCGAGAAATCGATCGCTGTCCTCTACTTCGAGAATCTCAGCGGCATCAAGGAAGACGAATACCTCCGCGACGGAGTCACTGAAGATATCGTTACCGAGCTTTCGAAGATCAAGGGCCTCAAGATCTTCTCGCGGGCGACGGTACTGGCATACCGTGACAGAGCGGTCACGCCGGCGACGATCGGCCAGCAGCTCAATGCCGCATATGTCCTGATCGGCAGTCTGCGGCGCGCTGGCGCGCGACTGCGCATCAACGCGCAGCTCGTCGACACCCATACGGACTTTCCTCTCTGGTCCGAGCGCTACGACCGGGAGATGAAGGATGTCTTCGAGGTGCAGGACGAGATCGCCCGCAAGATCGCTGAGGCCCTGCGCATCACGCTTTCACCCCAGGAGCAGCAGGCGCTGGCCACCAAGCCAACAGAGGATCTCCACGCCTACGATCTTTACTTGCGCGGGAAGAGCCACGCGCGACGCATGACGCGGCAGGATCTCGACTTTGCGCTGCAGATGTTCGAAAGCGCGGTGGCCATCGACCCGAAGTTCGCCCTTGCGCACGCGGCGATCGCCAACGCATCGGTCTTTTGCTACGTCAACTTCGAACGCGAGCAGCGGTGGCTGGACCGGGCAAACGCGTCGATGCAACGTGCGGTAGCCATCAGCCCTGATGCGCCGGAGGTTCAGGTGGCCGAAGGGTGGATCATGTACGGTGGCTCGAACTATGAGGAGGCGAGCCGGCGTGCGCGCGCGGCAATCGAGCGGAAGGCTGATTGCGACGGGGCCTATGTTCTCCTCGGCCGGTCACTTTTCGCGTCGGGACGCCATGCGGAAGTCCTGGAGATCGCCGACGCAGCGCTCAAGGCCTCGGGCAACGACTACAACACCTACGTGCCGATCGTGAACGCGATGGGAGCGCTCGGAAAGCGCGATGCTCTGCGCAACATCACGATCCAGCGAGTGCAGGTTCTGGAGGCGCACCTCATGAACGTGCCTGAAGACGCTCGCGCACGAACCATCCTCGCCGGCGACTATGCCTTCCTGGGCCGAATTGATGATTGCAACCGGGAGGCGAATCTGGCGATGGCTCTGCGTCCGAATGATGCGCTCGTCGCGTACAACATCGCCTGCATGTATTGCAACCTTGGTCGGAAAGAGGATGGCCTGAAGACACTCCGAAAGGCATGGGAGGCAGGTTTCCGCGATTCCGACTGGGCGCGCAACGATCCCGATCTCGCGCTCGTTCATGCCGATCCGGAGTTCGAGAAACTGTATCCAGTATCACGGTAATCGGAAACGCACCACGTGAGTCGCGCAGGCAAGATTGCCTGCGCCCCACTGAGAGACCTACTCGTTCCGGCTATTGTGATTTTGGGCGAACGTCCATGCGCGGGGCGGGTTGCAGCATGCTCACGCGATTGCCTTCCGTATCGACGAAAGAGACGTACCGTCCCACACCGGGTATCTCCATCGGCTCGCCGAGCACTTTGCCGCCTGCTTCTGCCACTTGTTTCGTGGAGACCTTGATGTCATCCACCGCGATAACCACCGAAGGATATTGAGCCGGCCAATCTTCCTTCTTTGGAAAAAAGCCCCCATTGATCGCGCCGCGGGTTCTGGGACCGTTCTCGTCGGTCTCGGTGGTCGTGACAACAACATAATCTCCCATGTCAGGCCCGAGCATTTGTGCCTGCCAGCCGAACGCTTTCGCATAAAACTGCGCCATGCGCTTTCGATCCTCAGCCGGCATCTCGAAATGGACTACCGGGTTCATCTTTTTGCTCATACACGTTTCTCCTCGACGTCAACGCCTTAGGAACTTGCAGAAACTACGCCCGGGACGCTCTCGCGCCGTCGCAGGATGCCTGCTGAGATAAGCGTCACGACAAGTCCCACCGGGAACGGCTCGAGGAACGTTACCGCGGCGTTCGTCAGCGGGTTGTCGTACATCGCCTTCATCTCGGCCATCTGCTTCTTCTTCGCAACGATGGCTGCGTCGCTCGCCCCCTTCGCGCGCAGCGACGCGATCGCGGCGTTCGAGAACTTCTCGGCGAAGTCAGGCATGAACTTGAAGTAGATGACCTCCCATGACGCGACATAGAAGACGCACGAGATGAGAGTGATGAGAAGGCCGACGGCGAACGCGCGGCCGAACGTGATCGCGCCACCGTTGCTCTCGCGGTACGAGCGAATGCCGAAGAAGACGAGTAGGAACGAGAGGAAGATCGCCGTGTAGCCGATCAGCTCCCCGTTGTCGAAGTTGATCACGCCGCGCTCGATGAGCGGAAGAGTGAGGAACATCATTGCCGACGAAATGCCGCCGGAGATCAGGCCGAAGATGAGGACGATTCGCTTCATTGCTTTCTCCTTTGGGCCGCAACGTAGGCTCCCGCCTCCGCTCGCGCGACATACTTTCGGGTGATTTGCGGGTCAACGAAAGTATGAAATTCGCGCTTCAGGGAACGAGACCGAGCTCTTTCCCCCTCTGAACCGCCTGGACGCGACGGTTGACTTGCATCTTCTCGAAGAGTCGCGACGAGTGTGTCTTGACCGTGTTCTCCGAGAGGAACAGCTTCTCGCCGATCTCACGGTTGCTGAGCCCCTGCGCGATAAGACCGAGGATCTCGTGCTCCCGCTGGGTGAGCCCGACGTCGCGGAGGTTGGTCTCGTTGAGGACGAACGGGCCGCCTCGAACCGGCACCTCCTTCACCACGACGACTTCCTTCGTCCGGGTCCACTTCAGGCCGAGGTAGATGCCGATCGCTGTGAAGATGAGCGCGACGAGACCGCCGTACATCTCGGACGGATACTCGTGAACGAAATGCTTGTATTCGAGAATCTTCAGGAGCGCGATGAGCACCCCGCCGGCCGCTCCCCAGAGTACGACCTGTTTGCTCATCAGCTGCAACGATACCGCGCGCGGCAGCTTTGTGCGGCGCAGACAATCCTGTCTGCGCGTGCAGGCAAGATTGCCTGCGCTCCACGGAGACCTACTCTTTCCGACAGAACAGTTGGCTCAAGCTCACGTCGTCGATCTGCACGTCCGCGTCGTGCACCATGAGTCCGAACGCCACCTGCCCGTTGCGGATGCGGTTGACGAACGTGCCGTGCAGCAACAGGCGCGATCCGTCGCTGGCCAGCGCTTTGGCCGTGAGCTCCGCGCCGTCGATGTGGATGTTCTCCAGCCCAGCGGTCCTGCCGAAATCGCGCATCCTTCCGCTGATCAATCCGTCCGCGGAAACGTTCAGATCGATCACGTAATCGGGGTTGATACCGACGTACCGGCCGGCAAGCTGACCGACATCGGTGATGCGCACCGGCTCGTAGCTCTTCTCTTTGTGCTTCGACTTTCCGACGAGCGGCAGCGAGGCAACGACTACCAGCAGGAGGGTTGCGATGTTCTTCATGCTCCTTTGGACGCACGCCGAAGCCCGTGGGTTAGTCCTGTATCATTCGCCCCGAGGTTCGCAGGGTGGAACACAACACGGCATTCGTGTTTCCCGGCCAGGGAAGCCAGTACGCCGGAATGGGGCGGGATGTGGCAGAGAAGTACCCGGCCGCTCGCCGCGTCTTCGAGGAGATCGACGAGGCCCTCGGCTTTCCGCTGTCCAAGGTTTGCTTCGAAGGGCCGGAGGAGCAGTTGCGGCTGACGGCGATCACGCAGCCGGCAATCCTCGCCGTTTCGGCGGCCATTCATGAAGTTCTGGAAGATCTCGGCGCGACGCGGCGCGATCTCGTCGCCGGCCATTCCCTCGGCGAGTACAGCGCCATCGTCAGCGACGGCGGCCTCACACCGGCCGAGGCGGCGAAGATCGTTCATCTGCGCGGAAAGTTCATGCAGGAGGCGGTCCCCGTCGGCACCGGCGCGATGGCAGCGCTGATCGGCCCGACCGTGGACGAGGTGCGCGCCATCTGCGAAGAGGCGGCGCGGGGTGAGGTGGTCTCCGTGGCCAACATCAACGCGCCGGGTCAGACCGTCATCGCCGGCACGAAGGCGGCCGTCGATCGAGCCATCGACGTGGCGAAGAAGCGCGGCGTCCGGCGCGCGCTTCCGATTCCGGTCTCCGCCCCCTTCCACTGCGCGCTGATGAAACCGGCGGAAGAGAAACTGCGGCCCGTGCTCGAACACGCGCCTCTGAAGGATCTTTGGATCGCGCTCGTATCGAACGTCGACGCCTCGCCGATCGGCACGGCCACTGCGGTTCGCAACGCGCTGGTGCGCCAGGTCGTGTCGCCGGTGCGCTGGGTGGAGGGAGTGCAGAAGATGATCTCCATGGGCGTGCGCCACTTCGTGGAAGTCGGTCCGGGAAACGTACTGACCGGCTTGATCAAACGGATCGACTCGTCGGTGCAGTTGACAAATGTGTCGGATGTGAAGTCGATCGAAGCATTCGTCGCGGGGAAGGGATGAACATTCGTCTGGAAGGCCGGACCGCGCTGGTCACCGGCGCATCGCGAGGAATCGGCGAAGCCATCGCCCGCCGGCTCTCGCAGACGGGCGCTCACATCCTCTGCGCAGCCCGCAGCGCCGAGCGCGTTCGCGAAGTGGCGGCGGAGATCACCGCCGCCGGCGGCAGCGCCGCTGGCGTGGAGCTCGACATCACCTCGACCAACGTGCGAGAGAGGATTCGGGAGCTGCTGGAGGCGCAGTCGATCGACATCCTGGTGAACAACGCCGGCATCACCGAAGACGATCTGTTTCTGCGGATGAAGACCGAGGCGTGGACGAATGTCATCCGCACGAATCTCGATTCAGCGTTTCACATCACCCAGGAAGTGGTGAAGAAGATGATTCGCGCGCGATGGGGGCGGATCATCAATATGTCGTCCATCGTGGGACTGATGGGGAACCCCGGGCAGACCAACTACGCGGCGTCGAAGGCGGCGCTGATCGGATTCACCAAGGCGCTGGCGCTGGAGATCGGGTCGCGCAACGTGACGGTCAACGCCATCGCTCCGGGATTCATCGAGACGGCCATGACCGACGCGCTGACGCAGGAAGCGCGCGAGACGCTCGAAGGGCGCATCGCACTCAAGCGTCTGGGGAAGGTCGATGACGTGGCCTACGCGGCGGTTTTTCTGGCTTCAGAGCAGGCCGGTTACATCACCGGCACGGTCCTGAACGTCAGCGGTGGGCTGTACACGTGACCCGATGGGCGCCGGAACCGCGCCGGTGACTACGCCCAGAGCGTGAGCCAGGGCGAGCGACCACTGGCGAACGGTGGAGTCGACTCGAACGAGATCGAACTCCGGCGCGCAGAACGATTCCGTCGGCCCGGCGTGCGCCATGAAGCGTGCACGGCTGAGGAGAAGCTGCGAAGCGTGGCACTCGATTGCTTCGCACTTCCGTCGCTGCTCGCGCTCGGAGAGGATCACCGTCCCGATCAGGCGATCCGCTCGCGGCGCGCTATGCACGACATAGGTCGTGACGTCGATCGCTCCGGCGGCGGCGTGGGTAAACCAGGCGATGGTCCGATGGTCGCTGTGCACATCACGGCCGGAAGGACTGACGATCAGCGTCGGCCGGAATGACTCGATGGCTTGTCGCAGCTCGTCGCGCAGGCGCATGTCACCCCGCCTGGCCAGTGCGGTGATCTTCTGGTCGGGGAAGGCGAGGAAGCGCGTCGCTTCGCTCGGCACGCGGAGACGCTCCAGCGATGCCAGCGCCTCCCGCCTCCGCATCGCCCCCCACTCGGCTCGGTCATCAGCGCCGAGCATCCACTTCCGTTTCATGTAGCGCTGCGGCCACGGATTGTTCTCGCCATCGGTGACGTAGACGACCGAGACTTCTCCGCCGCCCGCGACGATGCGCTGGATCAGTCCGCCGGCGGCGATCACGTCGTCGTCCGGATGCGGGGCGACGATCATCGTGCGGTCGAGTGTTGGTTGCCAACGCATCAGAAATCGCGATCCCTCAGATGAAACGGTGAATATCCTCTCTGGAACGCCGGAGCCCACAAACAGCTCAGCCGTTCTTTTCTTCCACTCTGCACGAACGTGTGCGCGCCGGGCGCCAGCGGACGAGCTCCGCGATACGGAGTGCCGTCGAGCGCGCCCGCCGCTTCCCCTTCTTTTTCCACGATGACGTACGTGCCGGGAATGGCGATACTAAACGATCCATCGTCTTTGATCCACTGACCGGCCGCTCGCAGGCGGCCCATGTCGAGGAAGTTGGCGGCCAGAAACTCGCGGCCCCGCGGTGGAAAGAACTCTCCGTCCGCCTGAGCCACGTGGCATCGAGCGTTCACCACATCCTCGGGAATCGTGTCCTGGATCAAACCGCGGCGCATGGCATTGCGGGTGATGTACTCGAAGATGTAGTAGAAGGGCCGCCGCCGGAAGACCGTCTCGCCTTTCAGGTCAATCACCGGCTCGCCGGGACGAGTGAGGCCGAGGAGCTGGCGCATCATGGTGATGTCCTCGAGAGTGCCGTTTCGGAGGCCCTCCGCGTAGTAGACGATCGCGCCGCACAAAATCGCCCCAATCACCGCGTAAGCGAGGAGCGGCCGCGCAGAATGCCTTTCGATTGCGCCAACGGCGAAGATGGCCAGCAGCGGAAAAATCGGCAGAAGATCGCGCGGCGAGATCAGGATCCAGATCGCGCAGAGCGTGACGACGAAGACGCCGCACGCCACAGCGAAAAAGAAGCGCCATCGGGCGGCGTCCGTGCTGCGGTTGCCGCGATACCGCCAGGCGACGCGCAGGACGATCATCAACGCGGGGATCCAGAGGACGCGCGGCACCCAGACTGCGAGCGGCGAACGGGAGGCGACCACCATCCGATTGAACTCGATCACGCAGTAGTGAAGGCTCGGCCAGCCGCCCCGCGCGTAAAAGTACGCAACGATTCCCGCGGGGACGATTGCTACGCCCACCAGCGCCGCGGCGGCGAGTTGAAGAGCGCGACGCGCCGAGCGAGGGCGAACGCACATGGCGTATGTCGTCGCGCCGGCGATGGCCAATGTAAAGAGTAGAAGCGTGGTCTTGAGGGACGTCGCCAGCGCTGCGCCGAGAATCAGGCCGACGATGAAGAGCCGAGGCGAGGTCAGGGCGCCGCCGGTCATCGCGATGAGGGCGATCATCCAGAGCGCATTCCAGAGGTTATCCGTCCGATATTCGATCGATTTCAGAAAGAACACCGGGAAGAGCGTCAGTAGCACGGCCGACCAGATCCCCACCCGCTGCGAGTAAAGCCGAGCACCCAGCAGGTAAGTCGCCACGACGACGATGGCGAAGAGGACCAGCATCGGAACGCGCATGAACAGCAGCACATCGGGTCGCTCGCCGACCAGACGCAGGATCGGCGCGGTGATCATGTTCAAGAGCGGCGCGTGATTGTCGAAGACATCGCGATACGGCAGCAGCCCCGCGGTCCAGGCCCAGGCGATGTGGAGATGCTGCGGCTCGTCGGAGTCGAAGCGATAGCGGAAGAAGGCGAGGATCCGAAGAACGGCGGCCGCAGCGATCAGCACGACGAGCGTGACGCGCTCAGCGCCTGACACAACCCTCGCCTGAGAGGTCATCATTGCCGGAAGCCTCGCCATGCGGAGTGTGGCGCGCCCTGAGGGATTCGAACCCCCAACCGTTGGATCCGAAGTCCAATGCTCTGTCCAGTTGAGCTAAGGGCGCCCCGGAAGGCGCAGTGTAGCCGAGAATTGAATAGAATCCAGCCGGCCGCTGTTGTCCGAAGTCCTGCCGCGTTCCAGGCCGTTGTAGCTCAGTTGGTAGAGCAGCTGATTCGTAATCAGCAGGTCACCGGTTCAAGTCCGGTCAACGGCTCCAAATCCGATGATCGCTGAACTGCTGGAAGCATTGGTTTTTCTATGGAACGGTCTTTTCCGTTGAACATCCCCTCCGGCGACCGGACTCGCTGGTGTCAGAGTAGATGTCCATTCCGTCTGTTCCGTTGTTGGAATCGAGCCGGAGGGAACTCCCCAACCGCTGATCAAACGTGCCGCCTTCTCCCATGAAGCAACGAAACGTCCGAGAGCGAAGCTGATCCCGTCTTGACTTTCCCGTCTGCGTTGCATACAAAGTACAACTTCCCAACGGATCAAGAATCCTTACGCACGAAAGGAGAACCGCTATGAAACGAGTGTCCCTATTCGTCCTTACCGTTCTCATGATTCTTGGAGCCTTGCCGGTACTCGCGCAGGAGAACTTCACGGAAGGCCCGATTTCCCGGATCATTCTCATTCATATCAAACCCGGGCGAACGACCGACTTCTGGGCCGATGTACGACAGAACCTGAAGCCGATCTACGAGGAGTACAAAAAGCAGGGAATCATCACGAATTACGGATTCTTTACCAAAGCGACCACAGAAAGTGCGGATGATTGGAACGTTGGGCTTAGGCTTGACTATCAGAGTTACGCGGCGCTCGACGGGCTCGCGGTGCGCACCGATCCGATCACATTGAAGTTCTATGGATCACGCGAGGCGCGCACGTCGGCGGGAAACCGACGCATTGAGAACGGGACTATTGTGTCGAGCTTCCTGATCCGTCAGGTCGATCCGAGACCAATGGCCTCCACTACTGCACGGCCGTAGCCGGGACCACAAAATGGGAGAGAATGAGACGCGGCGAAATTCATTTCGCCGCGCCGCCCTGCCGTCAATTCCCGAGTCAGGTGAGGTATCGCTCCCGTTGCTCTCGCGCGCACCGTCGTCCCTAACTGTCCGCAGGTTGTGCCGGGTTTTCGTAATCAGCAGGTCACCGGTTCAAGTCCGGTCAACGGCTCCACATTGAAACTGATTCGAGCCCCTGCGAATCCGTCGAAGAGCGCGGGCCGATGGTAGACTCTCGGCCACGCCCCCCTTGTCCGATTTCGAGGCATCCCATGCCACGTTTCACTTTCTTTCTGGTCCTGTTCGCCACCAGCGCGATGGCCGGAAACCTCTTCGAGCCTCTCTCATCCGAGCGTGGCGGAATGGCTCGCGGAATCACCGGCGACCGTGTCGCGATCAACGCCGATGCCCTCCTCAGCAGCGAGCCTTTCGTGACGCTGGATCACGTTTCGTATCCTC
>QHVS01000335.1 GCA_003223635.1 Acidobacteriota bacterium | reverse complement strand
GAATGCAGAACGCAGATTGAAGAATTAAGAATTGAGAAAATTCTTCATTCTGCATTCTGCATTCTGCATTCTGCATTCATCGACTCCGAATGATCTTCGCCGCCCCCCACCCGACCAGAACCAGAACGGCGAGGATGGCCCAGTTGTAGCGGTTGCCGTACGTGGCCACCGGAAAGTGATTGCTGATCATGATGAACACCACCGGGAGGACCATGAAGGTGTTCTGCTTCGAGCGCTGCTTGGCCCGCTCCGCCAGTCGCGCGTCGGGCTGCTGTCCCGCGGCGGCGGCGGCGATGAGCTTCCGTTGTCCGGGAAGGATGCGAACCCACACGTTCAACGCCATCAGCGTACCGAGCATCCCGCCGACCTGCATGTACGCCGCGCGCCCGCTGAAGAGATGCGTCAATCCGTACGTCAGCGCGACGAGAAGAACGTAGGAGATCGCCACTCCTGCCGCCTCGCTGATCGGCGACATCCACAGCAGGTCGTAGATGAACCAGCCTGCGATGAGGAGCAACACGCTGATGGCGATGGCTACCCGCGGCTCGATCCGCCGCACGCTGTCATCCACCATGATCCCGCCGGAGTAGTAGACAAGGATGAAAAGGAGAATGCCCGACAGCCACGTCAGCGCCGCCTCCCACTTGAACCAGTGCAGTTTCTGCGGCCGCAGCTCCGAGAGTCCCTGCTTGTTCACGATGTAGAAGCCGCCGCTGTGCACCATCCAGACGTTTCCCTCTTCGCGCAGGCGATGATCGAGCCAGGTGAAGAAATACGTCTGGCCAATCCACAGGATGCCCGCGAACACGTGCGTCCAGCGCAGCGCGAGATTGAGCCACTCACTCAACGTATACGGCAATCGCGCGACTATATACTTCGAGATCCACGATGCGCACGACAGAACTTCTTCTCGACGAGCTCAATCGCGTATTCGGAGGCAATGCGTGGCACGGGCCGGCGCTGCGAAACCTGCTCGACGGAGTCAGCGAAAAGCAGTCGGTGGCTCGTCCGCTGCCAAACGCCCATTCGATTCTCGAGCTGGTCGTTCACGTCGGCACGTGGATGGATGTCGTGGCCCGGCGCCTGGCCGGCAACGTGGTCGACAGCACCACGGTCCCCGATTGGTCCGATGTGACGAAGCGCTCCTGGCGCGGAGTGATCGAAGAGTTGGAGCGCGCGCAGAGCCGGCTGTGCGATGCCGTCGCGCGTATGAGCACCGACGATCTGCAGAGTCCCGTCCCCGGCAAACAGCTCACCAAGCACGAAGAGATCCTCGGCGTGCTCAATCACACGGTCTATCACTCCGGCCAGATCTCACTGCTGAAGAAAAGCTGAGCACCGATGAGCCGTGGAGCGGCGGCCTTCAGGCCGCCGGCGGGCTAAAGCCCGGCGCTCGTTGCTAGCTCCCACTCCGATTGACGGATTGGCGCACTCATGGTTTGTTACTTCAGCGCGGAGGTGAACGATGAGCGATGTGCGGTATCCAATCGGTAAATTCCAACGCCCGGAAAAGCTGAGCAGCGCGGAACGGCGCGCGCTGATCGATCAAATCGCCGCGGCGCCCTCGCATATGCGCAAAGCGGTATCCGGACTAAAGGAACAGCAACTCAATACGCCCTATCGCGAAGGCGGTTGGATGGTTCGCCAGGTCGTTCATCACGTTCCCGACAGCCACCTCAACGCCTACTGCCGGTTCAAGCTGGCGCTGACCGAGGAGACGCCGACGATCAGACCGTATGACGAGGCGCGATGGGCGGAGCTGGGCGATTCCCGCGACACGCCGATTGAAACGTCGCTGCAACTGCTCGAGTCACTGCACGATCGCTGGGTGCGCTTGCTGCGCTCGATGCCGGAAAGCGACTTCGCCCGCAAGCTGAAGCATCCCGAGAGCGGCGAGATGAGCCTCGACACCTTGCTCGCGCTCTACGGCTGGCACGGACGGCATCACGTCGGGCACATCACGGCCTTGCGGCAGCGCATGGCGTGGTAGTGAACTTTATCCTGAGGCGCGAAGCGCCGAAGGATCTCCGGTAGCACAGCGACCAGCGTCCTTACTATCGGGATCGCTGTGCCACCGGAGATCCTTCGCTTCGCTCAGGATAAACTGACGAGATGCCCACCTTCTTCGAAGCGCTGGCCGACTTCATGGCGCGCGAAGAGCCGCTGGTCACCGTCACCATCGTCGACACCATGGGCAGCGTGCCGCAAGATCGCGGGGCCAAAATGATCGTCACGCGCGCAGGGCTGCAGTTCGGAACTGTGGGCGGCGGGAAGGTGGAAACCAAAGCGATCGCCGAGGCGCAGAAGATGCTCAACGGCGAAGTGGCGGAGAACACCAAGTTCGTGCAGTGGCGATTGGCCCAGGACGTCGGCATGACCTGCGGCGGCGTGGTGAAGCTCTACTTCGAGGCGCAGAACGTCGGCAAGTGGCGTGTGGTGATCTTCGGC
>QHVS01000041.1 GCA_003223635.1 Acidobacteriota bacterium | reverse complement strand
GATACTTGCTGGTGCAACGGAGCGTTGCCATAAAGCGTTTGGCAGATCGCGTGTCCGGCTGACGGACCACGCGCTGAGCCGCGCGGCGCCTCCGCGCGCCAGCGACAGAGACAGAGACAGAGACAGAGACAGAGACAGAGACATGCTAGCTCCGAAGTACGATGCGTGGAAGCGCCGGGCCAGGGAGGGGGCCGCGCGGTCTGCACGCGGAGTTGCGCGGCTCCTGCGCACGCTTTCGCTTGCGGGGCTCAGACGGTGCATTGCGGCTATGGCCGACCGCAGAAGTGAATTCACAGCGTAAGAAGAATCGAAGACGGTCGCGACGTCTGCATCAAGAAAAACGGCGGTGGCCTCGCTTGAAAAGCGGGACGCGAAACGATTGGGACGCTTGAATGCGTTAGGAGAGCTGCTCGACGGAAACGATTTTGGCGATGTGCTCGCGACCGGGAGTGGCGATCTCTTGAAGCTGAATAAACCCGGCGACAACTGCGGCGGCCAACGCGAAATCTGGAACGGACGAAGCACCGTAACGGTTGAACAATTGCCTGGCCGGTCCCTGATGAAAGTCATGAATCGCCTCGACAAGGCTGACAGCACTGAGTTTTCCGGCTTTCCAATCAGCAAAGTCCTGAGCGAGCTCTTCGAGTTCAGCATCCAACTCTCGCTGGTACGCGACGTCAGCGGCGTCACGAATAGCCTTTCGAGCTGCCTTGGATAATTCGGCCATGTCTGGTTCGGCCCAACGGACCGGTCGCTCAACCGACCCGGCGCCTCCACAGGCAAGCATAACTGACGCGTGTAAGCGATGCGATCGAACGCGATCGAGCAAAGCTGAAGCCACACACGCACACTCCCTCGGTCAGCAAGTCAAGTCAAGAATTTCTACACTCAGTGGATCCGAAGAAAAAGCTCAGTGCGTGTGCGCGTGCTCCGGCTCGCCGTGCGTGTGGCCGGCCAGGCCGCTTTCGACCTGGCGCGCGATCTGGACCGCTAGCTCCTGGAAGGCCTTGGCCGCCGCGGACTCCGGATCCAGGACCACAATCGGCTCGCCGGTGTCGCCGCCGATCACCACCTTCGGATCGATCGGAACTTCGCCCAGGAACGGCACGCCGAGCATCTCCGCGGTTCGCTTGCCTCCGCCGTGGCCGAAGATCTCTTCGCGCTGCCCGCAATGGCGGCAGATGAAGTAGCTCATGTTCTCGATGATGCCCAGGACCGGCACGTTGACTTTGCGGAACATGGCCAGACCCTTGCGCGCGTCGATCAGCGCGACGTCCTGCGGGGTGGTGACCACCACCGCGCCGGTCAGCGGCACTTTCTGCGTCAAGGTGAGCTGCGCATCGCCAGTTCCCGGCGGAAGATCGATGATCATGAAGTCGAGCGTTCCCCATTTGACATCGGTCAGGAATTGATCGAGCGCCTTCATGACCATCGGTCCGCGCCAGATGACCGGCGTGTCGGGATCGGTGATCAGGCCGAGGGACATGGTCTTCACGCCGTGGTTCTCCATGGGGATGATCTTTTCGTCGCGATCGTCGATCTGTGGGCGACCTTCGATGCCCAGCATCATCTGTTGCGACGGCCCGTAGATGTCCGCATCGAGCAGACCGACGGTGTAGCCAAGCCCGCGAAGTGCGAGCGAGAGATTGGTGGAGACCGTCGACTTCCCCACCCCACCCTTCCCGGAGGCCACGGCGATCTTGAAACGGACGCCTTCGAGCATTCCGCTCTGCGCGCCAGGCATCGCCGACGGCATCTGCCGCTGCGCGACCTCGAGCTGCACGCGAACGTTCTGCACGCCGGGCACCGCCCGCACCGCCGCTTCCGCGTCGCGCGAGAGCTGCTGGCCGACGCTGGGATTCTCGCTCTGGAAATGGATGGTGAAGGAAACGTCCCCGCCGTCGACCTTCACGTCGCGCACGAATCCGAAGGAGACGATGTCGCGCGACAGGCCGGGAAACTTGACCTTCTTCAGCGCCTCAACGACGGCTTCCTGCGTGGGCATTCGCTTTCTCTTCCTTGAATCGTTCGTATGAGGCGCTGATGATGGGAATCGCTTCCTCCGATGAGCCGACCACCGACACGATGTTCAGATCCTGCGGGCCGACCAGCCCGCGCTGCACCATCGTGCGGTCGATCCACTCGATCAGCCCAGCCCACATGGTACCGACCAGGATCAGCGGATGCTCCGTCATGTGCTTGACCTGCAGAAGCTGCCACACCATGAAAAGTTCCAGGCCCGTGCCGATGCCTCCCGGCATCACGATGAAGGCCGATGAGAGCCGCACGAAGTGGTGGAGACGCGAAAAAAAGGTGCGATGCCGGAACACTTTGTCGACGAACGGATTCGCCGCCTCTTCGGTCGGCAGATGGATGGCCAGGCCGAACGATCGCGAATGGCTCTCGATCTGACCTTCCGTCGCGCCGGAGTTCGCCGCCTCCATCAAGCCTGGTCCGCCGCCCGTGACGATGTCGATTCCCATGCGAGCCAGCTCGTAGCTGAGCTTCTTCACTTCTTCGTAGATGGGATCGCCTCGCTTGATGCGGGAGCTGCCGAAGATCGAGACGCGATAATGCTCCACTCGCTCAGGCTGGATCTGATCGAGGTCGTTGATGGTCTCCCAGAGCTGGTAGATGGCCTTGTCCAGGATATAGGTCGGATCGGCAGGATCGCGCTTCTTTGCCTGCTCTTTGCGCAGCTCCTCGAGCTGTGGCGTGGTGGTTCTCTGCTGATCAGCCATCTCTCTCGCTCCGCCCCGCGGGGACGGACAGTTTACTCGGAACAGATGGCTACCGCGTAATCCACACGTCCGGCGCGAAATGGCGCAGCTTCCCCTCGGCGGAACGCGCTTCGTTGTCGCTGGCGAACTTCACCCGGACGCGAAAGGCAGGCCCTTTATCGGTGGTAGTCCGCTCGACGTACGCCGCGGTGAACCCGCCGTCGATCAGCTTCGCTGCCAGGCCTTCGGCGGTCTTCTGATCGGCGGTGGTCAGGAGTTGGGCGTAGGCGGGGATCGCCGGCGAGGGCGCCGGCGCCCCACTGAGCTTTGGGGACACGCTCTCCTCTATCTTCGGCGGCGGCTGAAAGTCATCGACGGTGACCGCCTGCTCCACTCTCTTCGCCGGGGCTGCGGCGGCTGGCCGTTCGGTGATTACCGCCGGCTCCTTGCGCGCCATCAGGTGGTCGTCGGGCTGACTCTTTCCGATCATGAGCCCGAAGGCAAAGGTGACCGCGAGCGACAGCAGCAGCAGGACGAAGGCCACGAACGCCTGTCCAGCGGTCAAAGAAATTTCGTAATGGGATTGATCTTCGGCAAGCGCTTCGTGAGACATCACACCCTCCCGTCACTAGATGCTTACTTCTGGGCCGCCGTTGGGGCGGCGGCATTCCAGTTTGTGTGATACACCACGCCATTGTCAAAGTAGATGGCGGCGGCGCCCCCGTCGGCCCGGGGGTAGATCCAGACCGAGTAGACGCGGCCGTTCTGCACTACCTGCTTGATCCAATCCTCACGCGGCAGGCCGATCAGGCCGCGCACCTCGTCTTCTTTCATCCCCTGCTTCACCGCGGCGAAGGCGCTCATGGGAACATAGCGTCGTGATTCGGCCATCTCGATGCGCTGTTGCGCTTCGATGCTGTTCGGCTCGAGCAACAGCGCGGCGCGGTAAAGCTCCAGCGCCTTGTCGAAGCGAGAGAGGACGGCCATGTATTCGTCGCCCAGGATGATCTTCTCCCGCGCCAGCAGCGCCGCCGCTCGCGGATCGCCCGTCCGCTCGTGGTACTCGCGCACCTTGTCCATGAAGGGAACGTAAGTGGGTTCGAGCTTGCGGTGGTTGTCGAGCACCATCTCGATGATCTGTTTGCGCGAGGCGTTGGGCGGCGGCGCGGGTTGCGCCTTGCGCATCGTCTCGATCCACGCGTAATCGGCGCCGATCAGGTTCCACTCGCGATCGTTGGGCAGGGTGGGTGGGCGGGGTGTCGCACACGCGAACACGAGCAATGCGAGAACGATCGCTGAGCGCATGAATCAATTGTAAATGAATGCAGAATGCAGAATGCAGAATGCAGAAATCTCGCCGAGTGTCATCCCGAGCGCGAACTTCTTTCTGCATTCTGCATTCTGCATTCATCTTTTAAGCGTATTCACCAGCGCCACCACATCCTTCTCCAACGACGTTCCCCCGAACTCGCTCTTCACCTCGAGGATCCAGCCGTACATCAGCTCATTGAGCACGGTGCGCACGGTGATGTCGTGGCTTCCGGTGCCGGAGGCGATCAGGTTGTTGAGAAGCTGATCGAAGTCGATGCGCGCCTCGTTCACCAGGTTCATGCCGCTCAGGTAAGGCAGCGTGTCGGGCGACAGGTGCAGCACCACGCGGTCGATGAAGTCGTACACGTGGTCGCCGATCTTCTGGTAGACCAGGCCGAAGATCTTCTGGAACGCGCTGTTGTAGCGTTCCACGATCCCTTCCAGCTCGTACTCGCTCTTCTCTGCCGCGCGACGCTCGTCCATCGCTCCGCTTTCGGCTTCCTGGAGCATGTTCACCGAGAGCAGGCCCCACAGGATCCGGCAGGTGAAAAAGTTCGAGAGATAGCTGCGGGCGCAGACGCTTTCCACGGTCGCCGGCTCGCTGAGGAGATTGAGGACGTCGCTCTCCTGTTCGTCCAGCTCCACGTTGTAGGTACGCGTATCGGCGCCGGGCACCTGCTGCAGGAGGCGATCGAAGCGGCCGAGACCGCGGGTGATCAGCGACCAGTATTCGATGCGCCGCACGCCGTCGAGAATCAAACGCTCGGTGACGAGCGGGAGGGTGATGATGTCGTCGGGAAAATTCGACGTGAATTCGATCGTGTAGTTCCCCATGCGATAGGACATGGCATTGAGCACGATGGCGCACACTTGTCGCTCGGCGGCGCGCGACAGCTCATCCGGCTTCAGATATCCGAGATCGATGAGCAGCGAGCCGATGCGTCGCGGAGTGGTCAGGCGCTCCATGGCCTGGCTGTACTGCTGCAGGTTCAGCTCGCCGCCGCGCAGGAGCACCTCGCCCAGCCCCATGTCCGGATCCGAGCTGGCGGCAGAGATGATCTTTCCCTCGGTGAAGTAAATGCTGTCGTTCCGCCCCACGGCCTCCAGCGACATGATGGCCGTCTCCACGCTGCGCACCAGAGAACGCAAAAGATCGGGAACGGTGGTTTCGGCCAGCGTCCCCTGGATACTGAGCTCTTCGGACATGAATTAGGTGGCGGACGCCGGGCGGGAAGCACGCTCCTGCGACTGCGAGGCGACGCCCACCGCGTTCTTCGTCGTCGACTTCACGCGATACATCGCCGCATCGGCCTGGCGGATCAGATCGTCCTTGCTGAGAGCGTGTGTGGGGAAGCAGGCGATGCCGAAACTGGCGGTGATGGAAATCTCTACGTTGGGGTCCAGAAAAAACGGCGTCGACGTGAGCGACTTGCGCACGCGGTTGGCCACGGCCACCGCCGCCTCCTGATCGGTCTCCGGCAGGATGATGCAGAACTCGTCGCCGCCGAAGCGAACCACCTTATCGATCGTGCGCACCGCGCTGAGAATCCGCTTGGCCACTTCCTGAAGCGTCCGCGACCCGGTGAGATGGCCGTAGAAGTTGTTGACCATCTTCAGGTCGTCGAGGTCCAGAAAAATGATGCTGAAGAGTGATCCGTAACGGCGGGAACGCTCGATCTCTTCTTCCAGATAGCTGTCGAAGAAGCGGCGGTTGAACGCTTTGGTCAGATCGTCGCGCATGGCCAGGTCGCGGCTGCGGCTGAGCTGATAGATGTTGCCCAACACGGAAGCGACCGCGCCGAGGTAACGGGAGACGTTCTCGATGATGGCGGCGTCAAAGGTGTCGGTCCCTTCCATCGGCGCGCAGATCACGCCGACCAGATCGTGTTCTACCTGCAGGGGCATGACCACAAGGCCCATCCCTCCGTCAGACGCGAACGAATGTCCCGATGCCAGCGCGCGCTGCAGCAGATCGGGAGGAATGCCGGGCAGAAACTCGCCTGTCTCTCGCGCATTCGGATCATTGCTGAAGCTCACCACGTAACGCTCCAGGCGTGGGTCGTGGAGAAAAAGCGTTCCGCGCGTGAGGCCCAGGAGATCCATCACCGTGCGCGTGATGCGCTCGGAGACGGCCTGCGCATCGGACATAGTCATCAGCTCGTGAATCTGCGTCAGGTACGTGACCTCGGTCTCGAGCTGCGAAGCATGAACCGCCGCATCGACCATGTCGCTGGCGAAGGCAAGATGCTGACGCGGACGGCCCACGAAGGAATCGCGGTCAACGCGCAGCTCGCCCGGACGTCGCGGCTGCCCCTGCGGCTCGGACTCCAGGATGATGCGGACGATGCTCTTGCGCGGCGGCGGGTTGGCGGCGGCGAGGGAATCGGAGTCGATCACCACGATGCGGCAGGCATCGCGTTCCGGGCTGCTCGTGGCAAAGGCGATCTCCGGACAGGCGCTTCGCACCTGGGCGGCCAGATTGCGGCCACTGTAGATCCCGATCGTTAGCTTACTCATCGCGTAAGTGCCTTAGTTTACAGAAAAAACCGGCGGACGGATGCCCCGATGGCCAGGAGCACGGCCGTGACAGCGGTGATGGCTCGACCGGTCACGAACGACGCCGGCCAGTAGACGAGGCGGATCTGATGCCGACCACTGAGAGAAAGGCGTGATTGGCGATCTGGATCTCGACGGGGCGTCCGTCGACGTAGGCGCGCCATCCGGTCCACGCCGCCTGGCTGATGACTACCCATCCCGCAGACGCCATGCTGGCATCGAGATCGTAACCGTAGCGTCGCGGTCGGACGTCGACATCGCCCGGACCGTTGATCCGTTCGTGCGGCCGATCGGCGATCGTCAGCCAGGCGCGCTCGGCGAAGTCGCTCTCCTGCGCCATCTCCTCCAGCTCGGACGTCGAGCCGATCCGCACGTGGCGAGGAACGAAAGCGCGCGGCAGAACGCGCGTGTTTTCCAGCAGCGCCGAGCCGCGATCGATCGTCACCAGGCGCCAGCCGTCCGGGATCCGCTCATTGTTTCGCGCGATCGCGAATCGGACGTTCATCATGGAGAGCATCGGTCGTGTGAGATCTCCCACCCGATTGAAGCCCGCCGACTTCTGTTGACACCACAGCGGATAAGTCTCGGTGTAACGGCGGAGAGTCATCGCCGCGTAGCCGCGGACATCTTCCAGTCCGTACATGGTCGCCGTGTTGGGCACGAGCGCGATGTCCGTGCCGACGATACGAAATGGCTCGCGCACGCTGGCCATCGGCGCATAGAGCGCGACCGGCGGAAACGCAGCGGCGGGAGGCAGAGCCGGCAAGAGACCGCCGTCGCGGGCCACGCGGCCGGCGGCCAGGGCGGCGAGCAGAAGAGGCAAAAGCCACGCCTTCGGAGTGCGGCGGCTTGCCGCCGCTTTGGAAGGCGGGCCGGTAATCGCCTCCGCGCCGATGCCCGCCAGCATTGCCAGGCCGAACGACGCCGCGGCGATGAGCCGATCGTTCAACGTGATATCGAAAAGGGGCAATGCATGCAGCAGTTGGGCAATAGGCCACACCTGATGGCCAGCCAGAAATCCGAAGACGAACAAGGCGGCGAAGAACCATGTGTGCGGGCCGGCTTCAGCCGGCCGGCTAAAGCCGGCCCGCACACCTCGCCACAAAGCAACAGCGGCGAGGACGAGCGCGATGCTGCCCACGTCGGCGCGCGGCGAGCGGATGAATGGCCACGGATTGGCACGCAGCGCCGAATGCGCGTACATCGTGCGCACGAGGTACTCCATCGTCTGCGGCAACGCGTCGAGGAAGGGCAGCAGCGCGATCGCGCAGATGAGAAGAGCGAGGACGCCCCCGATTGACGCGGCGATCACCGGTCGAACCAATCGCCGTTGCCGCCACATCTCGAAGATGCCGTACGCCACGCCGATCGTTACCACGTGAAGATTCGTCTCTGGATGGCCACCCAGCAGCTCAAGGACGAGAACGATGGTCAGCAGGGCAATGTGGCGAACGTTGGGCGCTGCGACGATGCGCCCGACCGCGAGGAGCACCAGCGGCAACATCGCCCATGTCACGCCGTGAAACCACGAAGCCAGAAGAAGCACCGGCGCGCAGAAAGCCCAGGCGGCCGCAGCGATCAACGCCGCGGGCTCGCGGCAGCCAAGCTCGCGCGCGAACGCGAACGCCCCCATCGCCGCGATCAGCAGCACGACCGAAGTGCTGAAGGTGAAACTCTGGACCGTCGGCAGGAGGAGCGCCAGCCAGACGATCGGATGGTAGGGCGCCGGCTGCATTGTCGCGGCGAGGATGTCGCCGCACAGCATGAAGCGATTCCATAGCGGCCATTCGCCGGCCAGGATCGAACGGCGCATCGCTTCGCGCCACGGAATGATCTGATAAGCGACATCGGAGAGAAGCGCATCGTGCGGCTCTCCGATATGAAAATCGCTGCGGTAGCTCTGCAGCGGCTCCGCCCCGTAAGGAAGATCGACCGGCGCGTAGACGCGACCGGTGAGCATCGCCCTGCCCGTGAAGCAGAGCGGAAGAAGCAGAAGGGCGATGGCCGCGCCGCGGGAGAGCGCGGTCACGAATCGATGCAGCAACAGCAGCAGAGCGGCGGCCGTCGAAAAGTAGAGGAGCGCCACCGCCACGGCTACCATGCAGGCGGTGATCGTCGCACAGATTCTGCTGCCGTCTGCCACTGCGTATGAGCGGAAGTGCCAACGCGTCGACTACGCGGCACTACCCACTGTGGAGGTCTACGACGATCCGCGAAAGGTTCAAACCGCGGACGTGGCGCATGTCTATGGCGCGAAGCGGCTTCCACGCCGGTGGTTTCGGCCGTTTCGCGTTCCCTATGTCGCCTCGAGAGAAGTGGATCCCTTCGATGTGCCTGAGGCGGTGGAGGAAATGTACTTTATGCCTTCGGAGTGCGGCGGCTTGCCGCCGCCTTCTCAAAGCGGTGCCGAGGCACCGCACTCCAAGGGCACCCCACTGAGAATCGCGAGTTTCCGCCGGGCATCGATCGCGGGCATCGTCGAGCAGACCGTGCATCGATTGCACCGCTCGCGCGACGACATCGACTGGCTGCTGCTGGAGCGCCCGCCCACGCCGGAGGATTTCGCGGAGATCGACGCCTGGATCGATCCGGCCGTGGACGATGCAGACTTCGACGGTTTTGCCGCTGAGGCAATGGTGGGAGGTGCCGTGGCGATCGCGTCGCGCACGCCGCTCAATGTGCACCGGCTGGAAAAAGGGCGCACCGGCTTTCTCGTACCCTCCGGCGATGCGAACGAACTGACTCATGCCATACTAGCCGCGCTGTTCAAACCTGAACTCGCGCAGCAAAAGCTGGAAGCCGCCCGACAAACGATTTCGAAATTTCGCCCGCGCCAGCGGCTGCGCGCGCTGACGAGCCTCTACGAGTCACTGCGCTGATGATCTCTTTCGACGACCTGGCCAATCCGCAGCGCCGCGCGCTGGAAGTCGTTCGCGCCGTTGCTGCTGAAAAAAACTGCCGCCCCTACCTCGTCGGCGGTCCGGTCCGCGATCTCCTCCTCGGACGTCCGGCGATCGACATCGATCTGACCCTGGAAGAAGGGAGCTCCACGCTGGCCCGCGCCGTGGCCCGGAGCATCAACGGCCGGGTGCGGTCCTTCCCCCAGTTCCTGACGTATAAGGTTCTGGCAGAAGACTTTCCGGAGATCGACATCGCCACGGCCCGGACAGAACGCTATCGCGAGCCGGGGGCGCTGCCGTCGGTTTCGGCCGGCACGTTGAACGACGACCTGCTCCGCCGCGACTTCTCCATCAATGCCATCGCCCTCGACATCAGCAACACCGAGATTCACGACCCCAGCGGCGGCGAACGCGATGTGAAACAGCGCGTCGTGCGCGTTCTGCACGATCAGAGTTTCATCGACGATCCGACGCGAATCTTTCGCGCCATCCGCCTCGCCGCTCGCCTTGATTTCAAGATCGAGCCGCACACGGCGGAGTTGATGCACGCGGCGATCCGCGGCGGCGCGCTCGGCACGGTCTCGAAGGAGCGGCTATGGCGCGAGCTGTTCCTGGCCTTCGAGGAAGCGGACGCGCCCGGCGTCGTCACTGCTCTGATCAGAAGTGGCGCGCTCGACGCGGTGATCGGCCCGCGAACGATCGATGCCGCGGACCTGGAGCGCGCGCAAAAGGTGGCGCAGGCGGATCCGACGCTCGATCGCGAGGTCCTCTTCACCAGCGCCGCGTTGAAAGGGAACGCATCGCCAGTCGATCTGGAGGGCTCGGGCTTCTCACAGAAGCGGACGCGCAACGTCGTGCAGATCGCCAATGAGCTGCCCCGATTCATCGACACGCTGGCTGAGGCGACGTCGGATCGACAGCGGTTTCGGCTGCTGAAATACGCCTCGCCGGAGATGCTGGCCGTCATCGCCGCGGCGGCGCCGGCGGAAAGCGCGCACGTGGCCCACTTCCATGACTACCGCAACTTCCGGCTGTCCTTGCGAGGGATCGAGCTGGAGGTTCCTCTTGGACCGCACATCGCCAAGGCGCTGGAGCGGACGCGGGAGGCCGTGTTTACCGGCGAGATCGACGAGGAGCAGGCCCGCTCTTTTGCGCGGGAGATGGCGATCAAGTATCTTAATCGGGAGCCAGTTACGGAATCCAAGTGAGGCGCGACACGTCGACAACGCTCCTGTTCCTTCTCATCGCGTTCGGCGCGTTCGCGCAATCTCAACCCCCCCAACCGCCCCCTCCGGAGGCGCCGCCGCACGACATCACCCAGGTCGATCCCGCTCCGCTGGGCGGGGCAATCGCGGTCCCCCTCCCGGAGGCGGAGCGCAAGCGCCTCCAGAAGTACGAAATCCCCGAGCTGGCTGGAAGCCGTCAGGCTCTGGGAACGCAACTGATCGACGGCGCGCTCCCCTCGCCGATCCTCGACTACATCGCGGTCAACGCAAATGTGGAACAGCGGTTGTCGATATTCCAGGGCGGACTGGTGGTGGTGAGCGTCACCGGCGCCGGCGGTACGATCCGCAAGAAGGTGATCATCCCGAAAGACGCGCTGGGCAACTACACGAAGACGATCTCGCCCACTGCGCTGGGCAATGTTCGGCAGGGCGAGTTGAGCGCGGCGCGCGATGGACGGCGCGTGACCCTCCGCGTCTACAGCGCACCGACCACGGTTGTGGAGCGAACGTTCGATCCCATGGCCGCAATGCCGAAGGCGCTCGCCGATCAGGTCGCACCGATGCAGGATCTCCTGCGCGCAATTTCCGAGGATCGCGAGGTCACCAACACTGTGGCCGGATACATGCCGCAGGTGGGTGACGAGCTGGTGGGCGACGATCGCAAGGTGTATCGCGTGGCCCGCATCATCGACGGCCACATCGTCGAGCTGCGCTGCACCAGCCAACCCACGTCGCTCTATGTGGACGTGAAAAGCCTCTACAACTACTTCATCGGCACTACCGGAGCGGCACGCCAGTAGTGAATTCACTTCGGATCACGGCTGGCACTTTGCGCGGCCGTCGCCTTCCCGTTCCGCCACACGACGTGCGGCCCACTTCGGAGCGCGCCCGCCAGGCATTCTTCAACATCGTTGGCCCGCGCATCGACAGTGCGCGCTTTCTCGATCTCTTTGCCGGCAGCGGCATCTTCTCCTTCGAGGCGGTCTCGCGCGGGGCAGCCGCCGCGACTGCCATCGATCGCGACCACGGCAACGTGGAGAGGATCGACAGGCTGGCGAAGGAGTGGAACGTACCGGTGAACGCAGTGGAGGGCGACGTCGTCGCTGCTTTGCGCGGGGTGAGCGAAACGTTCGACATCGTCTACGCCGATCCGCCATACGACTATCACGCGTATGACCAGCTGCTCGACGCGATCAAGGCTCACGTGTCGCTGGCGCCGGAGGCGCTCGTGGCGGTGGAACATCGCCGCCGGAGCGATCCGTTCAAGGCATACCGTGGGCCGCTTCAAATGGCCAGGCGCGCGGAATACGGCGAAGTGTGGATCACATTGTTTGCGGATCCTTCGCTTCGCGCAGGACTTGCATAGGGCACCACAGGAGACGCATGGAACTACGACTGGACGACGAAGGCACTCAGACACTGTTTGGAAATCGGGATGAGAATCTGCGGATGCTGGAGGACGAGTTCGACGTCAAGATCTCGTCCCGCGGCAACGAGATTTTCGTGCAGGGAGCGGCGGCCAACGTTGCGCCGGTGGAAAAGCTCCTCAAGGAGATGCAGGAGCTGATCGAGCAGGGCTACCCGCTCAAGAAATCCGATCTCTCCACGAGCGTGCGCGTTCTGCGCGACCGGCCGGAGACCAACCTCGTCGGCTTCTTCACCGACGACGCCTTGCTGGCCGCGGTCCGCCGGGTGGTCACACCGCGCAACGTGGCCCAGAAGCTCTACCTGCAGGCGATGCAGGACTACGACATCACCATCGCCATCGGACCGGCCGGCACGGGAAAGACCTTCCTGGCCGTCGCCGCGGCAGCGGCGGCATTGTCCGAAAAGACGATCAAGCGCATCGTGCTCTGCCGCCCCGCGGTCGAGGCGGGCGAGCGTCTCGGTTTTCTTCCCGGCGACATTGCCGAGAAAGTGAATCCCTATCTGCGCCCTCTCTATGACTCGCTTTACGACATCATCGGATACGAAAAGGTCGACAAGCTGATGGAGAAATCGATCATCGAGATCGCCCCGCTGGCGTTCATGCGCGGCCGAACGCTGAATGACGCCTTCATCATCCTGGACGAGGCCCAGAACACCACCCCTGAACAGATGAAGATGTTTCTCACCCGCCTCGGATTCGGGTCCAAGGCGGTGGTCACCGGCGACGTGACCCAGGTCGACCTCCCGGAGGGGAAGAAATCGGGATTGAACGAGGCGCGCAACATTCTTCGCGGCGTCGAAGGAATCAAGTTCTTCGAGTTCGGCGACAAGGACGTCGTGCGGCACCCGCTGGTGGCGCGCATCGTCGTGGCTTACGACCGCGCCGATCGGGAGAAGAGGCCGAAGGGTTCGGAGCCGAAGGCTTGACCCATGTCGAGGTGAGCGGAGCGGCGGTGACCCGCTTCAGCCGCCGCGACATTGGGGCATTCACTCGAAAAGTTCTTCTGGCCCTCGAGCACAATGGCTCGCTTCGCGAGCCGATCAGCGAGGTGACCATCGCTCTGGTCGACGACTCGGCGATGCGACGGCTGAATCGAACGTTTCGCCATCGGAACAAGACGACCGACGTTTTGACCTTCCCTGCCGACTCGTCGTACGCCGATCCGCGCAGCGAGGCGCGCCCGCTGGGCGACATCGTGATCTCCGTCGATCAGGCCCGCCGCCAGGCAGTGCAGGAGAAGCATTCACTCGGCACCGAGGTGCGCTATCTGATCGTCCATGGCGTGCTGCACGCCCTCGGCTACGACCACGAAAGCGACAACGGCGAGATGAACGAGTTGGAGCTGGAGATTCGCGCCGCAGCAGGTCTGGACTAGCCTTCGGAGTGCGGCAGCTTGCCGCCGCCTTTTCGGCAAGCGGCGTGCACTCCGCAACGAGCGAAATGCGCCGGCATCTTGCTTTTTTCTTGTGCGCCGCCCTCGCCACCTGCCGGCAGCAGAGTCCCGAACAGAAGCTGCTGAAGGAAATTGATCCCGCGGCTTCGTGGATGGCTACTCTGCAATTCGCCGGCGAGCAATGGCTCGCCAACAGCGTTCCGACGCGATTCGTGCGAGCCACGGTGCACGCCGCACAAAAGGATCTGAAGAAAACGGCCCGGACGGTCGACCAATCGCAGGCAGCGCAATCATTGCGCGACACGGTCCGCCGTCAGATCGATGTGGCCACCGCGGCCGCCGCCGCGGTCGACCGCGCGGTTCAGGACAACGACCGACGAACCGTAGCGATGTCCGTCCAGCGATTCGCTGCCGCGCATGAAGTCCTCCGCAAGCTCGAGGAGAGTCGATGAAGAAGGCGCTGCAGCTCGCTCTCGGCATCCTCACCGCCATCGGCGGCTTCTTCGACGTCGGCAACATCGCCACCTGCTCGCAGGCCGGCGCGGCGTTTCGCTTTCAACTCATCTGGTCGCTCCTGCTGGCCACCATCGTTGTCATCTTTCTGGTGGAAATGTCGGGCCGCTTCGCCGCCGTCACGCAGAAGGCGCTGCCCGACACGATCCGCGAACACTTCGGTTTCACGTTCTGGCTGGTGCCCTTCCTGATCCTGACCGTCATTCACCTGCTGGTGCTGGGTGCAGAGATTGGCGGCATCTGCTTCGCTCTGCATCTGGTGACCGGCCTGCCGCTGCAGGTGTGGGCGCTGCCGGTTGCCGTTCTGGTGTGGCTGTTTCTGTGGCGCGCCACGTTCAAGACGATCGAGAACAGCACGTCGCTGCTCGGGTTGATCACGCTGGCGTTCGTCGTCGCGGCGGCAATGCACCATCCTCCGACGCACGAGGTGTTGGCCGGGGCGCTTCCCACCATGCCGTCGCACGATCCGGAGAACTACTGGTTCATCGCCGTGAGCATCATCGGCGCGGTCATCGCTCCCTACCTCTTCTACTTCTACTCGTCCGGAGCCGTGGAGGATCAGTGGGATGTCTCCTACGTCCCGGTCAACCGTGCGGTGGCGGTGATGGGAATGGGATTCGGCAGTCTCGTCTCCATCGGCGCGATCGTGGTGGCCGGAATGGTGCTCGCCCCGCGAGGGATTCGCGTGACCGACTATCACCAGGCGGCGCTGATGCTGACGCAGGCGTTTCCATTCTGGGGTTACGTCCTCTTCGCGGTGTCCATGGGGATCGCCTGCCTCGGTGCGGCGATCGAGGTGGCGCTGTCGATGTCGTACTCGTTTGCTCAGACGTTCGGTTGGAACTGGGGAGAGGATCTCGAGCCGGCCGAGGATGCGCGGTTTTGCCTTGTTTACACGGTGTCGATTCTTCTCGGCTCGCTCTTCATGCTCTTCGGATTCGATCCGCTGAAGCTGACCATCCTGACCATGGCCATCAACGCCGCGGTCCTTCCAGTTGTGGCCATCCCTATGCTTCTGCTGATGAATGACCGGACGCTGTTGCGCGAGCATGCCAACGGCGTCATCTCCAATGTCGTCACCGTCGGAATTGTCCTGTTGACGCTCGTGCTCGCGGTCGTGTCAATTCCGCTGATGATCGTCGGAGGAAGCTGATGGATATCGTGCGCGACATCCTCGATAAGCAGCTTTGCGACCGCGAGGAAATCTTCATGGGAAGGGTCGACGGCCTGGTTCTGGAGGTGAGCAAGGATGGGCCGCCGCGCGTCGATCACTTCGAGCTCGGCTTCGCCGTGCTTGCCCGCCGCATCCATCCGCGAGTGGAGCGCTGGCTTCAGGCGATTCGAAAGCGGTGGAGCGTGCGAAAGAACGCGCGGCAGATCGTGCCCTGGTCCGCTGTCCTGGAGATCACGCCGCAGCACATCAAACTCGATCTCGCGGCGCTGGAAACGCCGGCGTTCGATTGGGAGCGTTGGCTGCGGAAGCATGTGATCCGCAAGATCCCGGGGTCAGGCGCGGAATGAGCGAAAAAGTGCACGTGGAGCTCCTCATCGGACGCCGCGTCGTCGACGCCAACGGGAAAGTCGCCGGACGCATTCACTCGATCCACGCCGAGCGTCGCGGCGACGATTGCTTCGTCGATGAATACCACCTCGGCACCGCCGCCTTCCTGTCCCGACTGGGGATCTCCGCCGCCCGCCTGATCGGGTGGCAGCTCGCCAGGGCGGTGCGCGTGCCGTGGTACCAGCTCGATCTGACCGACCCGGAGCGGCCGTGCTTGCGCTGCACGGTGGAGGAGCTGAAAGGTTAACCGTTAACCCGAGCTACTCGTGCCTCAACGCATCTACAGGATTCAACCTCGCCGCGCGCAGCGACGGAACGATCGTGGCCAGAAACGACACCAGGAGCGAGAACGCGGCGATCACCGACAGATCCACGCCGCGCGTAATGAAGGGGATCGACGAAACGAAATAGACCTCGGCGATATCCGGCGGAAACGAGACCAGGCGGAAGCGGGTGATGAGAAAGCAAACCAGCACGCCGAGGATGACGCCGGTAGCCGTGCCGACGAAGCCGACCATCGCGCCGTACCACAGAAAAATCCGCGTGATCATCCGCGGTTCAGCTCCCATCGACGTGAGGATCCCGATCTCTTTCCGCTTCTCATGCACGGTCATGATCAGCGTGGAGACGATATTGAACGTGGAGACAAACACGATCAGCCCGATCACCACGAAGAGCACGAGCTGCTGAATCTCCAGCATGGAGAAGAGCTGCCGGTTCATATCGCGCCAGTCGTTGACGGCGTAGCGATGTCCGGTGCGCGCACCGATCTCGCGCGTCACGGCGTCGAGCGATGCGCCCGGCGTGAGCTTCACTTCGATCAGATTCGCCGATCCCGGCGCGTTCAGCAGGCGCTCCGCATCGCGAAGATCGACGAAGAGCCACCGCGCGTCGTACTCGTAGAACCCGGTGTCGAAGATATTCGTCACCACGAATGAAGAGGTGCGCGGAAGAAGGCCACCGCCGTTCTCCGACGGCACAGTGACGCTGATCGACGTCCCTACCGTGACGCCGAGCTTCGCCGCCAGGTACTTCCCGAGCGACACGCCCGCTTCCCCTTCCGCCGTGTCGAACGTTCCGCGCCTGCCGACGATCCGAGCGAGCATCGGAGAGGTCCGCCCCCGCCACGGCTCGATTCCCTTCAGCATCACCTCGGTGCCGGTGCTGCTCCGCTCGGTCGTCACCAGCGCGTGTTGAAACAGCACCGGCGACGCCTCGGCCACGCCCGGCGTGGACCGCACGATCTGCAACAGGCGAGGCGTGTCGCTGATCGGCGCGCCGACGGAGTAGACGAAGACCTCCGCATTTCCGCCGAGGAGCTTGCGCTGCAGGTCCCGGCGATAGCCGGTCATCAGGGCCATGGAGATGACCAGCGCCATCACGCCGATGACCAGCCCCAGAATGGATACGAATCCCACCGCGGAGATGAGAGAGTCGGTCGGGCGCTTGAGATAGCGCCAGGCGATGTCCCGCGGAAGATTCATTGCCGCGGGATTCTATCGGTTAACGGTTAACGGTTAACGGTGTAGGATTGCCGCGGTCCACACGAGCGCCGCTCCTCTTTTCGCACCACAAAGAGTATGAGCAAGAGTGCTTATCAGCATTTGGTTGCTTGGAAACGCGCCCGTCGACTCGTCCGACAAGTCTACGACCTTACAGACGCCTTCCCGTTGCAAGAACAATACGGTTTGACTGCACAGATTCGGCGCGCATCAACATCTGTTCCGCTGAACATCGCGGAGAGCAACGGACGCCTTACGGTAGGCGTATGGCAACAGTTTCTGGGCTATGCGCGCGGATCACTGCTCGAACTGGAATCAGCCCTGATCCTCGCGTTCGACCTGAAATACGTCACTCGCGAGCAGCTCCAACCGATCGGGGAACGAATCGCACTCGTGATCAAGCCGATCAATGGTCTCCTTCGTGCAAGTACGACCGGCTTTCCGACGAAGAAGTTTCCCGTTAACCGTTAACCGTTAACCCAGCGTCACGAGCTCCAACCGCTCGATATCGCGCTCCAGAAATTCAGAGGCGATGCGGCGGAAGCGCTCCGCTGCGTCGGTGACCAGAAACGTGTGCAGTGGCTCCTCGTTCGGGCTGTCGACCACGATTCGCCTAACGCATTCGGCGGTAGTTTCCGCGCTGTCGACGATGGTCACTTGATCGCCCACCACATGCTCGATCGTGCTGCGCAGGATCGGGTAGTGCGTGCAGCCGAGAACGAGCGTATCGATGCCGGCATCGAGGAGCGGCTCGAGATAGATCTCGGCCACCTCGCGCGCCACGTGGGTATTGGCCCACCCTTCTTCCGCCAGGGCCACGAACAGCGGCGCCGCGGCCTCGATCACTTCGGTGCGCGGATTGATGGCCTGAATCGCCTTCGTGTACGCCTTCGAGTTCACGGTTCCCTCGGTGGCGATCACGCCGACGCGCCCGCGCGTCTTCTCCGCCGCGGCGCGCGCTCCAGGCTCGATTACGCCAATCACCGGAATGTCGAGCGCCTCCTGCAGAGCGGGCAACGCCGCCGATGTCGCCGTGTTGCAGGCAACGATAAGCATCCCGATTCCGCGCTGCAGGAGGTGATTCGCCGCTTGCATCGAGTAGCGGCGCACGATGTCCGGCGATTTGGTCCCGTACGGCACCCGCGCGGAATCGCCCAGGTAGATGAGCGGGTGATGTGGGAGGGCGCGGGCAACCTCCCGAAAGACGGTCAGCCCGCCCACGCCGCTGTCGAAGATACCGATGGCGCTACTCGGCGCCGTCTCCCGCCGCAACGCCCGCTCCCCCTTCGCGTTTGATTCCGTATTGCTCGATCTTCTTGTAGAGATTGGACCGCGGCGTATCGATGGCCTCCGCGGTTTTGGAGACGTTCCAGCCGTGCTCGCGCAGCTTGGCCAGGATGAAGCCCTTCTCTGCCTCGTCCTTGAAGTCCTGCAGCGTGGAGAGCCGCATGGCAGACGAGATGATGTCGCCGGCGGCACGGAAGAATTCGGCCGGGAGATCGGTGACGTCGATGGTGTCCGCCGGAACCATGATCACCAGCCGCTCGATCATGTTCCGCAGCTCGCGAACGTTGCCCCGCCATGCGGCGTCCTGCAGCGCTCTCAGCGCGGCGGGCGTGAATTTCTTCGGATGCTTGTTGTGCTCCTCCGAAAACAACGCGGCGAAATGCTCCGCCAGACGCGGGATGTCGTCCCGTCGTTCCCGCAGCGGCGGCGTGCGGATGGGAATGACATTGAGCCGATAGAAGAGATCCTCGCGAAAACGGGTGTTGCGGATCTCCTCCGGAAGGTCCTTGTTCGTGGCGGCGATCACTCGGACGTCCACTTTCACCACGGTCGCTGCGCCCACCGGCTCCACTTCTCCCTCCTGCAGGACGCGCAGGACCTTGGCCTGCGTGCGGAGCGACATGTCGCCGATCTCGTCGAGGAAGATCGTTCCTCCGTCGGCGGCGACGAACTTCCCCGTCTGCTTGCGCACCGCGCCGGTGAACGAGCCCTTCTCGTGGCCGAAGAGCTCCGACTCGATCAACTCCTCCGGGATCGCCGCGCAGTTGACCTGGATGAACGGCATCTGGGCGCGCGACGAGCGGCGGTGGATCTCGCGAGCGACGAGCTCTTTCCCCGTTCCGGACTCCCCTTGAATCAGCACGGTCGCTTTGGTCGGCGCGGCGCGCTCGATCTGCGCGCGCAGCTCGAGCATCCCCGGCGCGTCGCCCACGAGCTGGTAATCGCGCTCCGCGCGCTCGCGAAGCTCATCGACCTCCTCTTCCAGCCGCTGCTGGCGCACGGCATTGCGCACGGTGAGCAGGAGCTTGTCGCGATTGAGCGGCTTCTCCAGGAAGTCGAAGGCGCCGCGCTTCGTGCACTCCACGGCGGTGGAGATATCGCCGTGACCGGAGACCATGATCACCGGCGCGCCGATCTTCTGCTCTTTCAGATTGTCCAGGACCTCGATGCCGTCGAGCACCGGCATCTTGATGTCCAGCAGGATGGCGTCGTACGGCGTCTTGGCCGCCTTGTCGATCCCATCCTGCCCGGAGCGCGCTTCTTCGACCCGGTAACCCTCGTACTCCAGCGTCATGCGAATCGCTTCGCGAATCGCGGTTTCATCGTCGACGACAAGAATTCGGTACGGCATCAGCTGCGATTCACGTGCATGAGCTTGGCCAATTGTAGTGTGTGGCACAATTCCGTCCCCATGGAAGTCTCCCTGACTCGCGAACCCAAGTGGTCCAGGATCGACCATCTCTTCGTTCTACTGACCGAAAACGACAAACGCGTCCGCGATCTCCCGCTGGGAAAGCCGATTCAGAAAGCCATCGACGGATCGGGGTTCACCGGCCGGGCGGACGAAGCGATCACGCTCCTGTTCGATGAGCCGCGGAAGCTGACGCTCATCGGCCTGGGCAAACCAAACAAGCTGTCCATCCGAACGGTGCGCAACGCCCTCTATTCAATCGGCAAGACAGCGAAGAAGCTCCGCGACCGCTCCATCGCCATGGCGCTCCCCTACACGCTCCCCGGCCTCGACAGCGCCGACACGACCCGGCTCGTCGCCGAGCAGCTCAGTCAGGCCGACTACAAGTACGACGCGTACATCACCGTCAAGAAGGACGAAAAGCGCCCGTCGATCGATGCCGCGGTGATTCCCGTCGATGGCCTGGACGCCGGGCGCGTGCGCGAGGTGGAACGTGAAGTGCGGGCCATCTCCGACGGCGTGCGCACCGTTCGTGACCTGGGCAACGCGCCATCGAACGACATCACACCGGCGAGGTTGGCCGAGCGCGCAGAAGAAGTAGCCAAGGCCGGGGGCATCAAGGCCACGGTCTACGGCCGTAAAGACATCGAGCGAATGAAGATGGGCGGACTGCTGGCCGTGAATCGCGGCTCCGCCGAAGAGCCGCGCTTCATCGTGCTGGAGTACACACCGCGGCGGGCAAAGAAACACGTCGCGCTCGTCGGCAAAGGCATCACCTTCGACTCGGGCGGGATCTCCATCAAGCCTGCGGAGAAGATGGAAGAGATGAAGTTCGACATGTGCGGCGCGGCGGCGGTGATCGGCACGATGGAGGCGGCGGCCAAACTGGCCCTCCCCGTCCGCATCACCGGCGTGATTCCGTCGACGGAGAATCTGCCGAGCGGCAGCGCCTACAAGCCGGGCGACATCATCACCATGATGAGCGGAAAGACCGTGGAGATCGTCAACACCGACGCCGAGGGACGGATGATCCTGGGCGACGCGCTGCATTACGCTTCGCAGCTCAAGCCCGATCATCTGCTCGATTTCGCCACGCTCACCGGCGCCTGCGTCGTGGCGCTGGCCAACGAAGCGGCCGGCCTGTTCTCCAATGATGATGAGCTGGCTCGGAAGTTGATTGAGTGCGGGGAACGAGTCGGCGAGCGCCTCTGGAGATTGCCCGAGTGGGACGAGTACAAGGATCTGATCCGCAGCGAGTGGGCGGACATGAAGAATTCGGGCGGGCGATGGGGCGGAGCGGTCACCGCCGCACTGTTTCTCAAGGAGTTTGTCGATTGTCCGTCATGGGCCCATCTGGATATCGCCGGCACGGCGTACGCGGAGCACGAGACACCGCGCGAATCGCGCGGCGCGACCGGGGCGGGCGTGCGGGTGACCGTCGCCTTTCTCCAGTCGCTGTCGCGCTCCTGATCGCAGCCGCATTCCTCGCATGCGACGGACGGCGCGCGAGCGTCGTGCGTCCGGCGCCCGCGCCGCGTCAACCGGAGATCAGCTTCACCTCCATCGATTCGCCCAGCCTGCAGTTTCTTCCGCGTCAGGAGGAAGTGCCCGGCTGGCGCCTGGAAGAGGATCCCATCGTCATTCCCGGCGATCGCCTCTCCGTCTATCTCGATCAGGACAGCAGCCATTTCGAGCGATACGAGACCATCGATCTGACCATCGGAAAGTACGCGGCCACCGGAGGGCCGGGATGGGCCACCGTCGAGATGTTCCGCTTCCCCGACTTCGTGAAAGCGTTCGGCGCGTACTCCATGCGCAAGCAGGGCGCCTATCGCGTGCTCAGCCTGGCCAACGAATCGTTCAGCAAGCCGCACTCCATTCATGTATGGCGCGGGCCGTTCTACGTGCGCGTGGTCGGCGACGGAGGTGGCGATGCGCTCCTGCGACTAACCGGCTCCGTGGCCGAGCGA
>QHVS01000040.1 GCA_003223635.1 Acidobacteriota bacterium | reverse complement strand
CAAGAACGCCGCGGCGAAAATCCTCGAGGCCTACCGCCGGCTCTACGTGCAGAACGGGCGTCTGCTCGATCCGATCCCCAACATGGGAGAGGACAACTTCACGGCCGAGGATCGATATCTTGGGCGGGCGGTGGCGTTTCGGATCGATCGCTTCGTCGTGGCCTTCAACGGCTACAAGGATCGGCAGCACCTCGTCGATCTCGCCACCGCCGC
>QHVS01000334.1 GCA_003223635.1 Acidobacteriota bacterium | reverse complement strand
CAACTCGTCGGCAGACCGGAGAAGGTACGCCATCGGTTGTCCCATGCGCAGGTATTGCGGATTTTTCAGCGGATCGACTCTGGCCAGTCTCCAAAGGTCGAGTTCTTTCATGTGCGTTCCGGATTGATCGCTTCGGGAACAGAACTTTGCTCGGTGGTCATCGATCCGTCGAAACGCGTCGGCAGCGGTCTTCGCCTGCCGAATGCCGGCGGGATCGTTGGGCGGACCGATGATCACAAAATCATTCCACATGAACTGACGATACATTCGCGGGCGCATCGTTGCGACGAACTGTCGTTCTCGCTCAGGATCGTGCGTGATGATCAGATCGACCGTACCCTTTCTGGCAAGATTCATGGCTTGGCCGGAACCGACCACAAACGCATGCACTTCGAGCCCGGTCTGGCGCCGGAATTCGGTCGAGAGTACGTCCAGTAACCCTGAGCCTTGCAGACTCGTCGTCGTCGCGATCTCCACGGCTCGATCTGGAGCGCGGCGATCGCATTGGATCAGCAAGAGAGCAGGAAGAAGAAATAGCCAACGCCTGGTGATCATCCGCGCGGAGGCGCCCACTTGCGCTGTAGAGCCGTTACCGGTCGTCCGGCGCAACATCCTGCGGCAGCTTGATCGCGACGCCAGGTGGCACGCTGCTCGGGTAGTCGAAGCCGTTCAGCTTGGCGATGGCCGATGCGTCTTCGCGGCGGCCGGTGGCGCGCTGCGCGAGCTCGTCCCAGGTCTCGCCGGCACGCGAGGTAGCGACGCGAATCCGCGGCGGTTCGGCGGCGCGCGCCTCGGCGCGATCGAAACGCATCCGCTGCACGATGGAAGCCAGATCGCGCGCACTGCTACCGCGCTGCTCCGGCGTCAGGCTCAGAAACACCACCGCGTTTTCTCCCTCGGCGAATTGCGTCGATTCCACCGCCACCGTTCCGCTCTGCGTGGCTCCGCGCCACAGATCGACCGGGAACGTCTGCCCGGTAGCGCTGCTCACAGTCCCACTGCGCACGTATTGCAATCCCATGTTCTGCAACTGGCTGCGGATCGCGCTCTGCAGGCTTGGGTACTGCTGCATCTGCCGCAGAGCGATCTCCTGGGCGATGAAGCCCTCGCCTGTGGCTTTCTGCGGCGCAAGGACGAAGAGAGCGCCGGGCTCGCTCGTGGCCTGCCATCCGCTCGGCGCGGTGATGATGATTCCATAGCGCCGATTGAAGACCGTGTTGTTGCGGATCGTCGTCTGCATCGTGCTGGCGGCGGTAATCACGCCGTCGAGTTGCCGCACGAACGGCGAACGATCGATCCGCGTCGTGCCGATCGACGGATTCTTCGACTCCAGAGCGGCGATCTCCTTGCGCACGTCGCCCACGCGTTTGCGCGGATCGGGATGATCGATGAAGTAACGCTCGATCCCCGACGACTGTCCCTTGTCCAGCCGCTGCAGCGCCAGCAACATGTTCTCTGCGCCACGCGGGTTGTATCCCGCCTCGGTCATGTACGCCGTGCCCAGCAGATCGGCCTGCGTCTCCTGCTGACGCGAATAACGAGTGAAGAGAAGTCCGGCCCCCAGTTGGACCAGACCGCCGAATGCTTCGGTGGCCGCCGGGCCGGCCACGATCGATCCGAGGACCAGGCCGATCTGGGCGAGCTGCTGCTGGGACATGCTGCGCGCCGCGTGTCGCGCCGCCACGTGCGAGATCTCATGAGCGATCACTCCGGCCAGCTCGTCCTCGGAGTTCATCCGCTCCACGATGCCGCGCGTCACGTAGACGTAGCCGCCGGGCAGCGCCATGGCGTTGACGACAGGCGAGTCGAGCAGGGTGAAATGCCACTGCAGGTTCGGGCGGTCGGAGACTGCGGCGATCCGCTGGCCGATGCGGTTCACCATCTGGTTGAGGTCCGGCTTCTCGTCGTAGATCCCGAATTCCTCGATGACCTGGGGATGCGCCTGCAGGCCGAGGGCGATCTCCTGCTCCTGGGAGACGATGTTGAACTCGCGCTTTCCGGTGACCGGGTTCGTGGCGCACCCGATCGCGGCGAGCAACGTGGCGGCGAGGATGACGCGGCGCATACCGCTGGCACGTGCAAAAATCATGACTTGATGGACCTCGTGATCAACCCCCGCGAGACGGGCTTTGTCCTCCTCGACTTGCCGCAGCTCTTCGGCAACCGGAATCCGGTTATCGTGGAGATCGGGTCGGGGAAGGGACGGTTCCTGATCGCCAGCGCGATGGAGAAGCCGGATCAAAACTTCATCGGCATCGAGAAATCGCTGCACTACCACCGGGTCATTCGCGAGCGCGTGGCCAAACGCGGGCTGCGGAACGTGCGCCTCATCAACCACGATGTGTTCCCGGTGCTGCAGAAGATGTTTGCCGACGCGTCGGTGGCCGAGGTGCATATGTACTTTCCGGATCCCTGGCCGCGGCGGCGGGAACAGAAGCGGCGCATCATCCGGCCGGAAGTGCTCTCAGAAATCCGCCGTGTTCTCGCTGACAGCGGGTCGGGGATCTACGTGACCGATCACCGCGAGTACTTTGACGCATCGGCGCCGCTCATCGCACAGTTCTTCCGCTCGGAGAATCGCATTCCAGGCCCGGAGGACCCGCCGCGGACCAATTACGAGGTGAAGTACAGGGCGGAGGGGCGGGAGATCTATGAGATTCGCTTCTGGAAAGCATGAATGCAGAATGCAGAATGCAGAATGCAGAAACTGAAACTCACTCTGCATTCTGCATTTTGCATTCTGCATTCTAGAATGACGTATGCGCATCCTTGGCGTCGACCCCGGTTCTATCTCTACCGGTTTCGG
>QHVS01000322.1 GCA_003223635.1 Acidobacteriota bacterium | reverse complement strand
CGTCAACGATACCAACCTGAAGAAGGCCGCGATCCGCCTCCTCGGCCAGCGACTCGTCTCCAACGAGAGCTTGTACATTCGCAGCAAGCTCGCCCCATCCGTGACACAGCAGGAAATGGACGATAACGTCCTGGCAGTTCGCAAGTTGCCTTGGGCGACAATCGCGATCGTGGATTAGCCTCCGCGCTTTGACTGCCGGCGCTCCGGCGAGAAGTGCAAGGGATCGCGAAGACTCTGCAGCGTCCGGTAGTAGAAGAGTGCCGTCGGCCTTCCGCCGGCCGGAAAGCGCATGCCGCGCAGGATCTCGATTTCCTCCGCGGTCGCGCCGGAGCTGAGCTTGGAGTCGCGCAGGAACGTTCGCAATCCCGGTTCTTCCGCGCTCGGCTCCTCCTTCTGCTGCTCGCGGAAGCCGAACCGCCGGAGGAGTCCGTTGGCCAGCTTCACATCGAGCCTGAAGTCGTCGGGATCGAAGTCCCATGAATCGATGAGCGGATCGAGAAACGCGGAGAAATCGCCGATCGAGGCCCGCGGATCGCTGTCCAGAAGGTCGATCATGCGCACGCGCATCTCGCGATAGGAGTTCCGCCCTCTGCTGGCGATCGAACGGACCCAGGTGTTGTCGCGCGCATGTGCGCGAGCCTCGCGGCGCACCACCTCGATGAGGGTCCGGGTGATGAGCTGCTCCAGCTCGCCGAAGGACTGCTTTTCGAAGATGGCGCGCATCTGACGCTGTCGGGCCGGACGACATTTGCGCAGAACGAGCTCGCGCATCGGGCCGAAGCGCGCCGCGGGCAACCCCTGCCACTTCTGATCGAGGGCCTGATGATGCTCGAGCGCCACGAGCCGCCCCAGCTCCTCCCGCGGCAACCCGAGCACCTTGCTCATCTTGTCGTAGAGGTCGGTTCGATTGGGGAGAGGGGGGATCTTCTTTCGCCCCAGAAGCTGCGAGATGTAGGACTCGGTGACCTCGAGGGCATTGGCCAGATCTCGCTGGTCGAGACCGAGCTCTTCCAGGCGTTTTCGGATGACCAGAGCGAAATCCATGAGGTAACTTAACCAAAATGATTATACAGCCCTGAGATAACCATTATCGCTTGACAAGATCAGTAAAGTCGAATAGCCTGCGTTTGTCGTCAAGAAACCATTGATTACCAGTCATGATGCTGGACCAAGTCAGTATCTGGCTTCGAGTGCCTCTTGGATCCGCAAGAAAGGGAGTTCTAATGTTTGCTCGTAATGTCACGTTCCACGTGAAGCCCAACCAGCTGAAGGAAGTTGCCTCGAAGTTCGAGAAAGAAATTCTTCCCATCCTGCGCAAAGCCAATGGCTTCCGCGATCAGATCACCATGTCCCGCAACTCCGACGAGACCGTCGGAATCTCGCTGTGGAACAACAAGGCCGAGCTCGACGCATACACCAGGGACACGGATCCCCAGGTGGTCAAGCTTCTCGAGCCGTTCATCACCGGAACACCGGACGTTCGTACCTACGAGGTTTCCGCTTCGACCAGCCACAAGTACGTGCTGGCAGCGTAATTTTCGTCGACACCAGGGAAAGAGCGGCGCGAGCCGCTCTTTTTTTTGTTCATTGCCTCTCCCGAGCAAAGCGCGTAACGTCAACGAGTCGAGGAACGATCCTCGCCCTTCAGGCCTTCTGAGCTAAGTCAGTTTCCTGGATTCACCTTCTTAGCAAACGAATCCCTCGAATTTGATCCGGCTACACGAGATGGTTCGCCGTACGGGTCTTTTCGATGGCGGCCCCAACGGGCCAGGGAGTTTTTTGTGAAACTTTACGTAGGCAACATTTCCAAGCAGACCAACGACACGCAGTTGAATGCCCTCGCCGCTCCGTTCGGAACGCCGAGCAATGCGCGCATTGCCAAGGACAAGGTCAGCGGCGAGTCGCGCGGCTTCGGCTTCGTGGAATTCGCCAATGACGACGAGGCGCGCGCCGCGATCGCCGGCCTGAACGGAAAAGAAGTCAATGGTCAGGCCCTCAAGGTCAACGAGTCGCAGCCGAAGAAGGCAGGAGCGGCTCGATGAGGATCGCAAAGGTGCCCGTCAACGATACCAACCTGAAGAAGGCCGCGATCCGCCTCCTCGGCCAGCGACTCGTCTCCAACGAGAGCTTGTACATTCGCAGCAAGCTCGCCCCATCCGTGACACAGCAGGAAATGGACGACAGCGTCCTGGCGGTTCGCAAACTGCCGTGGGCAACGATCGCGATTGTGGAGTAGCTCTTCTGGAGTGCGGCGGCAATGCCGCCGCACTTCGTCCGTCAGGGCTTCCGAGCGATGACCATGAAGTCAGGGCCTAGAAGGTTCTCCGTACGCATGTCGCGAAATCCGATCCCAATTGTATGAGTTGGATGCGCCTTCGTTCGACATACAAATCCTTCCGCCTTTGCGGCCGGGAGTATATGCAGCATTGCCTCTCTGAGAGTAAGCGCGTATGGTGTTAATGGCGTCTCAGCAAACAAAATCCCTCGAATCGATCCTGCCATCCACCGCAACCACCTAAGGAGCCTGAATGCCACGAGTAATCCGCAAGACCATCCCGGTGTCGGAGCTGAATCTGAGCAAAGCCGCAATGCGGCTTCTTGGACAGCGGCTCGTTTCTCCGGAGGTTCAATACATTCAGCGCACCCTCGGCGTGTCCGCAACGCAGGAAGAACTTGACGACAAAGTGATCGCCGTTCGGAAAATGCCGTGGGCAAAGCTCGTCCTGCCTGAGTAAGAGTGGATGAAGAGCGGCCGCTTGGCCGCCGCACTCCAGATCCTGAGCGATAATCCTCCTCACACCGTGGACGACCAAACGGAGCTGAAGCCCCCGTCGGGCGTGGAGGGCGGCGCGAGAGCCGCTTCACGCCGGGCGCGATGCTGGCCGATCGCTTCCGCATCGTCGCGCTGCTTGGGAAGGGCGGGATGGGGGAGGTCTACCGCGCCGAGGATGTGAAGCTCGGACAGCAGGTAGCGCTGAAGTTTCTTCCCCGGACCGACGCCGAGAGGCTCGAGCGTCTCTACCGCGAAGTCCGCCTTGGTCGGCAGGTCTCGCATCCCAACGTCTGCCGCCTTTACGACGTGATGGAGTGGGAAGGCCATCACTTCATCTCCATGGAGTACATCGATGGCGAGGACCTCGCCTCGCTTTTGCGGCGCATTGGAAAACTCCCGCACGACAAGGCACTCGACATCGCCCGCGATCTCTGCGCCGGACTCGCCGCAGCCCACAGCCTCGGAGTCATCCATCGCGATCTGAAGCCTGCCAACGTGATGATCGATGGCCGCGGGACCGCGCGCATCACCGACTTCGGCCTCGCCGCGCTTGCTGATGAAGCTCACCGCGGCGAGATGTCCGGCACTCCTGCGTACATGGCGCCCGAGCAGCGTTCCGGCGGTGAGGTCACAGCACGGACCGACCTCTACGCGCTCGGGTTGATCCTGAATGAGATCTTCACCGGAAAAAAGGCCCCGAGCTCGCAGGACGTCAAAGAGATCGATCCGGCGGTGCAGCGCGTCATCCTCCGCTGCCTCGAAGAAAGGGCGGAATCGCGTCCCTCGTCGATTCACGCCGTGATTGCCTCGCTTCCCGGCGGCGATCCGCTGCAGGCGGCGGTCGACGCTGGCGAGACTCCGTCCCCGGAGATGGTCGCCGCGGCCGGGGAGACCGGCGAACTGCGGCCCGGGCACGCCTGGGCACTTCTCCTGGCTACGATTCTTCTCATTCTGATCAGCGCCGCCGTTTCACAGCGAACGATGCTTTATGGACGGGTTTCGTTCCCGAAAAAGCCCGACGTCCTCGCGGAGCGCTCGCGAGAGATTCTGGCGAGCGCGGGCTACGCGCAGCCTCCGGTCGGCGTTGCCTACAGCCTCGGATGGAACAACGATTACTTCGAAGGGAAGCACCCGCAGTCCGATCTCAATCGCGTCATTCCCTCGCCGGTCGTCTTCTACTATCGCCAAAGTCCGCGCGAGCTGCTGGCCCTGGGGGGCGATCGCCGCGTGATCGCGATCGATCCGCCGCTCACTACATCCGGAATGGCGAACATCGAGCTCGATGCGACGGGAAGGCTGATTCGATTCGCCGTCGTCCCTCCTCAGGTTGAGAATCCTCCCGCGCAGTGGAAACCGGTCGACTGGTCCCGTTTCATCGCTGAATCAGGGATCGATCCGACAACGCTCCGCGCGGTCGCCCCGCGGTGGAGAGTTCCGGTGGACTCCGATGAGAAGGTGGCGTGGGAGGGGCGAGACCTCCGTGTCGAGGCGGCGAGCCACCACGGCAAGCCGGTATGGTTCTCCGTGATTCCGCCGTGGCAGCAGGCGGACCGGAAGACATACGTTGGTCTGCCGGAATCGTCGCGAATCGGCGAGGTGATCGGAGCGACCGTCGGCGCATGCTCTCTCATCATCGCGCTCTTCCTGGCCCGACGGAATCTCCGCCGCTCGCGCGGTGACCGCAAGGGTGCGCTGCGCCTCGCTCTTTTCCTGATCACGCTGGTCTTCTGGACGCGCTTCCTGCGCGTCGATCACGTTTTGGATCTCACCGATGAACTTCCTCTGCTCGCTCAATTGATTGGTGAGGCATTGTTCACGGGAACGATCGCCGCGTTGATCTATCTGGCCTTCGAACCGTACTTCCGACGGCGATGGCCACGAATGCTCATCGGGTGGACGCGCCTGCTGGCCGGACGCTTTCGCGATCCGATGCTCGGACGGGACGCGCTGATCGGCGTTCTAGCCGGTTGTCTCTGCGCAGTCATCATCAAACTGGCGGTCCTGGCGCCGGCGTGGTTCGGCTTCCCCCAACTCGAGCCATTCCGAACTTCTTTTACCGCTCTTACAGAGCTCCGCCACCTCGGCTATCTGCTTCTCTGGGCCGTGCAGCTTGCGGTCGGCATGGCTCTGATGACCGCGTTTCTTTTCCTGATCCTGCGGATTGTCCTGCGCAGCTCGGTCGCCGCGACGATTCTGCTGGTCCCGTTCATCGTGGCGGTGATGTCGGTCTCCGGCGCCAGCCCGGCCAAACTGGTGGCCGATTCCGTCGCCGCTATCATTGTCGTGTTTATCTTCCGCCGCTACGGCCTGTTCGCTGCGGCTGTACTCCTGCTATTCATGAACATCGGAAATTTCACACCGCTGACGCTCGACACGTCGACGTGGTACTTCGGTCGATCGTTTTTCGTGATCGCGCTGTCGAGCGTCTTCGCCGCGTACGCGTTCTGGATCTCGCTCGCGCAGCAGCCAATGTTCGGCCTGGTGCTCGAGGAGGATTGATCTGGAGTGCGGCGGCCATGCCGCCGCTCTCAGTAACGCCGCCAACTTGGCGGCGCGGGCTGGTAGCCCGCGCACCCGCCGGCTGGTAGCCGGCGCTCCTACGGTGCCCGCGAGGCGACGCGCGTCTGTGCCTGCGTGCGCAGCCAGAGCGCGTTGTGGCGATTCGGCGCGGTGGTCAGCGCGCGATTCACTTCGGCCAGCGCGTCGGCTGGGCGCCCGAGCTCCAGCAGCATCTCCGCCAGAAGTTCGCGCGCCGGAACGATCGCTCCCGGCGTGACCGGATGCTTATCTGTCCGCGCCTCGAGGTCGGACGCCTCTCGCGCAAGGCGCAGCGCGTCATCATCTTTCTTCTCTGCGTGAGCCAGCCAGGCCGACGCGCCGAGGCGCTGAATCTCCACTTGATCGGCCCAATAGCCGGTCAGCGACTGATGCAATGCGTCGAGACGGGCCATCGCGTCGCGCGCCGTAGCCAGGTCGCCGCTGCGCG
>QHVS01000330.1:2018-6319 GCA_003223635.1 Acidobacteriota bacterium | reverse complement strand
TCAGCGGCGGCGGCGAGATTCGGCAGATAATGCGCTGCCATGGCGCGTCGAGGAACGCTCCTGGTTCTGGCTTCGGCTTTCCTGATCTCCTGTCGCCCACCCGCGACGCCCACGCCGTCGCCGGAGGCGCGCGACGAACCGCTATGCGTTCAACGCGCGGGCGATGCGACACCGGTTTGCTACGCGTCATTCGTGCAGCTCCTGGCCCGGCCACAGCGTTTTCATGGCAAAGAGGTCCAGGTCATCGGTTACATGACTCTTCGGCAAGAGGACACCGCAATCTATCTGACGGAGGAATTAGCGCGGCACGGCGGATCGCAAGACGCAATCTGGCTCGACCTGAATTCACCACCAGACTTCACCAGCGGTTGGGTTCTTGTTCAGGGCCGCTTCAATGCGGAGCGACATGGCCACTTCGCAATGTACGGCGGCGCTCTCGAAGAGATTGTGCGGATCGAGCGATGGGACGAACGTCACCGTTGAGCGGCGGAGAATAGTACGCCCGGCCGCGCCCAGGCCATGTTCTGCACGACAGGAAGAATGCCGGCGTCGGGATCCGCCACCCATACTGCCAGCGGCGTCACGGCGAAGATCGGAACGTTCAGTTGTCTTGCCGTCTCCAGATCCTTTTGCGAGGCTTTCGGGAGAGACGGTGGATGGGAATGCACGACGGCGACGACACCGAAGGGCATTTCTCCGTGGAACGTTACTTCGGCGCGATATCCGGTCGAGTTCCACACAATGCATTCGTAGTGATCGACCTTCAGAACGACCCACGCAGCGCTCTCCGCTTCCTGCCGCGCCAGGCCGCGGAGCAGGATGTTGGCGAAGCAGTCATGGACGACCGGATCCTCAGCCAGGGCACGGAACGTCGGGTTGGTGGGCGGTGGAATGGGTGCGGGGAAGGTCGCGCAGCGAACGGCAGTCAGGATCAGGCACAGCGCGATCATTCTTGCGCTGAAGGACGACGGCGTCAGAACACCATCTTCTTCGACCACGATCGAGACCGTTCGGGATCGCGCAACTCGCGCGACTCACCTACTGGTACGAAGACGGTCGTAGCAGGTTAGTCAGAGAACCAGAAGTTCACAGGCGTACGGAAAACCGAAGCTGTTAGCTCTTAGCTGTTGGCGGTGGCGATCACGATGAAGCGTTGCGCATACTCTAAGAGCTAAGAGCTAAGAGCCGGTAAACCAGGGATCACATGAGTGTGCCGGGAACAGATCTTTTCGAACTGCGGCGAATGCGCTTCCTTATAGATGTTGCCGATGGGATAGGCGCAGAGAAGTGCGAACGTGTAAAGGTTGGCCAGATCGTTCCACAGCTCTTCCAGAGCGATGGCCGCCTCGGGATTGCCGTCGCGCCAAAGGACATCGACCATTTCGCCATACGCGCGGACCGCGAGTTTTCTTCGTGACGCGGCAGCCTTCTCGATCACTCCGCCGATGCTGGCCCGGAAGCGCTGCTCATCGGGCATCGTGCCCACCATGAACGTGTCGAGCATTTCTCGGGCGTCGAGGAGGATCATTCCCTCGGTGCCTACACCTTTTCCTTCGAGAGAGGCCACGAAAGCCAGCCGATGAGGCTCGGTGGCGATGACCACAACGGGCTCGCCGGCCAGAAGACCGTCGGCGAGAAAATCGGCGACGGTCGAATAGAGAACCTCTTCCTCTTCGTAGAACTGAACGGCGTGGTTCAGTCCAGCGCCGATCAAGTCTTTTGCGCTGCTTCGGGCCTTCGCGCTGCCGTAGTTGGTCATTCCACTCTCCAGGCTTCCCCGCTATTGAGCAAAATACAAGCCATGGGCCGCGCGTCGAAGCCGAATTGTTTCCAGCGGGTTCGAGAGTGGAGAGTAAGCTGCTTCCTCATGCAGTCGCGCATCGCGATCGCCTGCTTCCTAGCGATTGGGTTCTTCGCCACGGAAGCTTCCCCATTCATTCGGGAGAGGAATCCCCGTGCCTTCGTCCTGGCCGGAGAGCGAATTCGCTTCGACGCGAATCTGACGCCGCAGTTCACCGACAAGCAGATCAATGAGAGCGCAGAAGCAACGCGGGCCGGTCTGGCCAAATGGGCATCCACCGAGCATGGACGGAGATTCATCGCCAGATTCAATCGAGATGAATACGAAGTATTGATCACCGAAAACTGGATGGAGGAAGGCATCGGCAGAGCACCGCAGCCCGGGCTGGCCACGCTCGTCGCCGCGGGCGATCACTCGAAGATCAAGGCATACGATCTGATCCTCAATCCGACGTTCAACATTCCGCGGTCCGTCGTGAACGTCTACCCTTTGCGCCAGCCCGCCACGCCCGCCGATCAGATGGCCGCCGCCTGGGCCGGCGAGATGCTGCACATCTATTTCTATTCGAACGGAATCAGCCTCCCGCATCATCAACGCGCTGACTTTCAACAGGAGTGGCACCTGATGGCCGCCGAGCTCGGCCTGCCGAACATGCCGCATGCGGACGACGACGAGTAGTAGCGCCGCGCTCGATTCATCTGGCGTTCATCGTTTCTGGCGCACCATTCGCTTCGCATTTGCGCGAGCGCCAGGCCCGCGCGCGAAGCGAACAATCAGGAGGGTTTGATGAAGTCAAGAATTGCGGTTGCGGTTTTTGTCGCGGCACTGGGTATCACCCCTGCCATTCTGTCGGCCGCTACGACGGAGAGTCAGGCCACCTTGCGCAAGGAAGCAAAGATCTCCATGAAAAAGGCGCGAAGCATTGCCTTGAAGAAAGCGCCGGGGAAAGTTTCCAGCTCCGAGCTCGAGCGCGAGAATGGGAAGCTGATCTATTCCTTCGACATCAAGACCGCGGCGAAGGGCGTCACTGAAGTGAACGTCGACGCCATGACTGGTGCCGTGATCGACGTGCACCAGGAGTCGCCGGCGAAGGAAGCAGCCGAGAAGAAGCAGGAAGCGAAAGAGAAGCCCGCGGTCACTAAGCACTGAAGCAACGCAGTCGGATATGCCAGTAGCGCCGGCTACAAGCCGGCGTTACTCGTCCGGCGCTCCATCATCAGTGCAATCACCGCGTAAAGATTCCCGGAAATGAACAGCAGCAGCGAGGGGACTGCTGCGTAGAGGCGAGTGAAGAGCAAGAACGCGATCGCGGATGCGAGAACTGTGATCACCGCAGTCTCGCTCAGCGGAAGCCGCGGTTTGCGGTCCGCGCGGAAACGGGAAAGCGTCCCGCGCTTCGGAGTGCGATTGAATACGCCGCCGCCTCGCACCAGCCCCTCCGCGACCGCTGCCGAGTTGCGGACCGCCAGGCCCATCCCGATGAGGAACACATAGATCAGCGCCCTCGGAGTGGGTGAACGGCGGCCGAGCGCACGCTGCCCCTCGACGTAGAAATTCAAAATCAAGACTGTCGAGAGACAGAAAAGCATGGCATCGACGGCCAGCAGGTAGCCCATGCCCATCGTCACGCGAATGACGCTGGCCGGCGCGATGAGCAAGGACAGAATCAGAGTCGCTACGTACGCGGCGTTGCCGGTGAGATGAAAGCATGCCTCGCTCTTGACCGAAGCCGGAAGATCAGCGCGCGCGATCGCCGGCAGAATCTGTCGTGCCGTCTGGATCGATCCCTTGGCCCAGCGATGCTGTTGGTCCTGGAACGCGGAGATCGTGGGAGGCAGCTCGCCCGGAACTTCGACATCGCCGAGGAAGACGAACTTCCAGCCGGCGAGTTGGGCTCGATAGGAAAGATCCAGATCTTCGGTTAGCGTCGCGCTCGACCAGCCTCCCGCTTCATCGATGGCCGCGCGTTTCCAGATCCCTGCCGTGCCATTGAAGTTGAAGAACACGCCCGCAGCGAAGCGTGACGCCGATTCGATGGCGAAGTGTGCATCGAGGAAGATTGCCTGGGCTTGCGTCAGCGCGGAATCGTCGCGATTCAGATGTCCCCATCGCGCCTGGACCATTCCCACGCCGGCATCGAGCAGGTGCGGCACCATCCGCAGCAGCGTGTCGCTCGGCGGAACGAAATCGGCGTCAAACACTGCGAACAGCTCGGCGCGCGACAGCGAGAGTCCGTGAGCGAGCGCGCCGGCTTTGAATCCGAGACGCGAACCGCGGCGAACTTGCTCGATTCGGATTCCGCGCTTCCGGAGCTCAGCGACCTTCATCGCCACGATCGCTTGCGTCCCGTCCGTCGAGTCGTCGAGAACCTGGATGTCGAGCTGCCCTGGATAGCGGAGACGGCTCACGCTGTCGATGAGGCGCGCAGCGACCCCCGGCTCGTTGTACAGCGGTAGTTGGACCGTGAGCGAAGGCCAACGGTCCGGTGGCGCAGGGTCGA
>QHVS01000330.1:0-1968 GCA_003223635.1 Acidobacteriota bacterium | reverse complement strand
TGGAGCCGGTGAAATGAGTAGATCGTGAGAAGCAGAAGCGCGGCGTAGTAAACGAAGAGCAGTGCGATCGCCGGCAGGTTCACGAGCGCTGATATGACTCGCCCACGCGGGCGCAGTCAAGTACCCTGCCTTCTACCGTGGTTCCTCCGAACCGGTATTTGGCTCTGGTGGGCGGGACGATCTACGTCAGTCCGACAGAAGGGCCAATTCGCGATGGCGTGGTGCTCGTTGAGGGCGGAACGATCGCTGCGGTCGGTGCCAGGGCCCTTATTCAGCTTCCTCGAACGGTCCAGGCGCTCGATTGTTCGGGCCTAGCGATTACGGCGGGGTTTTGGAACAGCCATCTGCACTTCTTTGAAAGGAAGTGGGCCAGTGTGGCGAGCATTCCGGTGCCGGAGCTGAGCCGTCAGCTTCAGGACATGCTCACACGATATGGGTTTACCAGCGTGTTCGACCTGGGGTCCATGTGGGAGAACACGCGGCGGCTGCGCGACCGCATCGAGTCTGGCGAAGTGCCGGGGCCCAGAATTCGTTCCACGGGGGAGGGCCTGGTTCCGCCGGGCGCGGTTCCGTCGGAACAAGTTCTCAACATCATGGGCGTGATGCGAACTCCACTTCCCGAGATCGCAGATGCCGCGCAAGCGACGGCTGCTTCGAGGAGGCTCCTCGATGAAGGCGTGGACGGGATCAAGCTGTTCGCCTCTTCGCCGCGCAGTGCCTCGCTTCCGGGGAGCGCCATTCAAGCCGCGGTAGACGAAGCGCATCGGTTGGGCAAACCTGTCTTTGTTCACCCAAACAGCGGCGAGGACGTGCTGGCCGCGGTTCGAGGTGGCGTTGATGTCATCGCTCACACAACTCCCCACTCCGGCCCATGGGACGAAGCGATCCTTGCGGCGATGAAGGAACAAGGAGTGGCCCTCATACCAACTCTTACCGTGTGGAAGTACTACATGCGCCACGACCGCATATCGGCGCAGGAGCAGGTTGCCAATACTGAAATCGGCCAGTTGCGAGCCTGGCTTGCCTGCGGAGGGACGGTTCTCTTCGGAAACGATCTCGGCGCCGTCGACTACGATCCGAGTGAGGAGTACGCCCTGATGGCCGAGTCGGGAATGACCTTTGGCCAGATTCTCGGTTCACTGACGACTGCCCCCGCTGAGCGATTTGGAGAATCAAAACGACAAGGACGAATCGCCGCAGGATTTCATGCAGATCTTGTTGTTTTGAAGGACGACCCTTCCAGCGACATCCGAGCGTTGGCTGCTGTGCGGTACACCCTGCGTGCCGGGAAGATCATCTATCGCGCAAACGAATGAAGGCTGTCCACGCCGAGTCTTACTTTGTCGCCAGCTCGTTGATCTCCTTCGACTCGAGCACCTGCTTCGGAGCTCCGTGCTTCGCTACCTCGATCATCGCTCGCCCGAGCGTTTCCGTTGTCGTGAGGTATTGAGGAAAGAGTCGCCTGAGCAGCGGCAGCACCGGAGACATGACGGTGTATGCGATCCGATAGCTCGTCGTCCGCGAGCGGATCCCGTGCAACGGTTGGATTGCTGCCGGCCGGAACATGTATGCCCGCTTGAACGGCATGCGCAGCAGCGCGTTCTCCGCCGCTCCCTTCACACGCGCCCACATGACGCGGCCGCGTTCCGTACTGTCGGTGCCGGCGCCGGAGACGAAGACGAACGTCAGTTGCGGGTTGAGGCGAAGGAGCATCGTGGCCGCGGCCATCGTGATGTCGTACGTCACGCGGCGATACTCCTGTTCTGACATTCCGGCCGAGGTGACGCCCAGGGTGAAGAGGCAGGCGTCGAGACCGGTGAGCTGCGGCGCGATCGAAGTGAAGTCGTGAAAGTCGGCGTGTACAACCTCGCGCAACTTCGGATGCTGCGTCCCCGTCGCGCGCCGCACGACGGACACCACGCGTTCGACTTCGGGATCAAGGAGACACTCGCGCAAGACCCCCTGTCC
>QHVS01000329.1 GCA_003223635.1 Acidobacteriota bacterium | reverse complement strand
CTTCCGCTTCCGCTCATCGCATTGCCTCGTGCGCTCCGCCGAAACGCGACCGCGCGCATGTTGACTTTGGCTCTTGTGATCTTCGCCTTTGCGCCGTTTTCCATCACCTGGTGGCTGGAGATGCATTACCTCGCGCCGGCGGCGGCCGCCGCGGCCGGCCTGATCGTTCTGCTCATTTCGGAGTTGTACCTACTGTGGCCGAAGCGCGGAACCGGAGAAGCGTTGGCCACGATGGTCCTCCTGGCGTTCCTGGCCAACGCGACTGCGCAGTGGATCGCGTTTGTTCGCACGCCCGATAGCGGTTTCGAGCCTCTGCGGCAACGCATGGCCGCGTCGCTGATCGCGAAGGGGGGCCAGCATCTCATCGTGGTGATGCCGGAGGTCTTCGACACGGTCTACAACGGCGCGGACATCGATCATCAACCGATCGTGTGGGCCCGCGATCTGGGAGGCGACAGCGCTGCGCGGCTGCACGCCTACTTCCGCAATCGAACGATGTGGCGCCTGACTCGCCGCAATGACGTGACCGTGCTGGAAGCGCTGCGCTAGAAGTTCATGCTGAGCGGCCCCTCACCCGGCGCTACGCGCCACCCTATCCCCGCTTCGCGGGGCGAGGGTTCTCGAGATCCTTCTCCCGCGCTAGCGGGAGAAGGTGCCGCGCAGCGGCGGATGAGGGCTTGCCTATTGATGGATGGAGTGGCCGGCCACGTCTTCCGCCGCCTCCATCAACGCCTCCGACAGCGTCGGATGGGCGTGGATGGTCCTGGCGATCGACTCGCTCGTGGCCTCGAGCTCCAGAGCGGCGCAGGCTTCGGCGATCAACTCCGTGGCCCGCGGACCGACGATGTGCACGCCGAGAAGCTCATCGTATTTTTTCTCTGAGACGAACTTCACCAGACCGCCCGACTCGGCCAGGATGCGGGCCTTGGCGTTGGCGGTGAAGGGGAACTTGCCGACCTTGACGTCGTAGCCGCGCTCCTTCGCTTTGCGCTCGGTGAGCCCGACCGACGCGACTTCCGGATCGGTGTAGGTGCAGTTGGGCACGTGGTCGTAGTTGATCGGGCGGGGATCCATGCCCTTCATGTGCTCGATGGCCAGAATGCCTTCCGCGGACGCGCAGTGGGCCAGGGCGGGGGTGGGAACGATGTCGCCGATGGCGTAAACGTTCGGCTCGCCGGTGCGCATGAATGGATCCACTTGCACGTATCCGCGTTCGACCTTGACCTTTGTCTTTTCTAATCCACAGTTCTCCGTCACCGCACGCCGGCCGGTCGCGGAGAGAACCACATCGACATCGAAGGTTTGCTGCTTCCCTTTCGTGGTGACGGCGACCTTCACTCCGGCGTCGCTCACCTGTGCGGAGTCGACCTTTGCGTCGGTATAGACCTCGATGCCCTTCTTCTTGAAGAGCCGCGTGAATTCCCTGGTGATCTCCTCGTCTTCGATGGGCAGGAGCTGGGGCATCACTTCAACGATCGTCGTCTTGGTCCCGAAGCGGGAGTAGATGGAAGCGAACTCGCAGCCGACCGCCCCGGCTCCGATCACCAGCATCGACTTCGGCACCTCTTGAAGAAGCAGGATGTGATCGGAGTTGATGATCCGCTTCCCGTCGCTCTTGATGTGAGGCAGATCTTTCGGTACCGAGCCCATGGCCAGGATGATGTTTTTCGTGGCCAGACGCCGCGGCTGCTGCCCCTCTGCGATCACTTCGACGATGCCGCGGTCGGCGATGCGGCCGAATCCGAGCAGCCGTTCCACTTTGTTTTTCTTGAATAGGAACTCGATTCCCTTGGCGTTCTTATCGACTACCTGCTGCTTGCGATCCTGCCCGGCCTTGAAGTCGAGCTGCACGCCGCCGACGTTGATACCGAACTCTTTGGCTCGATGGATCTTTTCGAACACGTCGGCATTCTCCAGAAGCGCTTTGGTTGGAATGCAGCCGCGGTGGGTGCACGTGCCGCCCACGAAGGGATCCTTCTCGATGACCGCCACCTTCATGCCGAGCTGGCCGGCGCGGATGCCGGCGACGTATCCGCCCGGACCGCTGCCGATGATGAGAACGTCGTACTGTGGATCGGCCACGGGGCGGCATTATACGAAAGTACCGCCGCCAACCTGGCGGCGGGTGCGCCGGCAACTTGCCGGCGCTACTGCGCCGGCACGTAGGTCGGATCCTGCGTCTGCTGATCGATGACCGATCCGTACGCAGTGACGCGGCCGCTTCCGCTCTTGACCGACACCGTCACCCGCCCGTTGTAGACCGTGCCCGCACCGAAGCTGGCCAGCGAGATCTGTTGGAATTCGTTCGCCTTCAGCGGGATGTCGGTGCTGATGGCGAACTTCGAGTCGGGAAGAATCAGCGAGATGTGCGCCGTGGCTGCGTTGCCGGAAGTCTCCGCCAATCCAATGTTGGTTCGGAAGCGCTCCGAGGCTTCAAGCTGCAGAAGTTGCAGGTTGCCACCGCCAAGGCCGACCGATTGCGTCGGCGTCACCGCGGGGATGAACTGCCCGTACGTCCCGCTGGTCGCCTGCGTGTACGTGCGGGCCGTGGCCACCAGCGATGACGATGCTGACGTGGTGACGATCAGCGATCCGGCCGAATTCGACGGCATCGGATCGCCGGCCCACGTTTGCGAGCGAATCAGGTTGTCGAGGGCGCGTACTTCGCCGGCCTGCAGAGTCGTCGTCGATGTGCGGGGATGCGTGGGATCGCCCCATATGGAGTAGGTGAGCGTTACAGGCACGGAAGTACTG
>QHVS01000328.1 GCA_003223635.1 Acidobacteriota bacterium | reverse complement strand
TACCTGCCGATTTCGCGAATCAGGAGTTGTTTCTCGAGTCGCGAGGCTATTACCTGGAGTGGATGCGCGAGGAGTGGATGCACGAGGAGAGCAGAGTTCGGGCGACCATGATGTTTCTCATGCCGCATCTCGCTCTGCGAGTTCTTGCTCCGGAATTCAAGAAGATCGAACCGCAGATGGAATCGCGGTTCTGGAACAGCCGATATGCGCTGCGATAGACGAGTCGCTGCCATGAGTCTCCTTGGAGTGTGGCTGTTCAGCGCATGCGCTCACCGCCCGCCCGCCGCTGTCCCAAACGTGCAAGCGTTCGATCGCGAGGTGTACGGCGGCTGGATGGTGGTTTCCTATCCGCAATTGGCGAAGCGGCCCAAGACGAGGGGCGAGTTGATCGCCGTCGTCGGCGATCAAATCAGCGTCCTCACGGCGAACGGAGCGGTGTCTGTCGCGCGATCGGATATCGAAACCGCGACCGTGGTCCTCTTCTCGGGCGACCTGCAAATCAACTCACGCATCACCGGCGCCATGATCACCACGATCAGTCACGGCGTCTTGCTGACGGCTACCATTCCGCTGTGGTCCCTCACCGCGGCCGCGACGCACGTCGCGTACGACCACTTCGCGGAGATCACCTATCCGGATGTAGCCTGGGAGTCGTTGCGCCGTGGCGCTCGATTCCCGCAAGGGTTACCGAAAGGTCTCGATCCGGCATCGCTGCGCCCGCGACCGTTGCCGAAGGAAGATGAACGAAAAGACTGATTACGGCCCGGTACTCGGCTCCGGCTTCATCCATCTCGCCGCCATCGCGCTTCTCGGCTTCGGAATCGTGTTCGTGTGGGCGTCGTGGAGCAGCCGGATTGTGCGCCAGCCGGCGCTGATCGTGCTGGCAGTCTGCGCTCTACCCTCCGCGATCACGCTTTTTCGACTGTGGCGGCTGCGCAAGGCGATCGGCACCGCGGATCTGCACATCGACGGTCCGATCACGCTCGGCTTCAGCGGGAAGGCGACCTACTTCCGTCCGCTGCGCGACGCCACGCTTCGCCAGATCGAAGCGCGGCTGCAGTGCGAGGAGATCGTGGTCAAGGGAAGCGGCAGGAGCAAGAGAGAGATCCGCGCGGTGGTTCACGATGAGGCGCTCACCCCGGCTACCGTTCCGATGATGGAACAGATCCAGGCGCAGATTCCTATCCGCATCCCGCCGACCGGTCCGGCGTCGTTCTCCGAAGAGGAAACGCGAGTGGTCTGGTGGATCCGACTGCGGCTGCGCATGGAGGGATGCCCGAATACGCAGTCATCATTTCAGATCGAAGTTCTGCCTGCGGTGTCGGAGCGATGATTCGCGTCGAGTTTTCGCAGGAGAAGGTTCGCAACGGCGATTCGCTGACCGGGCGGGTGGTGTGGACCGCCAGCGGAAAGAAGCAGCCGCGCAAGATCGAGGCGATCTGTCGCTGGCGCATCGAAGGTAAGGGAAGGAAAAAAGAGACGATCGTCGATCAGGAGCTGGGCCTCGACGTCGGATCGCGAACGGAAGTCTCCGTGCCCTTCGACTTCACCATCCCATTGCCCGGGCCGCTGAGCTACGATGGAAAGCTTTTTCGTGTCATCTGGGAAATCGTCGGCCGCGCCGACCTGCCGTTCGCCATCGACGAAGTGGAAACGAAGGTCTTCACGGTCGTGCCGCGGCCGTGGAATCCTGATGATTGGAAGGAATTGGAGGAGGAACATGAAGAGGAGATAGAAAGGGAGACGGAAGAACTTCGAAGTGAGAATGAAGAATGAAGAAAGTCCTCGGCTACTGCTGCTCGGGGTCGTGACGAGAGCCGCGAAGCTCCTCTTCCTTCAGCTCCAGATCCTCCCGCCGCGGCTCGTCGCCCATTTCGCCCTGATACACGGCTTTGGCCGACTCGCTGGTCAGGTGCGAGTACACCCGATCGTCGGGATGGACGACCATGTTCGGCCCGTAGTCGCAGAGGTCGAGGCAGGAGGTCGCGCAGATGCGCGCGATCGGCTTCCGTCCCAGCGACTTGTTCAGATCCTTCAGCTCCGCGCGAATGACTTCGCTGCGCCCCTCGCCACGATCGGGGTTGTTGCAGCGGGGACCGGTGCAGACAAAGAAAAGCTTTTGCCTTGGGTATCGCATGAACTGTTAACCCGGAGCGACAAATTTTTTCCCGGCATCCAGTAGATTCTTGAGATCCTTCGGCGAGCAGGCCTCCGCGTATACGCGCGCGACCGGCTCGGTTCCCGACAACCGGAAGAGAAGCCATCTCTGTTGATCGAAGATGAGCTTCACGCCGTCCGTGGTGTTGACGTCGCGCACCTTCAGGCCATTGAGAGCGGCGGGGGGGCGGGTGAGCTTCTTGGCCAGGGTCTCTTTCAACTGCGTGGTCAGCTTCATGTCCGTTCGCTTCGAGTAGTAGAAGCCGAACTCC
>QHVS01000333.1 GCA_003223635.1 Acidobacteriota bacterium | reverse complement strand
GGGCGTAGCGTATTTCACATCGGATCGCACGACCAGCACTGTGCGATCCGCAGCTGTGGTTGAAAGAAGCGATGGTGCTGCCGAGGTACTCGCTTGAAAGCGGCGGCAAGCCGCCGCACTCCGAAGGCTGTCAGCGTGCTACGATCGCCGCTCTCCGGGAATGCCGATCTTTCTTGTGGAGTTAGCGAGATTCCCTACGCGGGGTCGTAGTTCAGTTGGTTAGAACGCCGGCCTGTCACGCCGGAGGTCGCGGGTTCGAGTCCCGTCGGCCCCGCCATCTTGTCGACGGACTCATCGCTCTCGCGATGCGGATGACACCCCACCGTCATCGCTTCCACGCTGCGCTCATCGCAGCCCGCTGCATCAGCGGGGCAACAAGTCCCGGCCGCGCTTCTCGTCGGCAGCAGAATTTTGTCTCGCTCGGCTGCTGACGGCGATGGACACCGCAGCGCTGCGGTTCGATCCGATCGTGTGCGTCTCAGGCATGGAGTCGTTCGAGGACACACTCGGACGAGGACGCGGAACGATCCTTGTCGCGACGCACGCGAACGCCGGCCTGGCGCGACTCATCCTGCGTCCGCTGCACGATCAACGAGTGCCGGATCATTTCTCGTGTCGGCACGTTCGCATCTTCGCGCCGGCAGAGTCGTCTGCGCGATGGTCGACTCCGGTCAGGCCTCACCACAACGAAGCGTGGAAGTGGACGCAGAACGGTTCGCTCTGGGTCGCGGACCAGCTCATCCGGCTGGCGCGGCGGTGCGATGCGTCGATCGTATTCTGCACGGCGCGCCTCGAGAGTCACGGCGTCGCCGTTGCGCTGCAGCGGCCCGCAGCGACGTCCAATGAAGACGCAATCATTCGCGATTTCGTCTCCTTTATCGAGGCCCACATCGCCGAGACGGTCAACGGACAGCCGCGATCGGTTTTGAAGCCGGCGACCCACCACGCGGCGTAGTTACTTGGCGCGTGACAAATCGCGAAGGATTACTTTGGTTAAAACGCCGGCCTGTCACGCCGGAGGTCGCGGGTTCGAGTGCCGTCGGCCGCGCGATCTCCACAGTTGTTGAGAGCGACAACGAGAAGGACCGGTCACGAGATCACGCGACCGGTCCAACCGAAGCGATCTGACAGCCCTACTGCTGGGCGTTTGTGCCCGTGAAGCCAGTCGATCCTCCAGTCGCTCCTCCGATCCGATTGCCGGCTTGCGAGATCATGAAGCTGCCGCCAGACGTGCTCAGATTCGCCGACGCGTTGTTCATTACTACGCTCTCCCCGACGCGCGCAGTCGCTACTGAACCGGTGCCAGTCTGGAACGATCGAACACCAAGGTTATTGTTCGTGGACATGCAGGAATCGACAACCAACTCAGTCGAACCTCCGGCGGTCGAGTTCGCATAAAAGCCGACATTGTTGTTTTCAGCCACGCTGTTCCGGATGACCAGGATGCCGTTGGCGACCGCCTGCATGCCGATATTCGAGCCGGAAGCGCGTGAATTTTCAACGACCGCGGTAGTCCCTGACACAGTGATTCCATTGGGACTTTTCCTGAAGTCGCAGTTGTGCACCCACAGTTTGGAGCTGGCTGCCGTGTCATTGATGCCGTCACCGTTGAACGCGGCGATGACCGTATTCTCGACGTTCAGCGTGCCGCCAGAGGTGAAATTGATTCCTTCGAGGTCCCCGAATACTGCGCCATTCATCGACAGGCCCCGCAGGGTCACTGTATCGGAGCTGCCGATGGTCACCGTGATCGTCCGGCCGACGAAGGCCACGACGCCGGTCGGAGAATTGACCGTGATCGACTTCGTGATCGTGGCCCCTCCAAAGCCGCCGCTGCTCACGATCACCACCTCCGCTCCCGCGGCAGCCTGGTTGATGGCGTATTGCAAACTGCGGCAGGGGTTGGCCGCGTCCGAGCAATCGCCGGTGTCAACACCGGTTCCAGATAGAAACACACGGGCTGCCTGGGCAGACACACGCGGTACAACGAGGACAGCCAGCAAAAGAGACACAACGACTGCACGCTGAATCAGAGTTCCGTTCATACGCTCTCCTTTCGTCAAGCGGGCAATTATATGGGGAGCGAAGTCTGACTCACGTGCGCCAAGCTATTTGTCCTACTGCTGCGCTTCTGTGCTTGTAAAGCCGGTAGTCCCTCCGGTGGCGCCGACTCGATTACCGCCGTGAGAGATCAGGAAGCCGGCGCCGGATACGACCAGATTAGACTGAGTGTTGTTCATCACAATGTTCTGACCAGCTCGCAATGTCGCCACGGAGTTGGCGTCGCTCGTGAACGACCAGAGACCGCGTGCGTTATTCGTCGAAAGACACGAATCGACGATCATTTCCGTCGTCGCTCCCAAACTGGCAAGAGCAACGAAGCCGGTGCCGGTCAAGTTCCCTGCTGCGACGCTATTGCGAATGACAACGATGGCCGAGTCATCCGCGAACATGCCGGCGTTGAAATTGTCTAGAGACCGCGAATTCTCGATGACAGCAGATGTGCCTGGACCGGACACGAAAATTCCGTTGGTGGCCTTCTTGACGTCGCAGTAATTCACCCACAGTTTCGATCCCCATGCCTTGTCCTTGATGCCGTGGGCGGAGAATGCTGAAATGACCGTGTTCTCGACGTTGAGCGTTCCGCCGGCGATGAATTCGATCCCATTAGCATCTCCGAAGACTGCCCCATTCATCGATAGCCCGCGAAGAGTCACTGTATCTGTGCTCGCGATGTTGACAGTGATCGTTCGCCCGACGAAGGCCACAACGCCGGTCGGAGCGTTGACGCTGATCGATTTCGTGATCGTCGCCCCACCGTAACCGCCACTGCTCACAATCACCACCTCGGCACCTGCAGCAGCCTGGTCGATCGCGTACTGCAGGCTGCGGCAGGGATTCGCGGCATCGGTGCAATCGCCGGAGTCAACGCCCGTTCCCGAAAGAAATACGCGAGCCGCGGCGGAAGCCTTCGGTACCACGAGGACAGCCAGAAACAACGAAACTGCAGCCACCCGACGAATCAGAGTTCCGTTCATAAAACCTCCTTATTTGTTGAACAGTGCGAATGCGTGGCCGGGCGGACCCTAATGTCCGCCCGGGGAAAA
>QHVS01000332.1 GCA_003223635.1 Acidobacteriota bacterium | reverse complement strand
TCCGGCGTCGGCATTCGCCGCTATGTTCGAGAGAGCGACCTCACACCGGAGGAGAAGTCGTATCTGCGGCGACAGGGACGCCTGGCGGCCATCAATCTTCTCGATCCAAATCTGTACGGCGGCTACGGCCTCACGTCGCACGGAAGGGCGATCAACGTCGCCGCCTCACATACGCTGACGCCGTTCGGCTATGCGATCGACGTCAATACGTTTCTGCGCGACCGCGACCACCGTGCATTCGTGGTCCTTCACCTGTACCGAAATCACGAACGCACCTTTCCCGGCATCGAACTCGAACTCCCCGGGGCAAGAATCACTCCACGCCTCGCGCTCTGGTCGCAGCCATCGAATCAGCGCTTCCGCGACAGCGCCGGACGCTTCGGCGCGCTGGCGGGCGTTCAAGTTCGGCGCGGGCGGTGGTACGCGGAGCTCGACGCGAAAAGCGCGGGATGGGTCGCTGCGAATGTTCATCTCGATCGCAGCGCCAGCGCACGCCTGGGATTTGCACTTCGCTGAATTGCGCGCCGACACGTGTTGCTGGTGCCGTGCTACTCTCCCGTGATGGTACGCGGTGAACGGTTCAATAGCATTACGCATCTTGTCGGAACGGTCCTGGCGCTCATCGGCGCGTCGGCATTGGTGACCTCCGCAGCGCAGCACGCCGATGCGCGGACGATCACCGCCGTCGGTGTCTATGGCGGCATGCTCGTGATCCTCTACGTCAGCTCGACGCTCTACCACAGCCTTGTCGGCGTGGCCAAGCGCGTCTTCCATGTGTTCGATCACTGCACGATCTACCTGCTGATCGCCGGCACGTACACACCGTTCATGCTGGTCACGCTGCGCGGCCCGTGGGGATGGACGCTCTTCGCGTTGGTATGGACGCTGGCCCTGGCTGGAGTGCTGAAGGACGCTCTGCTGCACGGCCGATTCCGCTGGATCTCCATCGTCCTCTACATGCTGATGGGATGGCTGGTCGTCGTGGCGATCGGCCCGCTGCGGCATGCGCTTCCTGCCGCAGGCATCGCCTGGCTGCTGGTCGGCGGGATCGCCTACACGGTGGGCATGATCTTCTTCGCGCTATCGAAACGCGTTCGATACACGCACGGCGTGTGGCATCTCTTCGTTCTCGGGGGGAGCGTCTGCCACTACGTCGCCGTCTACCGCTATGTGGCAGCCTGAAGGTAGCGCTCGCGCAGGACATTCAGGTGATGCCGTTCGTGGCCGACGATCACATAGGCCAGTCCGCGAACGCTGATCGCATTGTCATTCGCCACGCCGCTGCGATCCCACGCCTCCTCCGGCAGTCCGCGGAAGAGAGCGACCGTCGCCTGCCGAGCCGTCGCAAGCTCGGCGATCAGATCGTTCCATGGCCGCCGATCGAATTCGCCGGTCACTCCATAGCTCTTCTCGTCGTAACCCGGCAGCTTACGCGTCTCGCCGCGGGCGATCGACAGCGCCCTATATCCGAAGATTCGCTCGGAGTCGGTCACATGTCCTACCAGCTGCTTCACGCTCCACTTGTCCGGCGCGTAGCGGTACGACGCCTGTTTGTCGTTCAGCAACCGAAGGATCGATTCGGTCGCGCTCCCCTGTTCCTTGAGCGTGATGCAGATGTCATCCTCGGGGACGAGATCGACGTAGCGGGCAAAGTAGGGCGCGTATTCGGTGGGCGCAGGACGGGTGCTCATGACAAGATCATCGCATGGAAACGATCGCCATCCGCCCACTGGCCACGGCGGACGAAGCCCGGCAATGCGCCCAGATGATGTGCACCACGGATCCGTGGATCACCATCGGCCGCGGCTTCGAAGAGTGCCTGGGCATCGTGAAGATCCCGGGGCGCGAAGTCTACGTGTCGGAGGAGAACGGACAGGTCCGCGGCTTCGTCATCGTCAACATGGGCGGTGCGTTCATCGGATACATCCAGATCCTGTGCGTCCATGATTCCGTGCGCGGGACGGGACTGGGCACGCGCCTGATTCGCTTCGCAGAAGAGCGAATCTTCCGCGAGGCGCCAAACGTCTTCATCTGCGCGTCCTCGTTCAATCCGCGCGCCCGCGCGCTCTACGAGCGGCTGGGATATCAGCTCGTCGGCGAGCTCAAAGACTTTGTCATCGCCGGTGAATCGGAGATCCTTCTGCGGAAAACGATCGGGCCGCTGCGTCCGAAGTAACGCCGGCGCCCCGCCGGCGGGTGCGCGGGCTACTAGCCCGCGCCGGCGGGTCGCCGGCGCACCCGCCGCCAAGTTGGCGGCGGTACAAGGCGGACAAAGTTTGGTTTGTCGCGTCTATGTCCACTCTTCGCGACCGGTACGGCCCTTGCCCGGCGTCCGCGATTCTTTTCGGCGATCGATGGCC
>QHVS01000337.1 GCA_003223635.1 Acidobacteriota bacterium | reverse complement strand
AACCAGCCCAGATTGGGATCGACGGTTCCGTAGTTCGATGTGCCGCGGTAGGTGGCGTTGAACGAATCGGCAAATCCGTACTGCCGGTAGAGCGCCGGACCATAGCGGCGCTGCATCTCCTCCATCGCGGCGATGGAGATCTCCGGAGTGAACGCGATCGACGAGATCGCGGCGGTCGGGGCGATTGTGCCGTCATCCAGAATCGCATCCTGCGAAGCGCCGCGCGCCGTGTAGGTGTGATACGTGCGGCCGTCGATCGTGACGTCGGCTGGTCCGTCGCATGCGGTGAGCCCCCACACGTTCGGGCCGTAGTCGTTCCAGCGGCCGGGATTGTCGATGGCGTAGGCGCGCTGCGAGATGGTGGCCCGGCGCGAATTCTCGAAGTAGTCGATGCCGCGGTCGCGCATGTAGGCGTCCTGAATGCCGCGGAAGTCGATGAACATCTGCGTGTACTGATGTCCGAACAGCGGCGGGAAGAGCACGTGCTGCTGTCCGTAGAACTCTCCCCACCGATAGGTCTTGGTCCATTCAGTCCAGCCGGAGGGATCGGCAGCGTGTGTCGGCGATCCGAGGGCGAGGATGTAGACCATCATCGCCTCGTTGTAGCCGTGCCAGTCGTAGGTGTGGAATCCCTTTTCCGGATACCAGCCCATGCTGATGGCCGGCGGCCGCGGCTGCTCCCAATCCCACTCCGCGCGTTCGTACAACTGCTCCGCCGCGTCGCGAATGGCCGACTCGGTCGGATCATTTTGATCGAAGTACGACTGGCAGAAGAGCGCGCCGGCCAGCAGCCAGGTGGTATCGATCGTCGACAGCTCGACGTCCTTGAAGCGAAGCCCACTCTCCATGTCCAGGAAGTGGTAGAAGAAACCGTGATAGCCGCCCATGCCCGTGGCGGCCGGGCCCTGCGGCAGATTCAGAAACGTTCGCAGCGTGAGCAGCACGCGATCGCGCGCCGCTTCACGTGTGACGTAGCCGCGCTGCGCGCCGATCCCGTAGGCTGCCAGGCCGAATCCGACGGCGGCGATGCTGGAGAACGACGGCGTCGGCCATCGATCGGGCACCAGGCCGTTGCGCGGGTTGGTCGTATCCCAGAAGAAACGGAAAGTCCGCCGCTCGACGTCATCGATGGTGGTGGTGGGAGCCGCGACCG
>QHVS01000336.1:2627-3103 GCA_003223635.1 Acidobacteriota bacterium | reverse complement strand
TCGTCTGACCTGCTACTACTATCGCAAGGCGTATTACCGTTCCTTCACGCTTCATCCGCCCGGTTGCGCGGTGGCGGAGGGAAGCCGAGGAGAGTATCGGGGAGAGACGGCATTTCCGCTGATCCTCCAGAATCTCCATCGCTATCTGTTGTACTTCGCGTTGCTGATTCTGCTCTTTCTCTGGTACGACGTCTGGAGAGCGTTCTGGCCTGGAGGCGAGTTCGGCCTTTCCGTCGGCACGCTCGTGCTCGCAGCGAACGCCACGTTGCTCAGCCTCTACACGTTCTCCTGTCACTCACTCCGGCACCTGGTGGGAGGTCAGGTCGACTGCTTCTCGGCCAACGCCGTCTGCCGCGCGCGGCATCGGGCGTGGGGGCGGCTGTCGTCGCTGAATGAGAACCATATGATCTGGGCGTGGACCAGTCTGTTCGGCGTCATGGCTGCCGACTTCTATGTATATATGGTGGCGAGCGGCG
>QHVS01000336.1:0-2577 GCA_003223635.1 Acidobacteriota bacterium | reverse complement strand
CACCTTCTCCCCGCAAGCGGGGAGAAGGCACTCGATGCCACGCGAGATCCCTCGCCCCGCGAAGCGGGGAGAGGGTGCCGCGAAGCGGCGGGTGAGGGGCCGTCCTTATAGCCGATGGAGATCCCGGCCGGCACTCGGTTCGCCTCCTACGAGATTGTTGAAGCCCTCGGTGCGGGCGGGATGGGCGAGGTGTATCGGGCCCGCGATCCGCGCATTGGGCGCGACGTCGCCATCAAAATCCTGCGGGCGGCGACCGCTGCGGATCCCGATCGGCTGTCGCGCTTTCAGCAGGAAGCTCACGCCGCCGGCATCCTCAATCATCCCAATCTTCTGACCATCTTCGATCTGGGGACCGCAGACAGCACGCCATACATCGTCTCCGAGCTTCTGGAGGGCGAGACGCTTCGCGACCGGATGCATGACAGCCCTCTGGCGCCACGCCGTTCGCTCGACTACGCGGTGCAGATCGCAAACGGTCTGGCCGCCGCGCACGACAAAGGGATCGTGCATCGCGACCTCAAGCCGGAGAACATCTTTGTCTGCCGCGATGGCCGCGTGAAGATTCTCGATTTCGGCCTGGCCAAGCTCCGTACTTCGTTAGCGGAGTACTCCGACGTCGCTACGGTTCGACGGGACACGGACCCCGGCACGGTGCTCGGAACGGCGGGCTATATGTCTCCCGAGCAGGTTCGAGGCGAGTCGGTCGATCACCGGTCGGACATTTTCTCGTTCGGCGCGATTCTCTACGAGATGTTGTCGGGCCAGCGAGCATTCAAGAAAGACTCCTCGGTCGAGACGCTCAACGCGATTCTCAAAGAGGATCCACCCGATCTGCTGGAGAGCGGCGCTAACATTCCGCCGGCTCTCGATCGCGTGGTGCGGCATTGCCTGGAGAAGCATCCGGAAGCGCGCTTTCAATCGTCACGAGATGTAGCCTTCGATCTCGAGGCGATCTCCGAGGCGTCGGGGGCGAGCAGCGCGGTCACTGCCCGGGGGGCGCGAAGAACGTGGCGCGCCATGGCGCTCGCCGCCGGCGTGGCCGTCGCGGTGATCATCGCAGCAGGAGCGTACTTCGCCGGCCTGTCCCGTCAACGAACGAACGTCTCTTTATTTCAGCGCATCACATTCCGTCGCGGTCAGGTCTCGGCAGGACGTTTCGCTCCCGACGGACAGGCTATCGCCTATTCGGGGCAGTTCTTTCCTGCTCGCAGCGAGATCTTCACCGCGCGTACCGATAGTCCGGAATCGCGTCCTCTCGCTGTCGGCGAGGCCAGGCTGCTCTCGCTATCGCGCTCCGGCGAAATGGCCATCATGCTCAACCCGCGCTTCCTCGGCGGATTCGTCTACTCGGGAACGCTGGCCCGAGCGCCGCTTGCGGGCGGCGCGCCGCGAGAGATTGCCGATGACATCGAAACGGCGGATTGGGATCCGGCTGGAAAAAATCTCGCGGTCGCTCGCAGGATCGGCGGGAATGATCGTCTCGAGTTTCCAGCCGGACACACGCTGTACGAGACCGGCGGCTGGGTCAGTCATATCCGCGTTTCTCCGGATGGCAACCTCATCGCATTCATTGATCATCCTCGAAACGGGGACGATTCAGGATCGATCGCTGTCGTTGATCGCAACGGGAAAAAGAAAACACTGACTGCCGATTACACCAGCGCGCAGGGACTGGCCTGGACAACGGACGGCGAAAGCGTCTGGTTTACGGCCGCGAAAAGCGGTTCTTCCCGGGCCTTATACGCAGTATCGCTTGCCGGCCGTCTTCGGCCGCTGTTCGCCGCACCGGGTGCATTAACGCTCGAGGACATTGCACGCGATGGTCGCGCTCTAATCTCCACACATGGCGGAGGAATACAGACCTCAGCGCTCGTTCCCGGGATGGATCAGGAGCGAGATCTGTCGTGGCTCGACTATTCAGTCGTTCGCGATCTCTCACCCGATGGAAAACTTCTCCTATTCGACGAGACTGGAGAAGCGGGTGGCCAAACGTACGCTGCATACGTTCGCAAGACCGATGGCTCGCCGGCGATCCGCCTCGGTGACGGCCTGGCAGCGTCACTCTCTCCGGATGGCAGGTGGGCGCTGGTGATTCATATTCAGCCGAAGCCGGCCCAGATCTCTCTCTACCCGACGGGCACTGGCCAGCCGCAACAGATCACACACGACAACATCAATCATCAATGGGCGGCATGGCTTCCTGACGGGAAACGAATTCTGTTTATGGGCAACGACCCAGGACAGCCATTGCGCCTTTACATTCAAGATCTCGCCAGTAGTACGGCCAGACCGATTGCGTCGCCAGGTGTAAAGGCCTACGGAAATGCGGTTTCTCCAGATGGAAGATATTTTGTCGGATCGAATGCTGATCGCGGCGTAGCAATCTTCCCGATCGATGGCAACGGCAAGCCTCGGTTTCTTCCAAAGTCGCTCTCGGGCGCCATTCCGTTCCGCTGGAACACCGACGGGACCTCGATCTATCTTTTTCGCCGCGGCGAGACGCCGACACGAATCACGCGCTTCGATCTGCAGACTCAGCGCGAGACGCTCTTTCGGCAACTCTCCTTGGGAGAGCTC
>QHVS01000039.1:14823-17982 GCA_003223635.1 Acidobacteriota bacterium | reverse complement strand
TCTCGCTATAATCCCGACCGCATGGGAAATGGTGGGAGCAGGACTTCGCGCGAGATTCGCGCGAGAGTCAGCGCTGCGGTCTTTGCCGCGGCGATTATTTTCTCCTTCTCCTGGTCGGCGCCCGCATACGCCCAGGCCGCACCGCCGGTCATCTCCAAGTTCTTCTCGGCAGACAACGTCGCCTTGAATGGGACGGTCTTTTTGTTCTTCACCATCGTCAATCCGAACGGCAGCCCGCTGACGGGGATTGCGTTCACTGACGTGTTGCCTTCAGGCCTGGTGGTGGCTTCTCCCAACAACCTGAGCAGCGACTGCGGCGGCACGGTCACCGCTCCTGCAAGTTCGCCGTCGATCACCCTGGCCGGGGGGACGTTGGGGCCCGGCGCGTTTTGCACGATCTCGCTGAGCATCGAAGGGATCGCTGCAGGCCCACAAGCGAACACCACGGGGACGATCACCTCCACGGAGAGCGGTCCTGGTGCGACCAGCAACACCGCAACTGAGACCGTGGTTGTGCCGCCAGACCTCGCAAAAGCCTTTGGAGCGGCCAGCATTCCTTTCGGCGGAACCACGTCGCTGACTTTCACCCTCACGAACCCGAATACCACCGTGGGCTTGTCCAACATCGCGTTCAACGACACGTTGCCGAGCGGGCTGGTGGTGGCCTCGCCTAACGGACTGACCGGCAGTTGCCTTGCGGCAGCCGGAGCGGTGCTGAGCCCCGCATCGGTGACGGCAAACCCGGGAAGCAACAACATCGACATGTCAGCGTTGTCCCTGGACATATCTGGTTCGTGCTCTTTCTCGGTCGACGTGAGCGGCGTGCTCGCCGGGACACAAGTCAACACCACGGGCAACGTGACAGCCACATTCGATGATGGGACGGGAACGTCCGTTGGAATCACAGGCAACACGGCAACGGCCAGCCTGATCGTTCTTCCGCCGCCGCCTGCTGACATGAGCATCACCAAGAGCGCGTCAGCGCCGCTCCCGTTTGGTGGTCAGAACATCACCTACACGATTCCGGTGTCGAACGGCGGACCGGGCGTCGCGACCGCCGTGACAGTAACGGATGTTCTCCCGCCCGGAACAACCTTCGTTTCCGCGACGCCGCCCGGCATCTGCAGCGGCACCTCGACCATCACCTGTTCGGTCGGAACGATGAATAGTGGAGCGACGACGACGATCACGCTGGTCGTGACCGCCCCTGTCGCGGGCGGTTCGCTCATCAACACCGCAACGGTTACTGCGTTCGAACCCGATCCCAATCCGGCAAACAACTCAGCGACGACCACGACCACCATTTCGCCCGCGTCCGCGATTCCGGCGCTCTCCGACTGGATGCTCGTTCTTCTCGCCGCCGCTCTCGCGTCGGTGGCGCTTCGCAAGATGATGTAGTCACGCCGTCTCAAGGCGTCAGCGTCAGCGTCTTCTGCACCGACGCGTACCCGTAGCCCACATTGCCGAACACCGTGATGACTACGTTTTGGGCCGAGGGAACCGCGCTGGTCGTGATGGAGAAGGGGGCGTCGGTTTGTCCGGGTGTGACGATCACCAAGTCAGGGACCTTCCCCAGGGTAGTTGACGCAGTTCAACGTAACTGCAGCGCCGTTCAAGTGCAGCTTGGCTTGAACCGTGGTTCCGCCTTTCACCGAGGATGGGAACTGCAAGGAGTTCTGATCGATGACCGGCTCGCGGACGCCGAATTCGATGCTCTTGTATTGTCCGCCTCCGGACACGGTGACGCGGGGATTTCCGAATCCCGGGTAAGTCGTGATGGGGAACGTAGCTGACGTTGTTCCGCCGGGGATCTGAACCGTTGGCGGCACGGTGGGAAGCGTGCCGCAGAAGAAACTGGCTGAGAGCTGCACGTTATACTGGAGGCCCTCTTGAGGGGCAGGCGCAGTGATGGTCACGGTGGCGGTCACCGCTGTTCCACCGATCGGGGACGTGGGACTTAACGTGATCGCATTGAGGGTGGGTGGCTGGAGTGTCAGCGCCGCACTCTTCGTCACGAAGACGCCGTGGGTGGCATCAATCTGATACGTCGTTGCGGCAGCGACCGGCTTCGTGTTGATCGTAAAGGTCGCCGAGGTGCTTCCCGGGGGAATTGTGACCTGCGGCGGAACAGAAACGGGGCTTAAGCTCACGCGAATGTCAGCCATTGGCTGACGTTGAATCGATGCGCTGGTCGTCCCCGCCGGCGGCTTCGCGGAGAGTCCGATCATCACTCCTGCGGGAGGCGCGGAGCCGGAGATCGTTACTTGACCTGTTGCCGCTGTTCCGCCCGGAACGGCGGCCGGATTGATGGTCAATGATGAGAGGGTGGGCGGAAGGACGGTGAGCTTCACTACTCTCGCTGCCGACAGACCGGCTTGAACGGAGATATCCGCAGACGGAGCATCCGCGACCACGTTGGGATTGACCGTGACGGGAGCGGTCTGGATGATGAACGTCGCCGATGCAGCGCCCGGTTGCACTACGACACTCGCCGGTACGGCGGCGATGCTCGGCGCGCTGCTGACGATCTTCACGGTGACGCCGGCAGAGCCGGCAGCGGCAGACAACGTGACGGTGCCTACGACGGTGCCTCCGCCGACGACGCTGGTCTGGTTCAAAGCCGGACAACTGAGGGACGGCCACTACCTTTACGTCCACCACTTTCTTCACGTCCACTGCCTGGAGCGATCCGGCTACGAGCATCAGGCATAGCGAAACGGCAACGAGATCCTTCTTCGACATTCGAGTCCTCCGCCGCAGTAGGTTCCCGCAGGCCGCGAGATGTTACGCTCTCGCGGCGTGCAGTCGGGAATTACCAGGCTCCTTGAGGTGGCGCTCATCGCGTCGGCGCTGCCCGCGCTCGTCCGCATGGGCCAGTGGCGGGCGCCCGAGTTCGTTCTCTCCCCGCCGGTCCGGCAGGAATCGACTCCGTTTTATGAGGAAGAGTTTCTTCCACAGACGGCGACTGCATTCGTGCACGGGTCAACCCTCACAGAGATGGCGAACGGTGATCTTCTTGCAGCGTGGTATGGCGGCGGCCGTGACGAGGTGCAAGGCGATGTGGCCATCTTTGCCGCTCGACGCGATGCTCGCACCGGTCGCTGGTCGCCGCCGCGCGTAGTCGAGGATCGTCGCTCGGCCGAGTCTGCGCTCGGCATT
>QHVS01000039.1:0-14763 GCA_003223635.1 Acidobacteriota bacterium | reverse complement strand
CGACCGGGACGATTTGCCTGAAGACATCGAGTGATGGCGAGCGATGGCTTCCGGCCCGGCGGTTGCTGACATCGCCGCTTCTCGACGTCGGGATGCTGGTGCGGGGTCGTCCACTTCCTTATCGCGACGGCGGCGTCGCGCTGCCGGTCTATCACTCGCTCGCGCGCAAATGGAGCGCGATCGTTCGCCTCGATCATGAGGGAGCGGTGATCGATGAAGCGCGCATCGAGGATCGACGGCCTCTGATCCAGCCTTGGATCGTCCCCGTTTCACCCGATCGCGCGGTCGCCTTTCTCCGCTGGTCCTCGCGAATGCCGGGGTCGGTGACCATGGCCAATGCGACGGACGGCGGGATGCGCTGGGGCCCCGTCTTCGGCACCAGCCTGGTTCATCGCGATGCGGCCGTCGCCGCGGAACGGTTGTCGGATGGCTCGTTCATCGTCATCTACAACAACACGGCGTGGGATCGGCGCGACCTGTCGATCGCCCGCAGCGCCAACGGCGGCCGGAGCTGGTCGAAACCTCGCCCGATCGAGCGCGACACGACGCCGGACTGGAACGTGCGCCGCGAGTATTCGTATCCGTTCCTCTATCGCTCGCGCGACGGACGCATCCATCTTCTGTACACCTGGCAACGGACAAAGATCCGGCATCGTGTGTTCAATGACGCGTGGGTGGTGGCGGAAGTCCGATGACGCACGCCCTCGCTCTGCTGCGCGCTTTCATTCCCAGCGTCACGTCCATCCTCCTGATCGCCGATCTGATCGCCCGGCCGCGGCTGAGACTCCTGTCCGGCGATCGCCGGCTCTTTCTCGGATTCGCCGCGGCGGCAGCCGTGGTTCTCTATCCGTCCGCTCTCGGCCTGGTGCCGGTGGATCTCTACCGCATTGGATTCGCGCCGGTCGCGCCATTGATCCTTGCGACGGTCGCGGCTTGCCTCGCCGATCGTCACCCGCGTTTCTCGTGCGCCGTCCTGGTCATCCTGATCGCATTCGATCTACACCTTCTCGGCGGAACGAACCTGTGGGATTACGTCGTCGATCCGTTCCTCGGCGTGATCGGCATCGTCTGGGCGGCGCTGCGCGCGTCATCGGCGATCCTTGAGGTACGATCTGCCATCGAGCCGTGGCCTCAGCCCGATTGATGATGGTGATGTGCGTGCTCGCGGCAGGGGCAAACGCCGCGGCCGCCGACCTCTCCCTGCGCGAGTTCAATGTCTATCTCGGCCGGGGAGAGAGTCCGATGAGCTGGCATGGCCACTCGGTGTTCCGTTCGATTCAGTTCGAATGGATCGCTCGCTCATCTCGAGTGGAGAGGCGGATCGCCCACACGACCGTCGGCGCCTCGCTCAGCTACCACGACATCCGGCAGGCCCGCAGTTGGTTCGGCTATTCGTACGGAGATCCCGACGACTCAGTGAGAGGCTACTCGTCCTTCTTTTTCGTCCGCCACCATTGGCGCGACAACGCGCGCCACGTTCAGCCCTTTGTGGAGTTGGGAACCGGACCGATGTGGTCGAATCGCCGCGTACCGGCGGCAACGTCGAGATTCAATATGGATTCGCAGCTCGGAGTCGGCGCGATGCTGTTCCGCGCATCGCGCGTGCCGATGCTCATCGGCTATCGCCTGTCCCACATCTCCAACGGCGGCACGGCCAGACGCAACCCGGGACTGGCGGTGCATTCATTGATGCTCGGAGTGCGGTTGATCGATTTCAGAAGAGGCGCGACACCATGAAGGACCACGTGGTTCCCTGACTGAACGTCTGCCCCTGGAAGCCGTGGGACCACAGCTCGCGGTAGACGCCGGGAGCGATTATGAGCGACCCGATCGGCGCCGTGATCTGCAGGCGCAATCCTCCGTTCTGGAAGCCGGCACCTTCATCGACTTCTCCGCTCCACCGGCCGAGAGTCTGGTACTGGCCGTTGAGGCTTGGACCGATGGAAAAGCGGCCGGCGCGGAAGCTCGGACCGAGGGACCAGATGAGCGTGCTCGGCGCGCGGAAACCTTCGCGATTCTCGTAGAGGCTCAAGCGCTGTTCAGCCGCCGCAAACAAAGTGACCGTTGCCGGACGGATCCACTGAACAGCGATCGTCGGCTCAAACGTGCCGCTGCCGAATTGGATGTGCTCGTGCTTCAGCCCCAGGCGTCCCAGGACGATCGGATTCGGAACGATGTGCCCGAAGGGCAGAGTGGTGCCTAATCCGAAGATCCATTGCGACTGCGGCGACCAATCGAGAAGGATCGTCCCATCGCTGATCCCCCTCAGGGTCTCGGTGCGATGGTGGATGTCACCGTACGGCGGCACATACGGTGCGCCGCTGAGCGTCGCGTAATGGACGTGCTGTGCCTTGATGTCGTATGGCAGGCGCAGCGAGAGTTGCATGTTGTTGTGCAATCCGTAGTCGGCAGAGACCTCATAGTGGGTGACGCCGAGGCGAACTTGGTGGAGATGTGGCGGAATCGTTTCCGTCGCGCACTCCGGCGCGACGTCAGGGCACTCGGCGACGTGGGTCGTGTTGAACACGCCGTGGGCGGTGTTGAATGAGAAGCGCCACTTCCCGGGCGCTGCGATCGATATCTGCCCTGCTCCGCCGGAGAGGTTGGGATTCGCTCAGGCCGGTCAGGCGTAAGCAGAGGGGAGAAGAGTGAGAGCGATGAGCACAGCGACGGCGAGTCGCCGCATCAGCCGCGCTCCGCTTTGGCGATCGCGGCTAGCACTTCGTCCCACATCCCGCCCGTCACCGCGGTCACGAAGTTTCCTTTCGCGTCATACACCCGGATATACGGCAGCGCCTCGGCGTGGAAGTCGCGCGTCGCCTGCTTCGCCGCGGCGTTGTCCCACTTGCCGATGTTGACCCGTCGCAGCGCGAGGTTCCCCTTGCCTTGCATGAGGTGCTGCAGGCGAGCCTCCAGGACGTGACACGGTCCGCACCAGTCTGCGTAGAAGTCGACGATGGTCACCTTCCCTGTGGCCAGAATGCTGTTGATATCGAGCTTCGTCGTGCCGGGATAGGCGACGATGTCAAGCGTCTTCAGCACCTCCGGCGGCAGCGGTGCGATCCCGTTTGCCTGCTCACCGGGGAAAACTGCTTCGAAGCCGGCGTTATTGAGCGCCGTGCGAATCTGGCCGCGATCGAAACCGTCCGGCACCTCCACCTGCGCCGTCGCCTTGCGCCAGTCGAGGCGGATGTTCTTCACGCCGCTCACCGACGAAATCGCGTTCACTACCGGCTTTGCGCAGGCGGAGCAATCGATGCCAACGACTTTGAACGAGAGTTCCGATGCATAAAGAGGGGAGGCGAGGAGGAAGGCGAAGAGGATCTTGCGCATGCGGCGATGTTAACCACGCCGCGAGAGCTGTCATTTCAAGGAGATTTCCTCGAGAACCCTCTCCCCGCGACAGCGGGGAGAGGGTGGCCGAAGGCCGGGTGAGGGGCCGAAAATTAGAACCGCACGCCCACCGCAAAACGGTACGTGCGCGGCGTCTGGTAGGCGTCCTTGTTCGTCGGTCTGCCAAAGCTGGACGACAGCGTGTAGTTCGTTCCCAGCACCGGCGTCTCGGTGAGCGGATTCCACTGCTTCACAACCCTGACGGTGCGGTCGATGACCGGGCCGGCCGAAGTGTCAGCCTGCTCGATGCCTTGCTTGTTGAGGATATTGATGACGTCTCCCTTCAAGAAGAGGCTCGCCCGGCTGATCGGAATGCTGTAGCCGATCGTGGCGCTCGTCTCGTAAATGCTGTCGAGCCGATACCCGCCGCGCTCGCCGAGGAAATACGCAATCTGGGTCGGAGGCAGCGCATAGCCCGGGTTTGTGATTCCGGTGCCGGCGATGATGGCCATCGCCGAGTACGGGATGGCCGAGTGATAACGCTCCAGCAGTGAGACATCCAACTGTCCGAATGGCACCGGCGGCTGATATTGCAGCCAGACGTTCACGCGATGCCGCATGTCAGCCGGCAGGTAACCGACCGGATTGTTCTGCGCGAAGTTCGTGTACTCCGGATACTCCGGCATCTGATAGACGTTCGATCCGGTGGTACCGATCGCGCCGATGGTCACAGTCGCGTTGTTGAACTCTTCGTTCTCAACATTGCCGCGCAGCTTGGAGTACGTGTAGTTGCCGCCCAGCGTGACGCGTTGGATCAACTTCGTCTGTCCTTGCAATTGCAGTGCGTTGTATTTCCTGGACAGGCCGCTGCTGCTGTTCTCGATGAATCCGACGTCGACTTTCGCTCCGGTGGGCGTGGTGTTCTTGCCCGTGGTGAGGTCGCGACGGGTCACGTAGAAATCGCCCCACGATCGGTGGATCACGTCGGCGCGCACGAAGCTGTTAGTGCCGAGCTGCACGCCGTACCCGAGGGTGACCTCGTCCATGAAGGGCGATTTCAGCGAGCCGTTGATTTTTTCGGTGAACCCCGGGATCTGCAGCGAATAGATCAGCGAGTTGTTCGATGTGAATCCGTTGTCATGGAACCACTGGAATGCCTGACGGATGACTTGCTCGGTCGGCACCGGCGTCCCGATGATGTTGCCGCTGGAGTCGAGCGGGTTGATCTCCGGTCCGAGGTACTGGATCTGATACGTGGCGTAACGTCCGCCGGGAGAAGTGGAGTCAGCCGGCCCCTGGGAGATCATTGCCACATAGCGACCGTAGTTGACGCTAAATCGATGTTTGCCGTCGCCCTTCACATCGAAGATAGCGCCGAGGCGCGGGCTGAAGCGCGAGTCGTCGACGGTATCGATCTTGGCCTGATTGTGGCCGGTGTTCTTGTCATAGCGCGCGCCGAGATTGAAGCTGAAGTGCTGGCTGAAGTCCCACTTGTCGTTGACGAAGACCGACTTCGTGGCGAAGTCGGATGTCTGAGAGAGCGCCAGCAGCGGATCCCACTCCCAGTGCGAGCGGGCGATGCCGTTGACCTTGGTCGGGTCGAGATGCAGAAAGACCGTTCCGCCAACGTTGACGAAATCGCCGAACAGACGGAAGTCGGAGCCCGACTGATAGTTGTTCTCGTTGCGTAGCTGATGGAACTCGTCGTAGCCGCTGGTGAGGTTGTGGCTTCCGGTCGATTTCGTCGACAGGAAGTACGAGCCTTTGGCCAGCCAATCCTTGTTGTTGCGCTCCTTCGCCGCGCAGACGCCGCAGAAGGTAGGCGACCAGGCGCGCCAGCCGCGGCGGATGTCGCGCAGCAGCGTTCCGAAGATCTCGTCCCGCTGCCCGGCGCCGCCGCCGACGATGGAGAAATCCTTCTTGCTCCACTGACCCTCGATCAGAAAGTTGTTCGTGATCACACCGTTGTAGTGCAGGGCATAGAGCTTGATCGGGTTACCCACCGCACGCAGCGAAGCTAGATCGGCGATGTTGCCGAACTTTGTCCCGGTCTGGTTGTCGGTCACCTTGAGATACGACCCGACGATGGAGTGCTTGCTGGTGACATTGCCGGTCAACTTCGCCTCGTAACGCTTCTGATCGACGACTGTCGTGTACGCGTTGTTGAATGGAGCCACCGTCTGACTGGTGGAGCTGGTCTTCTCTTTCCGGCCGGCCAGGAAGAACCACAGCCTGTCGCGGACGATGCGGCCGCCCAACGTCCCTTCATAGACCGGATTGATCTTGTCGATGTGATTCGCTTCCGCCCGAGCGCCACTGGCGTTGCGGAAGTCGGTCTTGGAAATCCACTTGTCGTTGGAGAAATTGTCGCGGAGCGAGCCGCTGAACTCGTTGCCGCCGGATTTGGTAATCGTGCTGACCACACCGCCTGTGAAGCGGCCATACTCCGCTGACACGCCGCCGGTGAGGAGCGTCGTTTCCTGGATGGCGTCCTCGATGACGGCCGCCTGCGGTTGCCCGCGGACGTTCTCATTCACCACGACGCCGTTGACCAGATAGAGATTGTCGAACGACTGCGCGCCGTGAATGACGATCTGATTGTTCGGGCCGGTGTTGGTCACGCCCGGCGCGAGAAGCACGCGACCCTGAATGTTGCGATTGACGGGGAGCGACTCGATCGTCTTGGCGTCGAAGTTCGTGGAGACCTGCGGCGTCTCCAGGACGGACGGAGCCGCCGCGGTGACCGTGATCGACTCGCTCACTTTGCTGACCGTGAGGTCGGCGTCGACGCGCGATATCTCTGCGAGTCTCAAGGTGGAATTCTTCGTGACCCGCTGCATCCCTTCCAGCTCGAAGCTCACACTGTAGAGACCGGGCGGCAGCGAGCTGAAGCTGTAGTCGCCGTTCTCCCCACTGACCGTGGTGCGCGTTCCCTGAAGATTGGGGGAGGTGGCGCTGACGGTGACGCCCGGCAGCCCTCGCCCCTCGCTGGTGACAGTGCCGGTCAGTGTCGCCGTGGTCTGCGCGAAGGCAGACACGGCAACCAGCAGAACGGCAATTGTGACGAACCATCGAAAACTGGCTCTCATAACCCCTCCTTAGATTGTGGGACCGGCGAAACCATATAACAGCTGCCGAGGCGCTGCAATGAATTCGCGGAGCCAAATGTATACTCGCAGCATGAAGGGCGACCTGGTTACGCTGTTCGAGGCGCTGGCGGACCGCACGCGGCTGCGTTTGCTGCACTTGATGACCGCCGGAGAAATCTGCGTCTGCTACTTCGTGGAGGTCCTCGGCGAATCGCAGACGAAGATTTCCCGCCATCTGGCCTATCTGCGCCGCGCGGGAGTCGTGGCTGCCCGCCGCGACGGCAAGTGGATGCATTACCGGATCGTTCGTCCCACCGATGCGCAGCAGGCGCGCGTGCTGGACTGCGCTCTCGACGCCGCCGCGGTTGATCGTCAGATGATCCGCGATCAGGTGGCGCTGCAGCGGGCCTGCTGCGCGACGCGCCTTCCCGCTCCGCTCCAGCACGCTCCCAAGCCGGAGTTTGCCAGGGCACGCCCGAGCTGATGGCGTTCGCCATCCTGGTGGGCGTTATCTCGTTCCTGGCCGGCGCGATTTCCGCGGTGGCGGGATTCGGGATCGGCAGCATCCTCACGCCGCTCCTCGGCCTGGGCATCGGCGTGAAGCTGGCCGTGGCTGCCGCGGCCATCCCGCACTTCGCCGGCAACGCGCTCCGACTGTGGACGCTGCGCGACCGGATCGACAAGAGCGTGCTGAAGACGTTCGGCCTCATGAGTGCGGCCGGCGCGCTGCTCGGCGCGATTCTTCACGCCATCGCCGCCGCGCCTGCGCTGAAGATTGTCATGGCGCTGATCCTCATCGCGGCCGGAGCTCTCGGCGTCCTCGGATGGATGGAGCGTCTTCGCCTCGGCCGGCGCGGCGCGTGGGTGGCGGGAGGAGTCTCCGGTTTTCTGGGAGGACTCGTCGGAAATCAGGGCGGGATCCGCGCCGCGGCGATGCTCGCGCTCAATGTGCGAAGGGAAGTCTTCGTGGCCACGGCGGTGGCCATCGCTCTCGTCGTCGACGGCGCACGGCTGCCGGTCTACGCCTTCAGCGTCGGCCCGCAACTGATCGGAATGTGGCCGCTCCTTCTGACTTCGACCGTGGGCGTCATCCTCGGGACGTTGTTCGGAAAGGTTCTGCTGGGCCGCGTTCCGGAGAGCGCGTTCCGCCGCGTTGTTTCCGCGCTGCTGATCGCCGTCGGCGTGGCGCTGCTGGTGTCGTAACGCCGCCAACTTGGCGGCGGGTGCGCCGGCAACTTGCCGGCGCGGGCTGGTAGCCCGCGCACCCGCCGGCTGGTAGCCGGCGCTCCTTCTACTCGTACCTGAGCGCGTCGATCGGGTCGAGCCGCGAGGCTTTCCGCGCCGGATAGAAGCCGAAGAAGATGCCGACGAAGGCGGCCACGCCAAACGAAAGCGCGACCGAGGCCGGCGTGACCACGATCGGCCACTTCAGGAAGTGACCGACCCCCAGCGATGCGGCGACTCCGATGGCCACGCCGATCAGGCCGCCGACAATCGCCAGCGTCACCGCTTCGAACAGAAACTGCATCAGCACGTGCCGGCCCTTCGCCCCGATAGCCATGCGGATGCCGATCTCGCGGGTTCGTTCCGTCACCGACACCAGCATGATGTTCATGATGCCTATGCCGCCGACGAGCAGCGAAATCGCAGCGATGGAGAGCAGCAGGGTGCGAAGAATCCCCATGCTCTGCGCCTGCGTCTGAGCGATCTCCTCCTGCGAGCGCATCATGAAGTCGGAGTCCTGGCCGGGCTGGATGCGATGCCGCTGGCGCAGATACGCCTCGATCTCGTTCTGCGCTTCCTGAACCTGACTGCCGGAGACCGCGGAGACCTGAATCATGTCGATCTTCGTTTTTCCGGCCAGCCGCTTCATGACCGTGGTGTAGGGGGCGATGACGGTGTCGTCCTGATCCTGTCCCATCATGTTGCCGCCCTTCTTCTCCAGGACTCCCACGACTTTGAAGGGAACGTTCTTGATGCGAATGATTTGGCCGACGGCGTCGCCGTTGGGGAAAAGATTGTCCACGACAGTATTGCCCAGGACAGCGACTTTCGCTGCGGCTTTGACGTCGGTATCGGTGAAGAAATCCCCCTGCGAGACGTTCCACGATCGAATCAGCGGATAGTCAGTGCTGACGCCCTGAATGGAAGTTCCCCAATTCAGCTCGCCGGAGACAATTTGCGCGGCTGAGCGAACCATGGGGGAGACGTAAGCGACCGCAGGAGCTTCGGCCTTCATCCCGTCGGCATCTTCCGCGGTGAGCGTCGATTGACCGGTAAAGATGCGCGCGCCGCTCTGCGTCGCCGCGCCGGGAAAGATCATGATGAAGTTCGTTCCGAGCGAGTTGATCGTCGCCTCGACCGATTTGGTGGCGCCGTTGCCGATGGCCACGACGGCGATGACGCAGCCGACGCCGATGACGATCCCCAGCATGGTCAGAATCGAGCGGAGTTTGTTCCGCGAGATGGCCTTCAGGCCGACCACGGTGATGTTGCCCATTCGCATGACGGAGTTTTTCATTTCATCACCATGGCCACCGGCCGCTTCTGCTTGCCGACCTCGTCGTGTTGAATTTGGCCGTCGCGCATGTGCACGATTCGCTTGGCGTACTGCGCGATGTCGGGCTCGTGCGTGATCAGCACGACGGTCTTCCCGTCGTCGTTCAACCGCTGAAAGATGCCCATGATTTCTTCGGACGTGCGCGAGTCGAGATTCCCGGTCGGCTCATCCGCCAGAAGAATGGCCGGATTCGTCACCAGCGCGCGAGCAATGGCCACGCGCTGCTGCTGGCCGCCGGAGAGCTGCGACGGGTAATGATCTTCGCGACCGGCCAGGCCGACGCGGCGGAGCGATTCGCGGGCCGCGGCGTGGCGCTTGTCCCGCGACCATCCCAGCTCGCCGTAAAGCATCGGCAGCTCGACGTTCTCGATGGCCGAGGTGCGAGCCAGGAGGTTGAAGCTTTGAAAGACGAAGCCGATCTTCGCGTTGCGGATCACGGCGCGTTCGTCGCGATCGAGTTTCGAGACGTCCACGTCGTCCAGCTGATACGTCCCCGCGGTTGGCCGATCGAGGCAGCCGATGATGTTCATCAGAGTCGATTTGCCGGAGCCGGAGGGCCCCATGACGGCGAGAAATTCGCCTTCGTCCACGCTGAGATCGACGCCATCGAGAGCGCGCACTTCGACCTCTCCCATTTTGTAGATCTTGGTCAGCTCGCTGATCTGGATGACTCGTCCGGGCACTACCGTGGACCTCTGCCGCCACCGCCGCCCCGCCCGCCGAGGGGACTGCTCGATCCCGGAGGACCGGGTCCTTCGACCTTCGATGTCGCCAACCCGATGATGATGTTGTCCCCCGGCTTCAGATTGCCGTCGACCACCTGTGTGTAGTGCCCGTCAGTGATTCCGGTGCGGATGGAGACCGGGGTCAGCTTCTTGTTGTCGTAGGTCCATACCGTCTGCGGGCGTGCGCGTCCGGCTGTCCCGCCGCGGCCCGCGAATGTGCCTCCCGCGCCGGTGATTCCCGGAGCACGCTGTCCCATCTGAGCTGCCGTTCGCTCTACTCCAGGACCGGCGCTGGCTGTCTGCTGTGCAGCGCCTGTCTGTGCTGTATCCGGTTTGAATCGAAGCGCGGCGTTCGGGATGCGCAGCACGTCCCGCACGTTCGCCACGTCGATCGTTACGTTCGCCGTCATCTTCGGCCGCAGCTTCTCTTCCGGATTGGGCACCTCGATGATGACCGGATACGTGACCACGTTCTGCGTGACGGCGGCATTCAGCCGCATCTGTGAGATGCGGCCGCGAAACTCCTGGTCGGGATACGCGTCGACCGTGAATCGGGCTTGCTGTCCGACGGCGATGCGGCCGATGTCCGACTGATCGACATCCGCCTGCACTTGCATCTTGGTCAGGTCCTGGGCGATGGAAAAAAGCGTCGGCGCCTGGAAGGAGGCGGCCACGGTCTGGCCGACATCGTACTGGCGGTCGACGACCACGCCGTCGATGGGCGACGTGATTTTCGTGTACTTCAGATTGGTCAGCGCCTGAGAGAGAGCGGCAACTGCTTGCTGCACTTGCGCAGCCGCGCCTTCATATCCGGCCTTTGCCGCGTCGAGATCGGCTTGGGGAGCAAGGCCTGCTGCCAGGAGACGTCGCTGCCGCTCGTAGCTGATCTTGGCGTTCGCGGCGTCGACGCGCGCTTTGGTGACATCGGCCTGCCGCTGCTCCACCTGGGCCTGGAACGGCGTCGGATCGAGCTCGGCGAGAAGCTGTCCGCGGTGCACACGGCTGTTGAAGTCCGCATACAGGCGGGAGATCACGCCGGAAACCTGGCTGCCCACCTGCACCGTCGTGACGGCGGACACCGTGCCGGTCGCGGTCACCGTCATGGTGATGTTGCCGCGATCGACTTTTTCGATTCGAAACTGTTCGTTCTGCTTGCCGCGGCTGAAGCAGCCGGAGGCAAGGAAAAGCGATAAAGCGATCGAACCACGTCGCACGATTGCAGAGCCCCTTCTGTTTACGTCAACGAGTACAGATCGTTGAAGGATGGAAGTTTACAGCGATCCTCGAACCGCGACCGGCGACCCGCGATTCTGCTATTCTTCCCGCCCCATGGCGCTCTTCGCAAAAGACAGTCCTCCGCCTCCCCAGCCGCGGCCGATGCCCCGGCCAGGCGAACCCCAACCTGTGTTCGAGGGCACCTTCTTCGGTCCGAATGTCGTGGTCGAGGGGAACGTCACAGGCTCCGAACCGGTCCTGATCGAGGGAACGGTGAAAGGGACGATCCGCCTCACCGGGGATCTCCGCGTGGGAACGAAGGCGCGCATCGAGGCCAAGGTGCATGCGAAAAACGTGATGGTGGAGGGGAAGCTGACCGGCGACGTCACCGCGGACGATCGCGTCGAGCTGGTGGCGGGCTGCACGGTGGACGGCAACATCAAGGCGCCGAAGATCATCGTGGCCGAGGGAGCGCGCTTCCGCGGCAGCGTGGACATGGGATCCGCGAAGCCGACCCTGCACGACGCCGCGTCGGTTCTGAAGAAGGGTTAACGGTTAACGGTTAACGGAAACCACGTGAAGCCTCTAGCACCGTTAACCGTTAGCCGTTAACCGGAGGATTCCTTGGCCAAAACTGCAACTCAACGCGAACGCGAATACGCAGGGCTGCGCGCCGCACGCGAATATAAGAACTACATCAACGGCCGATGGGTCGCTTCCTCGAGCGGCAAGACGTTCGAGAATCGCAATCCTGCGGACAGCGAGGACCTCATCGGCACGTTCCAGGAATCGAATGCCGATGATCTGCATGCGGCGGTCGACGCCGCGCACCACGCGTTCAACCCGTGGCGCCTGACGCCGGCCCCGCGCCGGGGCGAATTCCTGTATCGCGTCGGCGAGGTCCTCCGCCGCGACAAAGAGAAGATCGCCAGGGAAATGACGCGAGAGATGGGGAAGGTGCTCGCCGAAACGCGCGGTGACGTGCAGGAAGCGATCGACATGGCCTACCTCATGGCCGGCGAAGGACGCCGCCTCTTCGGAGTGACCACGCCGTCGGAGCTTCCCAACAAGTTCAACATGGCCGTGCGCATGCCCCTCGGCGTGGCCGGTCTGATCACCCCGTGGAACTTTCCGATCGCCATTCCCGCGTGGAAGAGCATGGCCGCGCTGATCTGCGGAAATACCGTGGTCATCAAGCCGGCCTCGCTCACGCCGCTGTCGGTGATCATGCTGGCCGAAGCCTTCGAAGAAGCGGGCCTGCCGGCAGGCGTCTTCAACGTCGTCACCGGTGGCGGGCGGGAGGTGGGCGAGCCGATGCTGAAGCATCCGAAGATCGCCGTGATCTCCTTCACCGGTTCCACGGAGGTCGGCCGCGAAATCTCCGTGGCCTGCGCGCCGCAGTTCAAGCATGTCCATCTGGAGATGGGCGGCAAGAACATCATTATGGTGATGGAGGACGCCGATCTCGATCTGGCCGTGGATGGCGCGCTGTGGGGCGCATTCGGCACGGCCGGCCAGCGCTGCACCGCCGCGTCGCGCATCGTCGTGCATCGGAAAGTGCACGACCAGTTCGTGGAGAAGCTGGCCGCCCGCACTCGCAAGCTGCGGGTGGGGAACGGGCTCGATCCGAACGTAGATATGGGACCGAACATCTCGGCCTCGCAGATCAAGACCGTGGAGAAGTACGTAAAGATTGGCAAGGACGAAGGAGCGACGGTTGTTGCAGGCGGATCCGCGCTCACGAATGGTCCGTATGCAAAAGGGCACTTCCACGAGCCGACGATCTTCGCCGGCGTGAAACCAGACATGCGCATCGCGCAGGAGGAGATCTTCGGCCCGGTCACCTCGATCATGCAGTGCAATTCGGTGGAGGAAGCGATCGCCATCGGCAACGGCGTGAAGTACGGGCTCTCCTCATCGATCTACACGCGCGACGTGAACAAAGCGTTCCTGGCCATGCGCGACATGTACACCGGGATCTTCTACGTGAACGCGCCGACCATCGGCGCGGAAGTGCATCTGCCGTTCGGCGGAACGAAGCAGACGGGCAACGGCCACCGCGAGGCGGGCGTGGCCGGGATCGATGTCTTCAGCGAGTGGAAGTCGATCTACGTCGACTATTCCGGATCCTTGCAGAGAGCGCAGATCGACACGGAGTGAAAAGCTGAATGCAGAACGCAGAATGCAGAATGCAGAATGAAGAAAGTTTGGAGCCTTCTATCAATTCTTCGTTCTGCGTTCTGCGTTCTGCATTCCTCGTACTCGTAATCTCGTTCACCGGCTCGGCCGCCGCTGAGACAATCGCGGACCAGATCATCCAGCGCGAGCTGGCCGGATCCCAGGCCTACGACACGCTCTCCTATCTCACCGACAACATCGGGCAGCGACTCAGCGGATCGAAAGGAGCGGCCGCCGCAGTGAAGTGGACGACGGATCGCTTTCGTTCCTGGGGCGTTCCGGTGACCACGGAGAAGGTGATGGTGCCGCATTGGGTCCGCGGCGCGGAAGAAGCGCGACTCGTCTCCCACATGGATCAGAAGATCGTTCTCACCGCGCTGGGAGGCAGCGTGGCCACGTCGATGATGGGACTCACCGCCGACGTCGTGGAGGTCAACTCATTCGACGAGCTCAAGGCTCTGGGGGCGAAGGCAAAGGGAAAGATCGTCTTCTACAACAATCCGATGGACATGGATCTCGTGCGCGCCCATCGCGGATTCGAGGCCTATGGGAAGGCGGTCGCCTTTCGCAGTAGCGGGCCCAGTCGAGCGGCCGAGTACGGCGCGGTTGCTGCGCTGATCCGCTCGGTCGGATCGGCGTCGCTGCGCACGACGCACACCGGGGCGCTGCGCTATGACCCCAATCAACCGAAGATCCCGGCCGCAGCGATGACCGCAGAAGATGCCATGCTCGTCGATCGTCTTCTGAAGAAGGGCGAGCGCGTGCGGATGCATCTTCTCCTCACTCCGCGCATCCTGCCCGATGTCGAATCGGCGAACGTCATCGCCGAGCTGCGCGGCAGCGAGAAACCGGAGGAGATCGTCGTCATCGGCGGTCACCTCGACTCCTGGGACCTCGGCACCGGCGCCATTGATGACGGCTCCGGCGTGGCCATGGTGATGGAGACGATGCGCCTGCTGAAGGAGATGAACCTCACGCCGAAGCGCACCATCCGCTGTGTCCTGTTCATGAACGAGGAGAACGGATCGAACGGGGGGCGAGCGTATTTCGCCAATCACAAGAACGACAAACACGTGGCGGCGATCGAGAGCGACTCCGGCGTCGCCGCCCCCACCGGATTCCGCACCACGCTGAAGGGGGACGCGCTCACGGCGCTCGAGCGGCGCGCGGAGCCGCTGGCCGCGATCGGTGCTGCGAAGTTCGAGACGACGCGTGAGACGGGAGCCGATACGTCGTTCCTCATCGAAGCCGGCGTTCCAGGTTTCAGCTTCGTGCCGGAGCCGCTGCACTACTTCGACTACCACCACACGCCGGCCGACACCCTCGACAAGGTCGATCCGAAGGAGTTGGCGCAGGACTCCGCTGCGGTCGCCGCTCTGACGTGGATTCTGGCCAACTAGATCAGTGCTCAGTGCTCAGTGCTCAGTGCTCAGTGCGCGGTAGCTCGTATCTACTGAGCACCAAGCACTACGTGCTACTGCCTACTTCATGGTTTCTCACAAAAAAGGGGCCGAGCGGCCCCCTTTTCGTTTGGCGATGTTCCTTCGATCAGAACTCCACTCGAATTCCCGCTTCATATCGCCTCGGGATCTGGAAGGCGGTCGGCTGCCCGAACGTGCGCGACAGACGATTCGCGCCGGTCTGCTGATTGGGATCGATGAAC
>QHVS01000038.1 GCA_003223635.1 Acidobacteriota bacterium | reverse complement strand
CTCCGAAGCGACGGCGATGGGGCGCACTTCTTCCGCGCTGTTCGGTTCCGCGTCGGCGTTGTAGGGGGGACGGAACAGAAGCGTCGACCGATGCAGCAGGCTCTGGAAGACGCGCTGCGTTGCTGTCAGCTCCAGCCGGGCCTGCGAGGCTGAAACCGCGCCGATATTCGGGTGCGTGAACGTGTGGTTGCCAATCTCGTGACCCTCGTTCCAGATCCGCCGGACGAGATACGGATAGCGCTCCGCGTTCTGCCCGATGAGGAAGAACGTCGCCTTCACGTGGGCTTGCTTCAGCTCGTCGAGGATGTCGTCGGTGTATGGCTCGGCCGGCCCGTCGTCGATGGTCAGCGCAATCTGCTTCGGTTTGTATCCGGTGCGAGAGATCACGAACGACTTGGGATAGGCGTGATAGTTCTCATCCAGCGCGACGCCGGTCTGCGGATCGATTTCCAGCGATCGCGAGCCCTTCGTCGGAAGAGCGTCGACGTGGGACACCTCCCCGTCTCCGACGAACTCGACGTCGTAGGGGAAGGAGACGTCGCGCAACACGCCCATGTTCGGCGGTTGCGTCAGCCGGTCACGATGGATGAACGTCCAGATTGACGGATCGGTCGATCCCAGGACCCACACGGCGACGCCGCGCAGACCGTAGTTCTCGGCGATCATCCACTGGTTGGCCGCCGTGATGGCGTCGAGAAACCAGACCTCGTGCTCCTTGCCGTTGTCATCGACGTACCAGAACGTCGGATTGAGCGCGTCGGCATCGAAGTCGACCACGTCTTCCGGCTTCTCCGTGGAGCGGTACTTTTCCGCCATCAGCAGCGCGCCCTGATAGGTCAGCGGATCCGCCCAATCACGTCCCTGCATCCAGTCGTACGCGTAGTTGGCCAGACCGATGACCAGCTTTTCGCGAGGCACGCTGCGCACCGCGCGGTCGAGAATGTCCCGGTACCAGCCGATGGAGGCGATCGGTCCCGGCTTGCTGCGCTCGCCATGTTCGTCGTAGGCCATCACCACGACGAAATCGCAGACGGATGAGACGGCTCGCCAGTTGAGAGGAGCGCTCGACTCGAGGTCGGCGCTGACGACGAGATGATAGGGAGCGAACGCCGTCTTCAAACGCTGCAGGAACGGCAAGTACAGCGGATAGTCACCTTCCAGCAGGTTTTCAAAGTCGACATTGATCCCCTGAAAATGATTCGCCAGAACCCATCGCCGCAGATCGGAGATGATCAGATCCTGCTGCTTCGGGTTTGTGAGAAAAACATGCACGCGCTTCGCGTCGAAGTCGCTCATCTGCGCGTTGCTGAACACCGGAATGATGTTCAGATTGTTCGACCTGGCGATGTCCAGAGCGTCTTTGTTGTGCGGGACCAGGACAGGATCCCAGTCATGGAAGTCGAGCCCTTTGGCGTTCTCCGCGAGATGCACCCACGACGGCATGAGGTGCGTCATGTGCGAGGCGTTCGCCCGGAGAGAGTTCAGTCCGGTCTCCTGCCACGGCGCGTAGAACGCGGCAACGATTCCGCCGCCTTTGATGGGCGGGAGTGCGGTGCGGGCGCGGCGAATTTTCTGCTGATCGGCGATCGCCGCGAGAAGCTTCTTCCGCTCACGTTGAAGCAGGTACACCTGCAATTGGGATTGGTGCCGCGGAAAGCGGATGCTGCGGCGCAGAGTGCGCCGAATCACACCGGTGATCCCCGGAACACCCGGCAGCAATGGCACGGTGAAGAGGCTGACCAGCCACACACTCGTCGCCACGACCGCCAGAAGGCCGAGAAGAGTTCCGACGCGTTTGATCCACCACCACCGGCGGTGCGTCGGGTCGAAGAAAACTGCCCTATCCGACATGGGGAATCGCGATGATACAGAACCGTGCAGAGCCCGCTGGCATTCTTTGGACCGGGTTGACGGTTAACGGATAGCGGTTAACGGTGACAAAGCCTCTGGCACCCGTTAACCGTTAACCGTTAACTCACGCAACCCAAAGAACCGGCCAACGTAGACACAGCATCAATGAGTGTGCCCGCTATCGAAGTCGTAGCCCTCCACAAGGTCTATCGCTCCACGCTGGGGCGGACGATTACGGCCCTCGACGGCGTCGATCTCTCGGTCGGGGAAGGCGAACTCTTCGGGCTGCTCGGTCCCAACGGAGCCGGCAAGACCACCGCGGTCAAGATCCTTCTGGGCCTGACGCGGGCCACCGAGGGAAGCGCCCGGATTGCAGGCCTGCCGGTGGCCAATCCGGAAAGCCGGCGCCGCGTGGGCTATCTCCCTGAGGGGCATAAGATTCCCGGCTACCTCACCGCCCGGCAGACGTTGTCGATCTTCGGACGGATGTCAGGTCTGGACGGTGCCACGATCAACCGGCGCGCCGGCGAGCTGCTCGAGACGCTGCGCATTTCGCAGTGGATCGACGTGCGGGTCAAGAAGTTCTCCAAAGGAATGACGCAGCGCCTCGGCCTGGCCGCGGCACTGATTCACTCGCCGAACGTGTTGCTGCTCGACGAGCCGACCGACGGCGTCGATCCGGTGGGCCGCCGAGAAATCCGCGATCTCCTTCGCGAAGAAGCAAAGAACGGCACGGCCGTCCTTCTCAACTCGCATCTCTTGTCGGAGATCGAGCTGACCTGCGACCGCGTCGCCGTCCTGCGCGCCGGAAAACTGGCAGCTCATGGCACCGTCGAAGAACTGACTCGCGGCTCGGCCAAGTACAAGATGGTCGCTGCGCCGGTCGATGACTCGCTCATCGCCGCATTCCGTGACACCGGCGCCGGCGTGGAGCGGGTGAACGGCCACGTACTGCTGTCCGTCAACGACGTGCAGCATCTGAATGCCCTGGTCGATCAGCTCCGCGCGCGCGGCGGCATACTCAGCGAGCTCTCGCCGGTGCGCTCGACATTGGAAGACGTGTTTGTGGACCTGGTGCGAGCATGAAAGTCCTCTACGCCAACATCGAAGATGTGATGCGTGAAGCGGCGGCGCGCTGGACCCTGCTCGCCTACTTCTTGCTCTCCACGGTGTTCATCCTGATCTTCGCCTCCGCCATCAATCTCGATATCGTCGACGGAGCGCTGGCCGGCGCAAAGCTGTTCGGCAAAGACGTGACCATGCCTGCCGATCACTCCATCAGCATCGAAAAGCTCGTGCTCGGATTCGAATCGGGCTTCTCCGTCGTCCTCTACTTCCTCTGCACGTTCCTGGCGATCTTTGCCACCGCGCACCTCGTGCCGCGGATGCAGGAGAAGGGAACGATCGATCTCTACCTCTCGCGTCCTGTGTCGCGGATCAAGCTGCTGCTTTCGCGCTACGTAGCCGGCCTGATTCTCGCCGGGAGCAACGTGGTCTACCTCCTCGGATCGATCTGGCTGATCGTGATGTGGAAGACCCACGTCGTTCATCCGCGCTTCTTCGTGGCCAGCGCGGTGATCCTGCTGGTCATCGCCACACTGCTGGCGTTCGCTTTCCTGGTCGGCGTCGTCACATCCTCGACTGCGGTGTCGATCATGACGACGTACGGCCTCTTCTTCTTCGCCCTGATGCTGGTCGGTCACGATCGCATAGCCGCCGCCGTCTCGAAGGAATGGCAGGCCTGGCTGATCAACACGATGTACTGGATCCTGCCGAAGACTGCGGAGCTGGGACAGGCGGTGATCGCGTTCGTTTCCGGCGAGCAGGCGCCCGAGCGACTGGCTTCTGTTCTGACACCCGCTCCATTTCTCACCACCGCCGCCTTCGGCCTGGTGTGCCTCGCTCTCGCTTCCTGGTGCTTCCAACGAAAGGAGTTTTGATATGAAGAAGTTGCTGCTCGTATGCGCTGTCGCCGCCCTGGCATTGCCCGCATTCGCCAAGAGCGGGGCGCTGTCGTTGATTCCGAACGACGCGGTCACCGTCGGCGTGGTGCGCCTCGCCGACATGCGCTCCAGCCCACTCTCATCCACGCTGTTCGAACAGACGGATAAGGTGAGCACCAACGGCGACGCAGAGAAGTTCCTACGCGAGGCCGGTCTGCAGCCTTCGCGCGATATCGACCTGGTCATGGTGGCCACCACTCCGCGCACGGCGCTCGGTCACGATGCCGACGTGCTGGTGGCGGCGGAGGGCCGCTTCAATGTCCAGCGTCTGACGGACGCGCTCTTGGCGCGCGGTGCCGAGAAGCGGTCGAACGCCAACGGAGCCTATCTCCTGCTGCCGAAGGGAATGCACGGTGAGGATTCCGAGGAGCGGGGAGCGGTCGCCTTCGCGGACTCGCACCTCGCGCTGGTGGGAACGGAAGCGGCCGTGCTCGATGCGCTGGCCAATCGTTCTTCCGGTGGGACCTCATTCACCACGACGAGCGGACTCGGTCGTGAGCTGACTCGCATCGATTCCCATGCCACGGCGTGGGCCATCGTGGACGTCGCCCGCGCATCGCGTCTGGCCGGCGGACCGCATCTGTCGAACCACAACGCCTCGGCTCAAGCACTGAACAGCGCGCTGAAGAGCGTGTCGACCGTGGCCCTGTGGGCGACCGACAGCGGCGACTCGCTGAAGCTCGGCGCGTTCGGCCTGTCCAATGATCCGGAGACGCTTCAGCTCGTCGAGGACACAGTACGCGGCGCGCTCTCCGCGCTGCGCCTCGCCGCTCAGGACAAGTCACCCGATCTCGTCTCGACGTTGCGCCGCTTCACCATTTCCCGCACCGACAACTCCGTGACCATCTCAGGCACGGTCCCGGCGGAGACATTCAGGAAGTTCACGCGGGAAGCGAAGTAAGGACACGACCCTCACCTGCCGCTTCGCGGCACCCTCTCCCCGCTTCGCGGGGCGAGGGATCTCGTGAGGTGAGGGGTGTTTCACACAAACCGCCGCAGGTTTTCCCGCCACCACGGCCAGTCGTGCCCGAAGACGCCGCCCCAGAACTCGGCGTGATTCGGGATTCCTTTCGACCAGAGCAGATTGGAGAAGTCGCGATTCTTCTGCACCAGCGTGTCGTGTTCGCCCGTGGCGATCACCCAACCGACGCGTGACAACTTCCCCACCCACTCTCCATTCATGTTCGGGATGTAGGCCGTGGGGCAGTGAAAGTAACAGTTGTCGTCCCAGTAGCCGTCCGTGAACTGATGGACGTCATAGAGCCCGGAGAAGCAGATCGCCCGGCTGACGACATCCGGATAGCGCGCCGCGAAATTCGCAGCGTGATAGGCGCCGAAGCTGGCGCCATAGACCGCGAGGTCGCCGCGTTGCGCGCGATTGAACACGTAAGGCACGACTTCGTTTCGCAGGAAGGCGTCATATTGCACGTGCCGCGCCGCGCGCACCGCCGGATGGACGCCCCGGTTGTACCAGCTCTCCGCGTCGACTGAATCGACGCAGAAGAGCTGGATCTCACCGCCGTTGACTTTGTCCGCCAGCGAGTCGGTCAGCCCAAAATCTTCGTTTTCGCGGAACCCGCCGCCGGAAGTCGGGAAGAGCATGACCGGGCGGCCGAACTGGCCGAACCACAGAAACTCCATCCCCCGGCCGAGCGAGGGACTGAACCAGTGGCCGTATTCGCGATACATGATTTGTTGTTGGACCGGCCGCCGATTCTATACGATGCATCGCCTCTGGAGCCTGACATGCGCAAGAGACAAATCGGTCTGCTGTTTGGAATGGAAGACACGTTTCCGTGGGCGCTGGTCAACGCCATCAACGCACGCGGTGGAGATCGCGTCGAAGCAAAATCGGTCGAGATCTCCTATCTGAAAGATGACGGCATCTTCCCGTACGACGTGATCCTCGACCGGATCAGCCATGAGATCCCGTTCTATCGGACGTATCTCAAATGCGCGGCGGCCTCAGGAGTGAAGATCGTGAACAACCCCATCTGGTGGTCGGCGGACGACAAGTTCTTCGACAACCTGGTGGCCAAGGCGGCGAACGTGGCCGTCCCGCGCACGATCCTGCTGCCGCACAAAGATTTCCCGCCGAATACGCAGGCCAAGTCCTTTCGCAACATGCGCTGGGTCAACTGGGACGAAGTCTTCGACTACCTCAAGTTCCCCATCTTCATGAAGCCCGCGTACGGCGGCGGTTGGAAGGATGTGTACAAGTGCGACAACGCGCAGGAGTTTTTCTCCGCCTACGACCAGACGCGCGACCTGACCATGATGGCGCAGGAGGCGATCGAATTTGATTCGTACTACCGCTGCTACGTCCTCGGCCGCAAGCGCGTGCACATCATGCACTACGACCCGAAGCAGCCGCACCATCTGCGCTACGTGCAGAACCCGCCTCCAATGGAGCCGCAGTTCGAGGCGCGCATCCGGCGCGACGCCACGGCGCTGTGCGATGCGCTGGGCTACGACATGAACACAGTGGAGCTCGCGGTGCGGAACGGCGTGCCGTACGCCATCGACTTCATGAACTGCGCTCCGGACGCCGACCTTCACTCTGTCGGTCAGGAGAATTTCGACTGGGTGGTCAACAACATGGCCGAGGTGCTCATCGAGATCGCGACGTCGGATCGCAAGCTGGAGCTCACCGGAAGCTGGCCACGCGTGATGAAAACGGACAAGCCGGTGGATCAGCCGCTCATGTCATCCCGAGCGTAGCGAGGGACCTGGGAGGGGTTCGCGCGAGATGACATAATCGCGCCCATGTTTCAACCCTCCTGCACCCTCGGCATCGAGGAGGAGTTCCAGGTCGTCGACCCCCAGACGCGCGAGCTGAAGTCGCACATCCAGGAGATGTTCGCCGAAGGCGAGAAGCGTCTGAAGGAAGAGATCAAGCGCGAGATGCACGATGCGGTGATCGAAGTGGGCACTCCGATCTGCCGCAATGTTTCGGAAGCGAGGCGCGAAGTGGTTCGCCTGCGCGGGGAAATCATCCGATTGGTGCGGGAAAGCGGACTGAGGATCGCCGCGGCAGGCACGCACCCCATCTCGCACTGGGCCAACGTCCCCATCACGCCCGCGGCGCGTTACGACCAGATCGTCTATGACCTCCAGATGGTCGCCCGCGCGAACCTCATCTTCGGGTTGCACGTTCATGTCGCCGTGGAGGACAACGAGACGCGCATCCAGTTGATGAATGCGGCGCGTTATTTTCTGCCGCACGTCTTCGCCCTCTCCGTCAATTCTCCCTTCTGGTGCGGAGAGAACACCGGCTGGAAGAGCTACCGGGCCAAGGTGTTCGAGCGATTTCCGCGGACGGGGCTTCCCGATGGCTTTCGCTCCTGGAGCGATTACGACGAATACGTTCAGCTTCTGATCAAAACGGGCTGCATCGACAACGGGAAGAAAATCTGGTGGGACGTTCGGCCGCATCCGTTTTTCCCGACGCTGGAGTACCGCATCTGCGATGTGCCGATGCGCGTCGATGAGACCATCTGCTTCGCCGCGCTGTTCCAGGCCATCACCCGGAAGCTGTGGAAGCTGCACAGCCAGAACCTGGCCTGGCGGCAGTACCGCCGGGCGCTGCTGAACGAGAACAAGTCGCGCGCCGCGCGATTCGGCATCGACGCGAAGCTCATCGATTTCGGGAAGGGGACGGAAGTGCCCTACGCCATGCTCCTGGACGAGTTGCTCGAATTCGTCGACGATGTAGTCGACGAGCTCGGATCGCGCAAGGAGGTCTACTACGCGCTGGAGATCGTGAAGAACCGTCCGGGCGCCGATCGGCAGTTGAAGGTCTACGAGGAGACGAATGACTTGCGAGCCGTGGTGGACTACATCATTTCCGAGACCGAACACGGCATCCCGCTCGCATCCGGAGCGGCGTGATGCGTGACATTCATCATCCTTACGACTTCTTCGATTACGTGCGCGTAATCGGCTCCGCCCCTCCGCCCGAATCCAATCGCATCGACGTTGCCGTCCTGGACATGAACCACTCCTGGCCCAACGTCGGCCACGACGCCGTCGTGCATTCGGTGCTGGAAATCGCGGAGGGGTGGCGCGATGCGCTCGTCGCCGCCGCGACGAAAGTGCGGGTGCTTTCGTTCGATGTCCGGCGACAGCTTCTGCTGCCGCAGCCGCCGAATGGCCGCTTCCACCTTTATCTGGCCACGGGCGGACCGGGGCATCTCGATCCGCGCGCCAACGATGGCATCGCCGAATGGAGCCAGGGCATTACCGAAGATCCGGCATGGGAGAGGCCGCTCTTTCGCCTCTTCGACGACATCGCCGCGAATCGCGAGGCCGCGCTCATCGGCATCTGTCATTCGTTCGGCCTGATGTGCCGCTGGTCCGGAGCGGCGCGGCCTGTGATGCGCGGAGAGAAGAGCAGCGGCATTCCGGCCAACATTCTCTCCGACACGGGCGTGCGTCATCCCTGGTTCTCCCGCTTCTCCCGCGAGCTTCCTGACGGCCGGCACTTCCGCGTCGTCGACAATCGCCTCTTCGATCTCATCCTCAACGAGTCGTGCGACGCGACCTGCTTATCTTTCGACAACGACAACAGCCGCGCGGTGACCATGATCGAGTTTGCCCGCGATGCCGGCGGCACGATGCCGCGAATCTTCGGCATGAATCATCATCCGGAGATCATCGACCGCGAGCATGTGCTCGCCGTGCTCGAGGAAAAGCGAACGCACCGGGAGGTCAGCGACCGCTGGTACCGGGAGCGTGCCGCCACCATGAGCGATCTCCTGGAGGGCGAGAACGAGCGGCAAAGCCGGCTGACCTCGGAATACACCTTCCTGGAGCCGCTGCGGCACCATCTCGCCAAGATCGTGGTGGCGAGATGTCCGGTGCTTAGTGCTTAGTGCTCGGTAGTTCGCTCCGTTCTACCGAGCACTAAGCACCGAGCACCGTGACGTACACTCTGCGCCGATGGACGGGCGCTTCCGGCGGCGATTCAACCAGCAGTTCACGCCCGAGCTCTACGAGCGATACCAGCGCGATCTTTCCAATCGCCTGGGTTGCGAGTTCGAGTTCCGGCTGGCCGAGACGCCACTGTTTCTGCCGGACGATTTCAAGGCGAAGATCGTCGTCGCGGCGGAGGAGATCGTTGCCCAACTCTCCGATGCGAAGCGGCTGCAGCAGATGAAGCGGGCCATCCCTCCGCGATGGGACACGCCGGGAATCGACGCCCTGCCGAGCCTCACGCAGGTCGACTTTGCTGTAGTCCGCGAGAAGGGCGCGCTCGTTCCGAAGCTGATCGAGCTGCAGGGATTTCCCTCGCTCACCGCCTTGCAGGTGGTGAAGCGGGACGGATGGAACGATCTGCTGCAGGACCTCGAGGGGCTGGACCAGCCATGGTCCTGCTGGTTTTCCGGCTACAACCGGGAGACCTTCCTCGATCTGGCGCGCCGGACGATCGTGGGCGATCACGATCCGGCTGAGGTCATCCTCATGGACATCGATCCGCCCCGCCAGAAAACATATCCCGATTTCGCCGCGACCAAACTCCTGTTCGACGTCGACGCTGTCGATCCGACCGCGCTGACGAAACGCGGCCGAAAGCTCTACCACGGCGGCAGGCAGGTGAAGCGCATCTACAACCGCGTGGTGTTCGATGAGCTGATTCGAAAGAACATTGCGCTGCCTTTCGACTATCGCGAGGAGTTGGACGTCGAGTGGGTGCCGCATCCGAACTGGTACTGGATGTGGTCCAAATACTCGCTTCCCTTCCTCGACCACCCCGCCGTGCCGCGAGCGACGTTCGTTTCCGAGGTCGAGAAAGTGCCGGAGCGATTCAGCGAGCGTTACGTTCTCAAGCCGCTCTTCTCGTTTGCCGGCGGCGGGGTCAACGTCGAGCCCACGGCCGACGATTTAACGCGCATCCCGCGCGAAGAGCGAGGCAGCTGGTGTATCCAGAAGAAAATCGAGTATGCGGCTGCCTTCGAAGCTGCCGACGGTGGCGGAGTGAAGGCCGAGATCCGGATGATGTTTCTCCGTCCCGACGACGAACGAACGCCGATCCTGGCGCAGAATCTCGTCCGCCTCTCGCGCGGCAAGATGATGGGCGTCGACTTCTTCAACAAGGAGTTCACGTGGGTTGGGTCGTCGGTGGCGTTGTCGCCATCGTCTTGAGCAGACGTCCTGCGCGATACATGCAGAACAGGCCGGCCAATTCGACCAGATGATAGAGGTCGTTGGGATTCAACGACCCGACTCGAATCGTCGACATCTGCACGCCGGCAGCGGCAAATGAGATCACGACACTGGCGGCGATCCAGCGCGCCGCCAGATCGCGCAACCTGAAGAGGCAAAGAACGAGAATCGCCAGCATGACCGTGGCGTAGTCCGCGATCACAACGCCAAAGTCATCGGACAACGCCACGGCCAGGACGTACCCGGCAAGCTGCAGACCGAGAATCATTCGGGCAATTCGCCGGGAACCTGGAGGCAAATACGCAAAGGCAACCGCCGAGCCGAAAAGGTAGCTGGCCACACCGATCGGCACCGCGCTGACTTTCCACAAGGCGCTGCTGCGCGCCATGTGATACGCAGCCCCGGCCAAGGCACCGAAGGCTGTGACGGCCAGCGCTCCAGCCAGAAGCCGCGCCGCTCGGTCTGTCGATGCACGGACGATGAGAACGGCAAACCAGGCGGCGGCTACCGCGAGGAGGACATCCGTCGCCGCGGTGATCGGCTCAATCATTCCGCCACAATGATGACCTCTCCCTCGGCGATCCGTCGACCGGCCGCCCGCGACGGCAATTGAGCGCGGAT
>QHVS01000105.1 GCA_003223635.1 Acidobacteriota bacterium | reverse complement strand
GTCGATCGCACTGTCCGTGGCGTGAACAGCGGCGACTGCCGCTTCCATCACGCCGGTGTGCCCGACCATGTCCGGATTCGCCACGTTCATGATGATCGCGTCGTACGAGCGTTTCTCGATCTCCTGCACTACCCGTTCCGTAAGCTCCGGAAGAGACATCTCGGGCTTGAGATCGTAGGTGGCGACTTTTGGCGACGGGATCAGCACGCGATCCTCGCCCGGCGACGTTGTGTCCGAGCCGCCGTTGAAGAAGAACGTGACGTGCGCGTATTTCTCGGTTTCCGCGATCCGCAGTTGCTTCAGCCCGGCGTGCGAGAGCACCTCTCCAAGATGGTTCTTAATCGCCACCGGCGGAAAGAGCACAGGCAGCGTCCAATCCTCGCGGTATCGATTCATCGTGGCCAGATTGATCTGGGGAGCGATCGGCCGCTGGAAATCGGAGAAATCAGCATCCTTGAACGCG
>QHVS01000104.1 GCA_003223635.1 Acidobacteriota bacterium | reverse complement strand
CTGCCGCATGCGGTCCGCGCGGAAATTGAAGAAGATCAGAGCGTCGCCGTCTTCGACGCGACCGCGGTGGCTTCCCTGAGGACTCAGAACCGAAATCGGCTCCATGAATTCATCGGTGACGCCCTGCTCGTAGAACCGCAGGAGCGTTTCCAGCGGCTGCTTTGTCTCCGTCCCCACGCCGAGGGTCATCAGATCGTACCCGCGCTGAACGCGCTCCCAGCGCTTGTCCCGATCCATCGTGAAGTAGCGCCCGATGATCGTGGCCAGGCGAACGCGCGGTTTGTCGGCGATGAACGCCAGTAGCTCTTTGAGGTAGCGTTCCGCCGACCTCGGGGGACAGTCGCGGCCGTCGAGAATGGCGTGGACGAACACTTCTCGCGCGTCGTTGGCCAGCGCCGCGTCGATCAGGCCATGCAGATGTTGCTGCAGTGAGTGAACGCCGCCGTCAGAGAGCAGGCCGGCGAAGTGGATGGACCGGCTGCGTTTGACGATGTCGACGAACACAGGGTTCCGCTCGATCTCCCGCCGTCCGACCGCTTTGCTGATCCGAAGAATGTCCTGAACGACCACGCGCCCCGCGCCGATATTGAGGTGCCCGACCTCGGAGTTTCCCATCTGACCCGCGGGCAGGCCGACCGCCTCGCCGGAAGCATCGAGTGTCGTCCAAGCCGACTGACGGAACAGCCGGTCGAAGCGCGGCTTCTCAGCCACGGCGATCGCGTTCCACTCGCGCTCTTTGCGGCAGCCGAAACCGTCCAAAATGATCAGGATGAGCGGCGGGCGTTCCACAGTGGCGGGAGACGATACCAAAACTAAACGATGAACGCGGAACGATGAACGATGAACGGTTCATCGCTCATCGTTCATCGTTCATCGTTCTTACGATGTCGCTTTCTCGCGCTTGAAGACCATCCCGATGTGATCCGTCGCACCGGTCTTGAAGTTGATGGAGGTGATGCTGACCAGCTCCCACCCTTCGTCACCGAGGCGATTGAGCTCTTCAGCGCGGCGCGGATCCATGGAGTAATTCTCCGACCGGACGTTGATGATCTTGTATTCCCAGGTCTTCATGTCCGCCCTCCCGGTTCTTGCTGGATGGGTTGAGCGGGAAGTGTACAGTTAACGCCCGCCGCGACGCCACTGCACTGCCTCGGCCGGAAGGTTCGTGATCAACCCATCGCATCCGATGGCCCGCAAGCGCTCCCATTCCTGCGGCCGATCGGGCGTCCAGGGCACTACGCGAATCGCGGCGGCGTGGAGCGATGACACGACGCGCTGGTCGACGAAGCGGTAATTCGGATAACACCATGTTGCGCCGAGGCTACGCGCATAGGCGGCGAGATCGACGATCGTCCCGCTGATCGTCAGCCCGAGGGCGAACGGCGGCTCATGACGCGCCAGCTCCGCGATCGCCTCGTGATCAAACGAAGCCACTACAACATTCGACCAGGAACCGACCTCGGCGATGAGCTGCTTTTCCCACCCTCCCCGCTTCACTTCGAGGACCATCGACGTGCGCCCGGCGAATCGGGTCAGCTCGCTCAGTTGCTCGATTCCCAAGCCAACGCGCTCGACCTCGCTCCAGGAGAGGGCCTCGATGGGCCGTTCGCCGACTTCGTCGTCGTGATAGAGCACAGCGACGCCGTCCGAGAGCAGGCGCAGATCGGTCTCGAACCCGTCGGCCCCTCCCCGCAGCGCCGCCTCGAAGGAGGCCACGGTATTCTCCGGCTGCTGGTTCGGGCTTCCGCGGTGGCCAAAGATGAGGAATCGTTCCGCCATCGTCCGATTATCGCCCGTGCAAGTTCTTCTGTTACAGTTGCTCGAAACATTCGGAGCATAGATTCATGCCGAAGAAAATCCTTCTTGCGGATGACAGCATCACCATTCAAAAGGTCGTCGAACTGACCTTCTCTGACGGTGATTACGAAGTCATCGCGGTCAACAACGGCGCGAAGGCGATCCAGAAGCTTGCCGAGATGCGGCCGGACATCATCCTTTCCGACATCATCATGCCGGAAAAGAACGGCTACGAAGTGTGCGAGTACGTCAAGTCGCACCCCGAATTCCGCAACATCCCGGTCATCCTGTTGACCGGAACGTTCGAACCATTCGATCCGGATCGCGCGGACAAAGCCGGCTGCGACGCCGTCGTCACCAAGCCGTTCGAATCACAGAGTCTGATCCACAAGGTCGAGGAGCTGGTCGAGAGCGCACGATCACAGGCCCCTACTCAGCCGCCCTCACCGTCACCGTTCAGTTCCGCCGGGCCGCCGACATCGACGCCGGCTGCCCCGAAAAGTGAATTCTCAACTGGAGCGTTTCAACCGCATGGCAGTGACATCTTCAGCGCGCCGTCTTCGAAAGACGAGCCCTCGACCTTCGGCGGCGAGACCAAAGCGTTTCCCCGCATGAGCTTCGATGATCTCCAGAAATTGTCCGAGCCGTCGACGCCATCATCGGGCGCGCCAGCCTCGAAAGACGAGCCCTCGACCACGAGCGGCGAAACCCGCGCGTTCCCCAGGATCAGCTTTGATGAGCCAAAGCGTTCAGCCGCCGACGAACCACCGCCGACGACGCCTGCCGGCGAGACGCGCGCGTTTCCGCGAATGAGTTTCGAAGATCTGCAGAAGCCCTCGACGCCCTCGAAGCCGAAGGAACCGTACACTGCGTTCAGCGAATCGCCGGAGCCCCCCGCGTCGGAGAAGTCGCCGTGGGCCGAGCCGGGCGCGTTCTCCGGCGAGACGAAAGCATTCCCGCGAATGAACTATGACGAGCTGCAGCAGCAGATCTCATCCAACGCGCCTTCCACTCCGGCCTCGACCAGCGCCAAGGGTGGCTCGGACCAGAAGCAGGCGGCGACATCGAGCGGAGGCGAACTGACCGACGAGCAGATCGACCGCATCGCGCGCCGCGTGGTGCAGATGATGTCCGATCAGGTCGTGCGCACCATCGCCTGGGAAGTCATTCCCGATCTGGCCGAGATGGTCGTGAAGGAACGGATTCGCCAGCTCGAAAACGAGTGAAGATCTACACCCGCGGCGGTGACAGCGGCGAGACTTCGCTATTCGGCGGTGACCGGGTCGCGAAAAACGATCCCCGCATCGAAGCCTATGGCACTGTCGACGAACTGAATTCGTTCATCGGACTTGCCCGGGCCACGTGGGCCTCCTCTCCAATCGACGTGCAGCTCGGAGCGATTCAGGCCGATCTCTTCGAAATCGGAGCGCAACTCGCCGCGCCAGGCTCCGATCGATTTCCGGGCGTCAATCGACGTCGAACCGACGAGCTGGAGCAGGCCATCGATTCGATACAGTCCGAACTGCCGGCGCTGACCAGCTTCATCCTTCCCGGAGGCTCGCTCGCTGCAGCGCAGCTTCACGTCGCCCGCACCGTTTGCCGGCGCGCCGAACGCCTGGTCGTCAGCCTCGGCGAATCGAAAACTACCATCGCCTACCTCAACCGATTGTCGGATTACCTTTTCGTGGCAGCGCGATTGGCCAACCTTCGGCACGGGACGAACGATGTGCCGTGGACACGCCGCTAGTAGCTCCCCTCACCCGGCGCTTCGCGCCACCCTCTCCCCGCTTGCGCGGGGCGAGGGTCCTCGAGATCCTTCTCCCGCGGCAGCGGGAGAAGGTGCCGCGAAGCGGCGGATGAGGGTCACCGTCGTGCCGGCGGCTTCGCTGAGTTGCGCCAGGCGGACCACCAGATATCGCGCAGCAGCGACGCGCCTGCGGCCAGCCGATCCGCCGTAAAGGCCTTCCCCTCAGGCGACACCGGTCGAAACACATCGAAGGCACCGTCGCGATCCATTCGATACAGCCGCTCTACCAGCGCGTTCGATCCGCGGATGAACTCGAGCGCCGTCGCGAAATAATCGCTGCGAAGCGTGGGCGACGCGAGACGCGATGTGACATCGCTCAAATCGATGGCGTGCGAGACGAAACGCGTCTCGAAACGGTCGTGGGTCTCGCAATCCGTCGGGTAATGCTGCGGGTTCGGGAGGACCCAGCCGTTGAAATTGATGGTCGTGTGATGGGGATTGGCCGAATCGGCGACGAAATGACCGAGCACGCCGGCGACGTGAATGATGTCGTGCTCGATGAATGCTCGCTCTGGAGAACCGGGAGCGCTGAAGCGCCACTGCCGAAACTCACTGGTCAGCAGCTCCGACATTTCTGCGATCTTCCACGGTAGGAATCCGCTCGACGTATTGTTGATGCCGTGCCGCCGCAGAGTCCCTGAACTATTGAGAAGAGCGATGAATTTGTAGCGATCCGCCGGCAGATCGAGGTTCGACACGTATTCGTAGTCGAGGAAGTGATCCGGAGGATTCGCTGCGTCGAGCGATTCGCCCGCGCCGCGCCACCGATCGGGATCGAATGCCAGAAAGATCAGCTCCGGATACGACCGATAGAAGAACGTCGGCATGTCGTTGGGCATCCCGAACGTCGCCGCTTCATTGGAAAGGTAGTGGCCCTTCTCGCCCCAGGCAAACGCCGTAGAGCAAACGAAAAACGCCACAAAGACAATGACCCGTTTCACGCCGCGCATCTTATAAGGCGGAATGCAGAATGCAGAATGCAAAATGCAGAAGAAAAAAGAAATTCTGCATTCTGCATTCGTCATTCTGCATTGTTGTTTGAAATGGTCGGGGCAAGTGGATTTGAACCACCGACCTCACGGTCCCGAACCGTGCGCTCTAACCAGGCTGAGCTATGCCCCGAAAGAAGGTGGCGGATTTTAGGAGATCAACGCCGGTCGGTCAAACCGCTCGACCTGAACAGGCATTCCTCAGAAGTGATACGCCACGCCCGTGGAAACAATCAGCGGACGGATGCTGATCTTCACCGCTGAAGTCGTGCCGACGAATACGGCGCGGGAGTTCGTTTCGATCGGGATGTAGCGCGCATCGCCGAACAAACTCCATCGCTTTCCGAGGCTGAACTCGAGGCCACCGTCGACAACGAGGCCAGTGGGATCCTTGAACTTGACGCCGCTGGCACCGCTCGACCCCACCTTCTTCGAGATATTGCGCAGGATGACGTGCGACACGCCGGCGCCAACATAGGGGCGGATGGCGCCGCGCTCGAGCATGTGCCACTGCAGGATGGCGGAGATGGGGTAGATCTGCGCGTAACCGAGGTCGGCGATCGCGACGAAGTCACCGCCGATCACTCGAACGTGCATCTTCGTCCCGAGGCCGGCGATTTTCCCTTCGAGCGAAAGCCGATCCGAGAAAAAGAAATTGACGCCGCCTCCCACGCCGCCTCCGCTGTCGAAGCTCGGCTCGAACCGCACGCCGGGAGTGAAGTCGGTGTTTCTACCGCTGCGATGAACTCCTTCCACATCGAAAAGGAGATCGACTCGCCGCTGCGCCACGAGCGGCGCGGCAATCGCCATAATGAGGGCCGCCAAAACGAAATGTTTCATGTTTCGCCATCGAGCAAGAAGCATGCTCTGCCCTTACCGACGGAATTGGCTGGAGTTGCCCGCCGTTTGGCCGGGCAAGGAGTACCCATGTTCAAACAACTCGCAATTTGTTTTCTCTTCACCGCCGGCGCCTTCGCGCAGCAGCAACCGCAGTTCGGTGAAAAGATCAATGTCAATGTGGTCCTCATCGACGCCGTGGTGACCGATTCGCGCGGCAATCAGATCCTCGGCCTGGATCGAAACGATTTCCTGGTCACCGAAAATGGCGTTCCTCAAACGGTCCAGTCGGTCGACTACTTCACGAACCGACAACTGCTTTCCTCTCCGGAGAGCAACGCGCCGTTCAAGGCGGAGCGGGTCCGCGATGACCGCTACTTCGTCTTCTTCTTCGACAAGCCGACCGGCGCAGCGTTCTTCGATCGCCTGGTTCGGGCCCGGCGCGCGGCGGCCGAATTCGTCGACAAAGAGATGAAGCCGGGCGATCGCGTGGCCGTCGTAGCGCACGACGTCCGTCTCAAAATCTACAGCGACTTCACCACTGACAAAACGCAGCTCAAACAGGCGCTGCAGGAAGCGGCAATGTTCGGCCGCGGCCTCGATAGCACCACCGAAGCAACAGCTCCGTCGATCCTGCGCAATCTCGACCGGTCAACCTTGATCGACCGCACGGGAACGGTCTACGAAGCGCTGCAGGCACTGGGCGATGCAATGCGCCCCATTCACGCGCGCAAAGATGTCGTCCTCTTCTCCATCGGCATCGTCGAGCCGGGAGAAGACGTGCGTGGCGGGATGATCATCAACACCAGCCGGTTTTACGATCCGATGATCGGTGCGCTCAATCGCGCGGATGTCACCGTCTATCCGATCAACCTTCTCGACAGCCCCGATCAGCCGCAGTTCGTCCATCAGACATTGCAGCGAATCGCCAGCGACACGAACGGCCAGTATTTCCAGTTCAACACCAGCTTCGTGCCGGCGCTGCGAACAATCGAAAAGCTGACCAACGGCTATTACCTGATCAGCTACGCAACACAGAAAGCGGCTGGCGAACGAGGGTTCCAGAAGGTGAATGTGGCGGTGAAAAACGCCGACTTTCGCGTTCGAGCCCGGCGCGGGTACAGCCTCGGCGACTGATTCGCGACGCGGTATATAATCGCGGCCTTCTCAACAAGTTGTGTCGGGGAGGCGAAAACGATCGACGCCCGGACTCTCCCGCGATTTGCCGCTACGGTGCTCTGCGCCTCAGTCGCGCTTCCCCTTTGCGCGTCCGCACCTGTGGTACGCGCGGTCCGACCGGCCGTCGTTCGCTTGAGCGAGCCGGTCACTGCCGTCTCGAATCTGATGGTGGACCGCGACGTCGAGATCACGACACGCGTCACCGGCGTCATCGAGTCGCTGGAGGCCGATCGCGGGGACTTCGTCCGCAAGGGGCAGCCGCTGGCCATCCTCGATCAGAGCGAATTCCGACTGGACCAGCAGGCGGCCGAGGAAACCTTCCGGCTGCGTGAGGCCGAGCTGGCCCGATATCGCGAGCTATCCCAGCAGAAACTGGCCAGCCAGGCCGAAGTCGATCAGCGAAAGGCAGCCTACGAATTGGCGCGGGTGGAATTGGAAAAGGCCAAGCTGGTCATGAAACGATCGGTGATCCGCGCGCCGTACGACGGTGTGATCGCTGACCGCTTCGTGCGCGTCGGTCAGAAGGTGCTGCTCAACGAGAACACGCCTCTGTTCAAAATCACCGCGCTCGAGCCGCTGATCACGCGCGCTTATTTCCCGGAACAGGCGCTCGGGAAAATTCACGTCGGACAGAAAGTGCTGGTGACGGCGGCAGAGTTCCCCGATGCCACCGCGATCGGTCGGGTGAGCTTCATCAGCCCCATCATGGAAGCGGGCAGCGCCTCGTTCCAGGTGATGGTCACGGTGGCGCGCGACAGCGGAAGGGTCTTTCGCCCTGGCATGGGCGTCAAGCTGACATTCGAGACTGATGGCAGGCTCGCGCTTCCCGCAAGTTGTCTCGTGGAGTCGAACGCCGGCCGCGGCTCGGTCTTCGAAGTCTCCGATGAGCGGCTGAAGCTCCGGCAGATCGAATTCGTCCCCGGGCCCAACCACTCGATCGAGGTCCGAGCGGGAATCTCGGAGAGCTCGTGGATCGTAGACAGACCCTCGCCCGACTTGCGCAACGGAACGCGCGTTCAGGTGAATCGCTGATCATGGCCAGACGAAGTCCGGCGCCGAAACGAAGAGTGCGATCGGCAATCGACAAGGTGCTGATCCACGACATGAAGAACATCTGGTTCCGACTGAATCTCCTATTGGGCAATCTCGACGAACACTACGGCGATCCGGAGTTCAAGCTCAGCGTGGTCGATCATCTTCACGCCACCTTGGACAAGATCGAAGCGATCGTCGGACGCTCGGCCGCGCACCAGGACGGGGTGCTGATCAAGGTCTCCCTCGATCTGAACGATCTGGTCCAGCAAGTGTTGCACAGCGCGCAACTGGCGCCATTGCGCGGCGGAAATGGCGGCGAGCTCCGCGTGACCACCGCGTTCGACAATCCTCCCCGCGTCTGGGGTGATCCCTACTACCTCGGCGACGCGCTGACCAGCATTTTTCATAACGCCTTCGAGGCCGCGGCGAGCGCAGGCTCGCAGGTCAACATCCGCACCTCCGAGCAGAAGCGAAACCATCGCCGCGTCGCGCTCATCGAGATCAAGGATGACGGGCCGGGGATGAGCGAGGATTTCGTCCGGGAGCGCCTCTTCCAGCCATTCCAGACCACCAAGCAAGGAGGCGTCGGCCTCGGGCTGTACACCGCGAATCAGATCGTCCTCCTCCATCATGGCGAGCTCGATGTGCAGAGCCAGCCGGGTCACGGGACCACGGTACGGGTTCGCCTACCCGCTGCTCGCCGGGAGGCGAGCGGATGACAGCCGAGGGAAAACTGGCCATCGTCGAGGACGATCCACTGCTCCTCGACCAGCTCGTCTGGACACTCAAGGGGAAGTTCGAGATCCATCGCGCCGGCGACGCAAATGCCGGGCTGGCCCTGCTGGAGCTCGAGCCTGATCTCTTTCTCGTCGACCTCGGACTCCCTCCCACGCGCGAACCGCGCGAAGGTCTCGATCTGATCCGTTCCATCCGCGAGAAGAGGCCGGACGCGACAATCGTCGTGATGACCGGGGAAACTGATCGCCGCTACGCGCTTCAGGCGATGGAGCTCGGCGCGTTCGATTTCTTTCAGAAGCCGCTCGATCGGTCCGAGTTGCTGCTGATCCTGAGCCGCGCATTCGAGCGCCATAAGCTCCTTCAGGAGAACCGGGCGTTGAAGGAGGAGATCGTCGGCCGCCAATCATTCGATGAGCTGATCGGCGGCACGGCAGCGATGCGCGATCTGTTTCGCTCAATTCAGAAAGTCGCTCCGAGCAACGCAACGGTTCTGATCGAAGGCGAGAGCGGCACCGGAAAAGAGCTGGTGGCACACTCGATTCATCGGGCCAGCCTGCGCCGCAGCGCCCCCTTCGTCGCGGTGAACGGAGCCGCGCTGCAGGACACGCTGGCCGAATCAGAGCTCTTCGGACACGAGAAGGGAGCGTTCACCGGCGCGGTCGCCTCGCGTCCCGGAAAATTCGAGCTCGCCCATCGCGGAACGCTCTTCCTGGACGAAATCGCCACGCTGTCGCTCGCCGTGCAGGCCAAGCTGCTTCGCGCGCTGGAGAGCCGCGAAATCGAGCGCCTCGGCGGCCGGCGCCCCATCGCCGTGGACATCCGCCTCATCGCCGCGTCCAATGAGAATCTGGAGAAGCTCATCTCCAGCGGTACGTTCCGCCAGGATCTGTTCTATCGCATCAATTCCGTGACGCTGCGCATCCCTCCACTTCGCGAGCGGCTGGATGACATCCCACTGCTGGTCGATTTCTTCGCCGCCCGCTACGCCAAGCGGCACGGAAAGCGACAGAAGCGCTTCACGCCTGCGGCGCTGGAGATCTTCCGCATGCATCCATGGCGAGGAAATGTGCGGGAGCTCGAGCACCTCGTGGAGATGGTCACGCTGATGGTGGAAGAAGAGGAGATCACGCCGGCGCATCTCCCGCTCACGTTTGGCCATCGCAACAACGGCGAAGAGGATGGCGGGTGGACGCTGCCGTTTTCCGACGCCGTGTCAGGCTTCGAGCGAAAACTGCTGCAGCGGGCCATCGCCAATGCGGACGGCGTCAAGGCGAAAGCGGCGAGAGCGCTGGGACTCGATCCGAACCAGATGAAGTATCTCTGCCGAAAATATCAACTCTAACGCCGGCTATCAGCCGGCGCCGGCAAGTTGCCGGCGCACCCGCCGCCAAGTTGGCGGCGGTACAGTTGAATCTCTGCACCGGCAGTTGAAAAACTCATCATCCCGACGATGACCCGATCGTCTAAGTCATTCAAACGACTCGACCGAGTTTGCTCGGCATTGTGGCCGCCGCGTTGCAGCGTGGTCGAATAGAAAAGGAGAACATCATGGCGAACGAAGTCAGGATCAAGCTCACGAACGAGCAGAAGGCGAAGATCAAAGAAGCGACAGGGAAGGAAATGACCGAGCTGCGCGTGGAGAGCGTGGGCGGGAACCCCGCATTCTCGCCGGTGGCGCCCAAGCTGTCGGCGCGAGCAACGGCCGCGCGCGCGGCCAGCGCCCGTGCAACGTCGGCGCGAGCGGAATCGGCGCGCGCCACTGCAGCGCGCTCCACGGCGGCCCGCTCGACTGCGGCTCGCTCGACTGCGGCCCGCTCGACGGCGGCTCGCTCGACGTCGGCGCGAGCGGAATCAGCGCGCGCCACTGCAGCGCGCTCGACGGCGGCCCGCTCGACTGCTGCGCGCAGCGTCAACTATCGCGCAAACCTGGAAGACGAATAGCGCTCCCAGGCTCTCTTCGGAAGCCCCGCCGACCGGCGGGGCTTTTTCTTTACCAGAACATCGACTGAACCCACCGTCGGGCGCCGCGCCAGACTTGCACCACATACGACGAGCGTCGCCCGTAGATCTTCGCGTTGCCCATCATCTCCGGAGCCAGCATGCCATCCGGATTGTCGAAGAGCGCCACGGCCACGAACTTCTCCGGTTCGTCGGCCGGCCTAAGACCCTGGTTTCGGACTGCCACCTGCGAGCCCGCCGAAGTGGACGGGGCGATGCTGACAATTGCACCGCGAATGGTCCGCCACGGTTGGGCACGAAGCTGAAGGGAGACCGGAGCGCCGAGGAAGAGATCGCCGAGCAGTCGCTCCGAAACCTGCAGCTCCGCCCGCATTGTGCGACAGTCGCCGACCTCGGCGATGACGCTCCCGGCGCGAACAAACCTGCCTCGAGCATCCTCGAGATCGCGTGTGAG
>QHVS01000103.1 GCA_003223635.1 Acidobacteriota bacterium | reverse complement strand
CACGACAACCGGTCAAGCGCTGAAGGAGTCGAACATGGATGTAAACAAAGGTGGCGCCAAGAGGATTCGTGTCGGCATCATCGGCGCCAATCCGGATCGCGGATGGGCAGCGCAGGCGCACATCCCTGCCTTGAAGTCGCTCTCGAATGACTTCGAGATTACGGCGCTGTCCACCAGCCGACGCGAATCGGCAGACGCCGCCAGCAAGCTCTTTGGTGTGCGTATCGCGTTCGACAATCACCAGGACCTCGTGAACAGAGCCGACGTGGATGTCGTCGCGGTCACCGTGAAAGTGCCGTATCACCTCGAACTGGCGACTGCAGCGCTGCACGCGGGCAAGGCCGTGTATTGCGAGTGGCCGCTCGGCAACGGCTTGATTGAGGCGGAGACCTTGGCCGCGCTGGCGAAGAAGAAGAGCGTCCTCGCCGTGGTGGGGCTGCAGGCCCGCTTTGCGCCGTCGGTGGCCTACGTGCGTGACCTGATCAAGCAAGGGTACGTCGGTGAAGTGCTCTCCACCACGTTGATCGGTTCGGGAATGGGCTGGGGACCGACGGTGGAGCCGTTCAACGCTTACCTCAACGACAAGAAAAACGGCGCCACCATGCTCTCGATCGCGCTCGGCCACGCGGCGGACGCGCTGTGTCACTGCCTCGGCGAGGTCCGAGAGCTCTCGGCCACCATGACCCTTCGCCGAAAGACCTTCACGATCGCGGGGACGGGCGAACGCAAGGCCATGACCGGGGATGATCAGGTGTGCGTCACCGGACTGCTCGAGGGCGGGGCCGCATTCTCGATCCACTATCGCGGCGGGGTTTCGCGCGGCACGAACCTGCTCTGGGAGATCAACGGCACCGAGGGCGATCTGCAGCTCACCGCCGCCGGCGGCCAGGCCCAAATCTTCGAGATGACAGCACGCGGCGGCAGGGAGACGCAGTCCTCGCTCGAGGTCCTGCCCGTGCCAGAGGAGTACCACTGGTCGCCGCCGCAAGGCCCATCCACGAATGTGGCCCAAGCGTACGCGCGTTTCGCCCGCGACTATCGCGAGGGCACGCATTTCTGCCCCACGTTCGACGACGCGGTCACGCGCCATCGCATGCTGGACGCGATCGAGACGGCCGCGGCAACCGGTCAGCGTCAAGCGCTTGGTTGATCCGGAGATGATCCTTGCAGACCAATCCTCGGATTTCGTGAACACTTGTGTGAATACTTCGACCGTCTTGCGAAATGAAAAACGCCGCTCCGTATTTCGACGTGAGCGGCGTGAATCGGTTGAGGATTGGTAGGCGCTACCGGACTCGAGCCGGTGACCCCCACCGTGTGAAGGTGATGCCGCCTTCGGGGACAACTAGTCGTCCGTAGGAGGACTGCGCGAACACTCCGCGTCGGTACCGCGAAGGGTAGAGCGGCTCGCCATATGAACGATAGATGAACGAGCGATGCTCATAAAGGAACGCGTGGCGCTCGATCAGATTGATGGTGATCTTCTACTGCTTGCCAGAACTGAGGATTGCGTCACCGCGGCGTATCCAAGGCGCAAAGAGAATGCAGCGATCGCAATCGCGAACAACGGTCATCCTGCCTCAGATGATAGACTCGGCGCTCTGCACAAGAGATGATTTCGTTCAGCGATGTGCTCCGTCACTGATGTCGGTAAAGCTCAGTTGCTGGTTGCTCATCCCGGGCACGAGCTGCTGCTCCATGCTTGGATTTGCCGGACCAAACCGGTTGTCCATGTCCTGACCGATGGGTCGGGGCACTCCAACGCGCCGCGTCTCGACGCGAGCGCGAAGCTCCTGCGTGAGGCCGGCGCGCGCCCCGGCGTGATCTTCGGCCGGCTCTCCGATCGTCAGGCGTACGCGATGATCCTCGAGCGAAACATGACACTCCTTCTCTCGCTCGTGATGGAGCTCGCCGAGGAGTTGCGCAGAGAGCAACCGATCATGATCGTCATCGACGCTGCTGAGGCCTACAACCCCGTCCACGATCTGAGCCGCCTGATTGCCGGCGCAGCGATCGAGATGGCGAACGTCGACACCAAGCAGTACGAGTATGCCGTCGTCAACAGTCCTTATTCGTTCGATTCGGCGCATGATGATGTGATCGCGTTCGATCTCGATGACGCCGCTCATGCCGCCAAAATCGAGCAGGCACGTCTTCTGGCCTCGCTGATCCCGGACGCCGACGACCTACTGTCGCGGTTTGGTACCGAGGCGTATCGGCGGGAGGCGTTGCGGCGAGTGTTGGACTGGGCTCACATCGACACTGACTCGCCCGCGCTTTACGAGCAGTTCGGTGAGCAGCGGCTTGCCGCGCATCGTTACCAGCATGTCATCCGTCGCGCCGAGCACATGATTCCTTTGCGCGACGCGCTGTTGGACGAAGTGAGAAAGCACGCATGCGTGTTCTGATCGCCGGACACTCCCTCGGCGAGATGGGCGGTGTGCAAAGATACGAGCGCGACCTCGCGTTGTGGCTGCTTCGGCGCGGCCACTCCCCCGTCGTATACGGCACGGAGCTCGGCGTCGCTGCGCGCGAGCTCACGCGGCTGACGATTCCGGTCACGGACGACTTGCGCACCATCGCGGCGCCGATCGATGTGATCCACGGGGACAGCCCTGTCGAGACGATGGCGGCGCTGCTCCACTTTCCGGACACGCCGGCACTCTTCGTCTGCCATGGATGGGGGCATGTGGCCCGAACGACTCCGCATTTCCCGCGCGTCATCCGCTACGTTGCGGTCGACGACACCTGCGCCGATCGCCTTCTTCTGCGCGAAGGAGTCGCACCGGAAAAAGTCTCGGTTCTGCTCAACGGCGTCGACATCGACGCGTTTCGGCAGCGTGCACCACTTCCACCAAGACCGCGACGCGCGGTCGTATTTGGCAACCTCGCGCACGAGCTCACGTTCGTGCCGGTGCTCCGGAATGCTTGTCGGCAAATGTCCATCGAGCTCGATGTCGTGAGCGCGTCTGCGGGAACCGCCGTTCCCGACCCGGAATCGATCCTCGGTCAATACGACATTGCATTCGCGAAGGCAAAGTGCGCGATCGAGGCGATGGCGTGCGGGCTCGCGGTCATACTCTGCGGTGATTCCGGCATCGGCGGGATGGTGCGCTCTGCCGATCTCGATCAACTGTGGCGGCTCAATTTCGGCATTCGTACACTTCGGAAGCCGCTCACGGAAGAAACGATTCTGGCGGAGCTCGCGTTGTACGATCCGGATGATGCGCGCGCAGTCTCGGATCGCATTCGCGCGACCGCACCAACTGAGGCGCTTCACCAGTCGCTCCTCGCGTTGTATGAGACAGTAATCGAGGAGTACGCGCGCGTCCGTACGGAGGGCGACCGCCTCGCCGAAAACCGCGCGGCAGCGATGTTTCTTCATGATCTCTCGGTGCGAGACCGTTACCGCGAAGTACGTCTGTGGAAACTGGCCAAAGCCGCACAACGGTTTCTGGAGATGCCGGTTGTCGGTCGCGTGGCCAGTCCGCTTTTCAGGTTGCTGATCGGGAGGCGATAAGGCGCCGCGCTACTCTCACCAGGCGCGGTTCGGCCCAGATTGTTCTGAACAGGAGAGCGCTTCGCCGCTCGCGCGAGATCTGAAGCCACACTTGTCCATCGCGCTCACGACCGAGCCTGAGCACGTACAGACCGCGACGGCGGCACTCGGTATCGATCCATGAGAGGCGATGCCGGATACAGCCCGCGACATTGGACTGATGACTGGTTCCGAACCAGGTCGTTCCGCGATAGTCGTGGCCGGGCCACACGGCCGGCAGAATCGAAGTCAGGAAGACGGCACTCGGCTTCGAGTCGCGCAGGAAATTGTCGAGCATAATCTCGATCTGCGGCTTCGAGGCGTGCGTCCAGATCGAGTAGGCAAGAAAGAAATCGAACTTCTCTCCGAACACACTCGAGTCGAAGTTTGCATTCGAGTCGAAGCGCGGGTGTCTGGCGCGTTCGATATCGGGCTCGAGGATCAGTGTTCTTCCCGTTTGCAGTCGTTCGATCTGCGGCTCGATTCCGTAGTAACAGTGCGGATCGAGAAAGTGAATCAGCCAGTACCCCGCTCGCAGAACGCCGCAGCCGAGATCGAGGAGCTTGGATTGCGGCTGCAGGCCCGCCAGGAGGAGGAAGATGAACTGCTGCCGGCCGGCTCTTTCGAACCCGGCGATCGGCACGCCGAAAAACTTCGAACGGTCGAGGCGCTCGGCGCGTTGTTGAACATCTGACATGCCTCCATTTGATCACAGCGCCTGCAATCATCACCGCCGCTGCCGGCGGCGTCGGCAAGCGGCGTCAGGACGAGCATCTACCCTCTCATCTTCCATTGCCACAGCTTGGCGAACACAGTCGGGCAATCACAAGTTGCGCTGTGCTGAATCTGGCAAGAGCTGGCAAACGCTGATCAAATCGGGGGCTCGGTATGCTTTGTCGCCAAACGTTGCCGGACCGGATGAACACTTTGTTGAACACTTGGAGCGTCGATCCTTGCAAATGGAAAGGCCGCTAGATTACATCTAACGCGAGCGGCGTGAAGAGTTCGTATTGGTAGGCGCTACCGGACTCGAACCGGTGACCCCCACCGTGTGAAGGTGATGCTCTACCAACTGAGCTAAGCGCCTACGTTCGGCTGCATATGACGTCGCATCTGCTTCGTTGGCCTCGCTCGCACTCGTCGACGGCGGGCTAAAGCCCGCCGCTACACTCGCTCGCTTCGGCGCCTTGCATCTGGACGTCACCCTGACCGAACCGCTGTCAACGAACCGCTTTCACTCGCTATTTCCGCGAAGTGGCCAGGATAATACACGCCGTGCGACGGGCAGCCAAACGGATCGCCATCACCGCGGCTGCGGCCCGGACCACGATCGGATCACTTCGATGGGCGGCGCTTCCATAATCTCGATGTAGGTCCTCGACAGAGCGAACGCGCATTTCTGAAATGGCAGTTGACGCGGCAGCCGGGGCAATGGCGCGACATCGACGCCCCGCCCGCCCCGCCCCCGCCCGCCCGCGTGGAGAAGGGCGATCTGCGCTTCACATTCATCAATCACTCGACGACGCCGCTGCAGTTCGACGGGTTGAATATCCTGACCGATCCGGTGTGGTCCAAGCGCGTGTCGCCGCTGCCCTTCGTCGGTCCCCGCCGCCACCGCCCACCCGGCATTCGGTTCGACGATCTCCCGCCCATCGACCGCGTGCTGGTCAGCCACAATCATTACGACCATCTCGATGTGGCCTCGCTGCGCAGACTGCAGGAGCGCGACGCGCCGCGCATCGTCGTCCCATTGGGGAATGCGGCGCTGCTGGCGCGGTACGGTATTCGAAACGCGATCGAGCTCGACTGGTGGCAGAGCGAGGACGGGATCACAGCCGTTCCCGCCCGCCACTTCTCGTCGCGTGGTCTGTCCGATCGCAATCGCAACCTGTGGTGTGGATTCGTGATCGCGTCGCAGTCGGGCAACATCTATTTCGCCGGCGACACCGGCTGGGGAACGCACTTCCAGGAGATCGGCGATCGATTCGCGCCGATCCGGCTGGCCCTCCTGCCGATCGGATCCTATCTGCCGCGCTGGTTCATGCAGCCGGTGCACATCGATCCACAGCAGGCGGTCGACGCACATTTTGCGCTGCGCGCGGAAACGAGTATCGCCGTACACTTCGGAACGTTCGCGCTCGGCGACGATGGTGAGGAGGATCCGGTATGGGAACTGAAGGAGGCGATCGTCCGGAAGGGCAACCCGCGGTTCTGGATTCTGGACCACGGGGAAGGACGAAGCATCCCGCCCATCGCTCGATCGGAGCGTGGTCGCACGGCATCATCGATTACCTGATGGTGATCATCCTGGTGATCGGGCCAGCCGTGGCCGGATTCGCCGGACGCCAGGCCACGTTGGCCTACGTTCTGGCGGGGGTACTTTTCGCGCTGACCCTGCTCACCCGTTTTCCTCTTGGCGTGATCAAGGTAGTGCGTTTGCCGACCCATGGCGCGATCGAGTGCGTGCTCGCACTGATGCTGATCGTGTTGCCGTGGCTGGCAGACTTCGCGCGCGGGATCCACTCCCGCAATTTCTACGTGCTGATCGGCGCGCTGATGCTGTTCCTCTGGTTCCTCACGGATTTCCGAGGAGTGCGCGACCGAACCGCAGCGACGCCGGCGCTATGACTTCTTTCGCTTCCGAGAAGAAGATTTCTTCCTCGGAACCTTGCCACCGGCTTGGCGCGCCTCGGAGAGCCCGATAGCGATCGCCTGCTTGCGGCTGGTGACTTTCTTTCCCGAGCGACCCGAACGCAGCTTGCCTCGCTTTCGTTCGCGCATCGCGCGCTCGACTTTCTCGCTTGCCTTCTTCCCGTATTTCGCCATGCGAAACCTCCTCGCACGTCAATTTTGCAAGGAGCAAGCCCGACGTCAGTCGGTGTCGACGTACGTGGAGCGGGCCATCACCAGCGAGTTGCGCCGCGCCACGTCGACCTCGATGCTGTGCACGCCACGCACTTTCGTTTCCGGCTTGCGCACTTCCAGCTCATAGTGCCCTACCAGCGTGCGCTGCAATCGATCGATGGCCAGCGCCGGAAAGCGAAAAGTCTTCGCATAGAAGCCGCCGGTGTCATCCGATACTTTTCCCAGGCCGACCTCCAGGGAGTGATAGTCGGCCTGAGTGAAGTCGAGCGAGAAGACGCTGACTCGGGCGGCCTCCAGGGCCTGTTTTGCCGCCGCGTAGATGGGAAGCATCCTGACGCCTCCCGTGCCGAAGCGGCCGAGGCCCCAGCCGAAGAGGATGAGCGACTTGGGGCCGGGGATCGGGCGCAGCGCGTTGCCGATGAGCAGCAGAGCGTGCTCCGAGGTGGGGGCATCCTTCATGGCCTGGGGATCGAGCCGGGAGCGGAGCGACGGCATCGGGACAATCGGCGGCGTGTTCGGCTCGTTGGTCAGAAGCGCATCGCGCATCGCTCCCTCGATGCGGTGCTTGTCGTCGCTGAAATCGAGCCGGAACTTGAGATGCGAATCGAAGGAGAGGACGGCGACGCGATCCTCCGGCTCCAGCCACTCGAGCAGTTGATCGATCTTCTGCAGGATCTCCATCTGCCCTGCCACTCGGCTGTTGTGGCGGGCGAAGTCGGTCTGAAAGAAAAAGATAAGCAGCCGGCCTTGCGGCGGGGGGACATCCATCGTCTTGTTCACTTCCGGCAGCGGCGCATCGATTCCGGCCAGCTCGCGCGCTGCGGCGCTCTCCGGAATCCACTCGACCGACTCCACCGTCGCCGGCTTGCCGTCGATGCGCACGCGAAAGTCAGCGGTCGTCAGCCCCAGAATCGGCTCGCCGGTGTAGCCGGTCACCCGCGCATCGACGAGGATGCGCTCCACGACGATCTTCTCCTGAAGAACCTGTGGAGCGGCGGGCTTCAGCCCGCCGAATATGATGCACACGGCGACGATCCAGGCCCGGCGCATGGCCGCAAGTTTACAATCCGCGCCATGCGCAAGTTCCTCGTTCTCCTTTTTGTCACCGCAAACGCCTTCGCCGCCCGATTTGACGATCTGTTCCTCGATCGGACCATGCGGGTCAATTACTTCCACACCGGAAACCGAGGCGAAGAAATCATCGCTCTCGATTCGGTGGTCTCGGACGGAGCGTGGCCTGGCAGCCGTTCCCGCCTGATCGACTCGCTCAACCTCGGCAACTATTTCTTCGAGGTGATCGATCGCGACACGAATCAGGCCGTCTACTCGCGCGGGTTCGCGTCGGTCTTCGGTGAATGGGTGACCACGGACGAAGCGAAGGAGAGGGCCGGCACGTTCGAGGAGTCGGTGCGCTTCCCCTGGCCGAAGAAGCCGGTGCAACTCGTCATCAAGAAGCGCGACAAGGACGGCGCATTTCAGCAGATCTGGTCCACGCTCATCGATCCGAGCTCCCGCTTCGTCAACTCTGCGGAGCGCAAGCCGGCGTGTGGAGCGTCTTCGAGAACGGTCCGACGGCGGAGAAAGTCGACCTGCTGGTCATCGGCGAGGGATACACCGAGGCGGAGCTGCCGAAACTTCACAAGGATGTGGAGCGGATGGTGGCCAAGCTCTTCGACACCGAGCCGTTCAAGAGTCGAAAGAAAGATTTCAACGTTCGCGCCCTCCAAGTCGTGGAGGCGCAGAGTGGCGTGCATCGTCCGCGCACCGGGGACAACCGGCGTACGGCCACCGGCGTGCAGTACAACATCTTCGATTCAGAGCGCTACGTGCTCACGCTCGACGACCATCGCATGCGCGACGTTGCTTCATCGGCTCCATATGACTTTCTGGAGATCCTGGTGAACGAGAAGCAATACGGCGGAGGGGGAATCTTCAACGATCAAGCCACCGCGTGTGTCGACAGCGCGTTTGCCGAGCACGTGTTCGTGCATGAGTTCGGACATCACTTCGCTGCGCTGGCCGACGAGTACTTCACATCTCCTGTGGCTTACGCCACGTCGGGTGGGACGGAACATCCTGAACCGTGGGAGCCGAACGCGACGGCGAACGGCGCGCATCCCAAATGGGGTGCCGATCCGGGTGTGCCGCTGCCGACCCCGTGGAACAAGAAAGAGTTCGAGAAGCACAGTCGCGCCGTTCAGGCGGAGCGGGCGAAGCTGCGCGCCGCAAACGCTCCGGAAGGCGAGATGGACAAGCTGTTCCGCGAGCAGCGCGAGTGGGAGACGAAGCTCCTTTCCTCGCAGCAGTACGCCGGGAAAGTGGGCGCCTTCGAGGGGGCGGCGTACGAATCGCACGGGCTTTACCGGCCGGAGATCGACTGCATCATGTTCACGCGCGACGAGGTCGGCTTCTGCCGCGTCTGCCGCCGGGCCATCGAGCGGATCATCGACCAGTATTCGCGGCCGTGACGCCGACGTACAGCCAGGCGATGCCTAGGGACAGCGGCTCGCAGAGGATGTCGGCGAACGACGCGCTCTCGCGCATGAGCGCCACGAAGTCGGGGCCCGACGGAAATCGGGCCGCGGAGCTCTCCAAGTATTCGTACGCGGCGCGCTGACCGGTGACCGCGCCGCCCAGAATCGGGACAATGCGTTTGCGGTACAGATCATAAAGAGAACCGAAGAGGCGACTCCGCGGTTGTCCGAACTCGAGCACCACCACCCGCCCGCCCGGCCGCACGACTCGCGCCATCTCGGCGATGGCGCGTCGCGGCTCGGCGACGTTGCGGATGCCGAACGCGATGCTGGCGATGTCGAACATCGCGTCGGCGTAGGGCAGCGACGTCACGTCCGCCGGTCCAAATGCAATGTCGGGCGCCTTGGTCCGAGCCAGCTCGAGCATCTCCGGCGAGAAGTCCGTGCCCACCACTCTTCCCGTTTCACCGACGGCGCGGCGGAAGGCGATGGCCAGGTCGCCCGTGCCGGTCGCGCAGTCGAGCACCGCATCTCCTGACTGCACGCCAGACCGACGAACGGCGCGCCGCCGCCAACGATGGTGGATGCCAGCGGAGAGGATCGTGTTCGCCCGATCGTAGCGGCGGGCGATCGACGCGAACATCGTCTGAATCTTCGCCGGGTTCGGTCCCGAGTACGGGTGATCGGTGGTCGGTGGTCGGTTGTCGGGCACTCTCGGGACGATTTCACAGACAGCCGACGACTGACAACCGTTCTCGCGAAGCGCATACAATCTCGCCGGAATGCATCGCGACTTTGCGTTCATCCAGACCGCCCCCGGCCGCCTCTTCGTCGGCTGGGGACCATTCGAACAATTGCCGTTTCGCCGCCCCGGCCGCCCGGCGTTCTACATCACAGATTTTTTTCTGTCGGACCCCCACCCGTGGCGGCATCCTGCCCGGTGGGAAGAGATCAGCGCCGAGGAGTTGGCGAAGCGATTTCCTGCCGCGCCGACGCCGCGGATCGAGTGGCAGCCGCTTTCGATCGACGAATTCGCGCCGCTCTTCGATTCGGCGAAGGCGGCGATGCATCGCGGGGAGTTTCAGAAGATCGTGCCCGTGCTTTTCGAGCATGGCAGAGTCGATGTGGATCCCTGGCGCTGGTTCTTCACGCGCCTGAGCGAGATTCCCAGCGGCATGTGGGCGTACGGCTACTCATACAAGCAACACGGCATGTTCGGCGCGACGCCGGAGATGCTCTTCGAGACCGACGGCCGCGGATATCGGACCATGGCTCTGGCCGGGACGCGCCCGGCGGACCGGTCGTCGGAATTGCTGCGCGATGAAAAGGAGCTGCGCGAGCATCGCCTGGTTGTGGACGATATCGTGCGCCGAGTCGCTCCTTTCGGAAACGTGGAGGTCGGCGCGCTAGGCATCCTTCAATTGCCGTCCATCGCTCATCTGATGACGCTGATACGCTTCGAAGAGATGGGGGCGGAAAAAATGTCGTTTGCCGACATCGTCCGTCGCCTCCATCCCACTGCGGCCTTGGGCGTCGCACCGCGGACCGAGGCAGGAGATCGCTGGCTGCGCGAAGCGGACCGCGGCGTGCGCCGGCGAACGTTCGGCGCTCCGTTCGGACTGGAGCGGGAAGATCATCGCGGGCTCGCGGTGGTGGCCATTCGAAACGTGCAGTGGCTTGGCGACTCGATGCGCATCGGCTCCGGTGCCGGGCTGCTGGCTGAGAGCCGGCTGGAGCGCGAGTTCGACGAACTGCGCGAAAAGCGGGAGCAGGTGAAGTCGTTGTTCGGACTCACCGCGCCGGTTGCGGTATGACCAACATCGCCGCCGCCCGCGAGGTGATCGCTCGCGTGCGGCATCTCGAAGTCGCGGAGTTCATCGTTTGCGGCGGATCGAGGAACGCGCCGCTCGTCGTTGCGCTGGCCGACGCGGCGACCATCTCCTTCTTCGATGAGCGCTCCGCAGCCTTTTTCGCCCTCGGCCGGATCAAGCGCGATGGCAAACCGGTGGCTGTAGTGACCACATCCGGGACGGCGGTGGCCGAGCTGCTGCCGGCGGCGGTCGAGTCGTACTACGCCGGCGCACCGCTGGTCCTGATCACGGCCGATCGGCCGGCGCGCTTCCGCGGCAGCGGCGCCCCGCAGGCCGTCGAGCAGGTCGGCATTTTCGGGCCGTATGCCGCGACATCGATCGAGCAGTGGGATCGACAGCGCCCCCTGCATCTGAATATCGAATTCGATGAGCCTCTCATCGATGAGTGAGCGCCCTCTGGTGCTGGCCGGCGGTCTGGCGCCGAGCGATCGCGAGCGCGTTCGCGAATTCGCATTGCGCCTCAACGCGCCGATCTTCGCCGAGCCGATGTCGGGATTGCGAGAGGATCCTGCGCTGGCGGACATTCTCATCCGGAACGAGCGGATGCTCACACGCGGCGGCTTCGACTCGGTGATCCGCATCGGCAATGTGCCGACGCTACGCTTCTGGCGAGATCTCGAGGAGACGCAGCGCGACCTTCGCATCATTCACTACAGTGCGCTTCCTTTCGTCGGCCTCTCGCGCGGCGAGGTGCGGTCGATCGGCGAGCTGCCAAATTGCCGGCCACATCCGAGGGACGAAGCGTTTTTCGAGCGCGATCGGAAGATGGCGGTGCAATTTGCGCGCATCCTCGATCAGGAGCCGAAGTCGGAGTTGACGATGATTCGGGCCCTGTCCCTCCAGATCCCACGCGCCTCGCGCGTCTACCTCGGCAACAGTCTTCCGATCCGCGAGTGGGACCTCGCTGCCACGCGCGAGCCGCGCGGTTTCGTGATGGAAGCAAATCGCGGCGCGAATGGCATCGATGGCCAGCTCTCCACCTTCTTCGGATGGTGTGCCGAAGGGGCGGAGAACTGGTGCATCGTGGGCGACCTGACGGCGCTGTACGACTTCAATGCGCCTTGGGTTGTTCCGCAACTCCGGGCCTCCTTCAAGATCGTGATCATCAACAATGGCGGAGGCCGCGTTTTCGATCGCGTGGCCTCGCTGCGCAAGGTTGCTCCCGAAGTTCGCGAGCGGCTGATTGAGAACGCGCACGGCCTCACCTTCGACGCGTGGTCGAAGATGTGGGGCATCGAGTCGTCGGTCATCGAAATGCGTCCCGATCGCGAAGCGACGCGCCGCGTCTGGGAACGCTACGACGCGCTATGGGCGTGATCTGGTGTCTGCACGGTTTTCTGGGGCGCGGCGGAGACTGGGATTTCCTGCGGGACGCCGGCTTCGAAGTGCGAGCGCCGAGTCTCTTCAGTGGCGATTCACTCGATGATCTCCGCCCGTCGCCGAACGACATCCTCCTCGGCTATTCGATGGGAGCGCGACTCGCGTTGCGATTGATTTCTCAGTGGGGCGCCGGCGCCCTCGCCGGCGCGGTGCTCGTCTCCGCCGGGCTCACCTATCCCGAGCCTGGCCGACGCGAGCTCGACGAGACCTGGGCGCGGCGGTTTGAGTCGGAGCCGTGGGATTCCGTCGTCGCGGCGTGGAATGCGCAGCCGGTCTTTGGCGGGCGGCAAAATCCGCTGGTGCGCAGTGAGGCCGACTTCGATCGCAGCGCGCTCGCGAAAGCCTTGCGCGACTGGTCGCCTGCCGTGCTGCATTCGAGCCTTCGAGACATTGCCGTTCCCACACTCTGGATCGCCGGGGAGCATGATTCGAAGTACGTCGAAGCCGCCCGCCGCGCTGCCGAGCGTCTGCCGAACGCGGAATTGTGGATCTGTCCCGATTCCGCCCATCGCGTCCCGTGGGAACAGCCGCAGCGATTCATCGAGCGGCTTCGGAACTTCGTATCGCCCGCTCTACCTCGCTGAGATCGGGATCGATCTCCACGATCTGTTCCGGCGCGACGTTCTTCAGGATCGCATCCGGATCTTTTAGAACGTGCCCGGTCAGCACGCAGGCGATGCGTTCGCGGAGGTGGATCACGCCGGAGGCGCGCAGCTTGCGCACGCCGGCGAGCGTGGTCGCTGACGCCGGCTCGCAGCCGATGCCCATCCGGTCGATGTCGCGCTTGGCCTGCATCAGCTCCTGATCGGTCACCTCTTCGACGACGCCATTCGTGGCTCGGATCGAAGCGACCGCCTTGTCGTAGCTCACCGGATCGCCGATTCGAATCGCCGTGGCCACCGTCTCCGGCGTCAGGCGATGCCGCTGTTCGAAGTTTTGTCGAAAGCTGCGATAGAACGGGTTGGCTCCGCTGGCCTGAATGGCGGCGAGCCGCGGCATCCTGGAGATCCAGCCTGCATCGCGCGCTTCGATCAGCGCCTTGCCGAACGCGCTGGTGTTGCCGAGGTTGCCGGCGGGGACGACGATCCAGTCGGGAGGGTTCCACTCGAGATCCTGCAGCAGTTCCCAGACGATGGTCTTCTGCCCTTCGATGCGGAACGGGTTGATGGAGTTGACGAGGTACATCTCCAGCCGCTGCGATGCCTCGAGCACCAGGCGCATGGCGGCGTCGAAATCGCCGCGGACTTGGAGGCAAAGCGCGCCATAGGCGAGGGTCTGGGCCAGTTTTCCAGCGGCGATTCTCCCCGCGGGGACGAATACGATGGCGCGGAGAGCAGCTTGAGCGGCGTATGCAGCGAGCGACGAGCTGGTGTTGCCGGTCGACGCGCAGGCGACGGCGCGCGCTCCGAGTCGAACGGCCTGTGTCATGGCTACGGTCATGCCCCGATCCTTGAACGAGCCTGTCGGATTCTCACCTTCGTGTTTGAAAAGGATGCCGTCGCGTTCGTACAAACGGGTGGCTCCTTCCGGATGCGTGACGATTCGGGACTCGTCGATCGAGAGAACGGCTTCGCGAAATCTCCAGACTCCGCTTTGATCGATGGCGCGGCGACTGCTGCGGCGCTCATCAAAAACGCGTCGCTCGAGTCGCACCCGATCGCGTTCCACGTTGAGCAGGCCGCCGCAATCGCACGTGTAACGCGTTTCCGCAGCATCGAACTGACGCCGGCAGAGCACGCAGGCGAGCCATTCGCTCATACCGGATGCGCCCCTCGCCGGGCGATCGCCGCGACGCGCGCCTGACATTCGACGTCGCCCATCGCGCGGCGCATCGCCGCCAGGCAGCGCTCGGCGGTGTCGCCGTCGACGATGGCGAAGATCGTAGGGCCGGATCCGCTGATCGAGCAGCCGAACGCGCCGGCATCGAGCGCCGCACGCTTCACCTCTGCGAAGTGCGGAATCCTCGGCGCTCGGCGCGGCTCGGCGTAGTGATCATCCAGCGCACGCCTGGCCAGTGCACCATCGGCCGACATGAATGCGGCGATCAGCGCAGCAGTGTTTGCCATCTGCTGGATCCACGACGCGCGATCCCACTGTTCCGGCAGAATCGCGCGCGCCTGTTTCGTTTCGATGCGGACATTCGGAGTGATCAAGGCCACGGACCAGGCGGGCGGCACCGGCAGCGGAATCGCGTCGATGGGATCGATCGATCGCGACAGCACCAGACCGCCGAGGGTGATCGGAGCGATGTTGTCGAGATGGCGCCCGGAAACGAACATCTCACCTTCCAGCGCCGCGGTCATGATCTCCTCTTTCGTGGCCGGATCGCCCGACGCGAGCGCGGCCGCGTATGCGCCCGCGACGCTGCTCGCCGCGCTTCCGCCCATTCCGCCTGACACCGGCAACCCCTTGTCGATGATCACGACGGCGGAGCGGCTCCGGCCGTAACGTCGCAGCATCGCGTTCGCGGCGATCGCCGCGGCATTCTTCGACGGATCGGTGGGGATCATCGCCGCGTCGGTGCCCCGCACGCGGACCGGCACCTCCGGTCCGCTCGACAGCTCGACGGTGACGCGGTCGCCGATGCCATCGACGGCCAGGCCCAGTACGTCGAATCCCGGTCCGACATTGCCAATCGATCCGGGAGCGAACACGGTCGCCTTCACCGCCTCCTCTCCTCGACGGTGATGGCCACGATGTCGTTCAGCACACCGGCGGCAGTCACTTGCGCGCCCGCTCCGGGCCCGGTGACGACGAGAGGATTCGTCTTGTAGCGTTTCGAATAAATCGCCACCTGATTGTCCGTGCCGCGGAGGCGTCCCATCGGCGAGCTTTCCGGCACGGCCTCGATTCCGACGCGGATCTCTTTCCGATTCACCGTGGCCACATAGCGCAGGACGCGCTTCTCGCTGCGCGCGCGGTTCACTCGCTCGGCAAAGTCGTTGTCCAACGCGGCCAGATTGGCGATGAAACGGGCAGGGTTCGAATGGTCGACGCCTGTTCCGAAGAGCGGCTCCAACTTGATGTCGGCGAGCTCCGCGCGGCGGCCGAGCGCGCGCGCGAGGATCAGCGCCTTGCGGGCCACATCGGTCCCCGAGAGATCGTCGCGCGGATCAGGTTCGGTAAAACCCAGCTTCCACGCTTCACGCACGGCCGCGGAGAACCGGCGGCCGTCTTCCAGCGCAGTCATGATGTAGCCGAGCGTGCCGGAAAAGCAGCCGACGATCGTATCGACGCGGTCGCCCGCCTCCTGCAGCTTGGAGATGGTGTCGAGCACCGGCAGTCCGGCACCCGCGGTCGCTTCGTATCGGATCGACAATCCCCGTTCGCGCGCTGTCTGAAAGAGCCGGTCGTATTCGATCTGCGGAACAGCCAGCGGTTTCTTGTTCGCCAGCACCAGATGAAATCCGCGCTCCAAAGCTTCCTGCAGCAGCGGCGCCGTCTCCTCGGACGTGATGTCTACGAGAATCGGTCGATGCGACGGCAACAGCCACAGCTCCTCACGCATCATGGTCTGCAGTTGTTTGAGCGTCAGCGGCGAATGCCGGTCGAAGAGTCGCGCTCCGGACGCTTTGTGATTCGACATCCGCTGCATGGCTGACGCGGAGAAGCCCTTTTCCTGGACCTTGATGCCCGAGCGATCGGCGATGGCGATCACTTTGACGTCCAGGCCCAGCTCGGAGCGGAGATGTTTGTCCTGAGCGATGAGCTGGCCGGTCAAGGCGCGTCCGATCTGGCCGAAGCCTAGAAGGGTGAGCTTCGACTCGCGCCCGGAGGTGTCCGCGAGCGGGCGGATCTTGTCGAGCTGAAACTCATTGTGCAGGGAGACCAGTGCGCGCGTCGCGTCGGACTCGCTCACCGCCACCGTGATGTTGAGCTCCGACGATCCCTGGGCGATGGCCACGACATTCACGCGCTGTCCGCTCAGCGCCGAAAAGGTGCGTGCAGCGATTCCCGGACGGCCGCGCATTCCCAATCCGACCACGGCGATCAGGGCGAGCTTCTTCTCGGCGTCGATGCGATCGATCAGCTTCATCCGGCGCTCCGCCTCGAACGCCGCGTGTAGCGCTCGCACCGCGTGATCCGCTTCGCTTTCCGGAACGACAAAGCAGATGCTCGATTCGCTCGAGGCCTGGCTGATCATCGAAACCGAGTGTCCGGCCTGTGCCAGCGACGTGAAGGCGCGGCCAGCAACGCCCGGAACGCCGATCATTCCTTTGCCCTCGATGGCGATGAGCGCCTGGCGGTGGATGGCGGTCAGCGCCTTCACCGGATAGGGGCCGGGCTTCACGTCGGCGGCGATCCGCGTTCCGCTCGACTCCGGCCGGAACGCGTTGCGCACGAAGAGCGGGATGCGGCGATCGACGAGCGGAATCATCGTCCGCGGATGCAGAACCTTGGCGCCATAGAACGCCAGCTCGGCTGCCTCGCGATAGTGGACGTCGGCGAGCACGCGCGCATTGGGCACGCTCTTCGGATCGGCGGTCATCAGCCCGTCGACTTCCTTGAAGAGCGTCACGCTGCGCGCGCCGAGGCTGCGCGCGACGATGGCGGCGGAAAAATCAGAGCCGCCCCGGCCGAGGGTGACCACTTCATCGTCGGGGCCGCGGCCAATGTATCCGGGAATCACGATCACCTTTCCCTCGTCGAGTAGCGGGCGGATGACGCGTTTCGCCGCGCGCTCGCATTTGGTGAAGTCCGGCCAGAGGCTGCCGAGGCGCGGCGCGGTGAGAATCACGTCGGCGGCATCGACGTACGACGCGGCGATCCGCTGCTCGTTCAGGAACTCCACGAAGATGCGGGCCATCAGTCGCTCTCCCCGGGCTACGACAGCGTCTTCGGCGCGGCGGGTCAGCTCATGGAGGACGGAGATGCTCTCGCACATCGCACGCAATTCGCGGACTGACTGGCCAATCTCGCTGTTCAGACGCTTGCGCTGTCGAAGGAGATCGCCGACGACAGCACGATGACGCTTCTCGAATTCCTCGACTGCCGCCTCCCACGCGGACGCATTGCGTTGAACCGCCGCGCGCGCTGCACCGTGCAGGAGATCGGTGATGCCTTGCATGGCGGAGACGATCACCGCGAGGCGAGGTCCGCCGGCACGCACATGGGTGGCCGCCATGCGCACAGCATCCGCATCGCCCATGGCCACTCCGCCGAATTTGTAGACCTCGACCGATTCCGGCGCCCGCATGCCCCGAGCATACAATCACGCGCCATGTGGACCGCCATTCATGAGTTCAAGGACATCAAATACGAGCGCACCAAAGACGGGATCGCCAAGATCACCATCAACCGTCCGAAGATGCGGAACGCCTTTCGCCCGCTGACGGTAAGTGAGCTGAAGGAGGCGTTCGATATGGCGCGCGATGACGCGGAGATCGGCGTCGTCATCCTCACCGGCGAAGGGTCGGAGGCGTTCTGCTCGGGAGGCGATCAGACAGTGCGCGGCAAAGCGGGCTACGTCGATTCGAAGGGAGTGCCCCGCCTCAACATCCTCGACGTGCAGAAACAGATTCGCAGCCTGCCCAAGCCGGTGGTGGCCATGGTGGCCGGCTACGCGATCGGCGGCGGACACGTGCTTCATGTCGTCTGCGACCTGACCATCGCCGCGGACAACGCGCGCTTCGGCCAGACCGGCCCGCGCGTCGGCTCATTCGACGGCGGCCTTGGATCGGCGTATCTGGCTCGGATCGTCGGACAGAAGAAGGCTCGCGAGATCTGGTTCCTTTGCCGGCAGTACGACGCAAAGCAAGCGCTCGAGATGGGATTGGTCAACGCAGTCGTGCCTCTCAAGGAGCTCGAGGAAGTGACGCTGCAATGGTGCCGCGAGATGCTGCAGCTTTCGCCGATGGCTCTGCGTTGCGTGAAGGCCGCGCTCAACGCCGATTGCGACGGTCAGATTGGACTGCTCGACTTCGCCGGGAACGCCACCCTCCTGTATTACCTTTCGGAAGAGGCACAGGAAGGACGCAACGCGTTCGTGGAGCGCCGGAAGCCCGATTTCAAGAAGTTTCCCAGATTCCCATGAGTAACGCCGGCTACCAGCCGGCCGGTCCGCGGGCTTCCAGCCCGCCCGCCGGCAAGTTGCCGGCGAACCGGCCGCCAGGTTGGCGGCGCTCCGCAACTTCCTGGCTGCTCGCCGCGCGTCCGAAGACGCTCTCCGCGTCGGTCGTCCCGGTACTCGTGGGCACCGCGCTCGCCATCCCCAGGATTCGGTGGACGATCTTCGCCTGTGCGCTGTTCGGTGCGGTCTTCATTCAGATCGGAACGAACCTGGTCAATGACGCGCTCGACTACCAGCGCGGCGCCGACACCTCCGAACGCCTCGGGCCGTTGCGAGTGACGCAGGCTGGATTGCTGAGCTCAAATTCGGTGCTCGCCGGCGCCTATGTCTGCTTTGGTCTCGCCGCGCTCTTCGGGATTCCGCTGATGATCCGCGGCGGATGGCCGATCGCGATCATCGGCATCGCCTCGATTCTCGCTGCGTATGCCTACACCGGCGGACCGTATCCGCTGGCCTATCACGGCATGGGCGAGCTGTTCGTGCTGGTCTTCTTCGGCTTCATCGCCGTGGCCGGCTCCTACTACGTGCAACGACTCGCGGTCGACCCAGCGGCGGGGATCGCTGGATTGGCAGTCGGATGTCTCGCCGTGGTCTTGCTGGCGATCAACAATCTGCGCGACGTCGCAGCCGATCGCGCCAGCGAAAAGCATACGCTGGCCGCTCGGTTCGGCGAGCGATTTGCCGTCGCGGAAATTGCCGTCTGCGCCACGCTTCCGTTTCTAATCGCCGTTGCGATCGCCGGGATGCGCAGTAACTGGCTTCTGCTGATCGTGCTCATCGCGTTTCCGTTGGCCATCGCGCTCGTTGTGCGCGTGCGCCTGTCCCGTGGCGCAGAGTTGAATCGATGTCTGGCAATGGCCGGTGCGCTCCAGTGGGCCTTCGGCATTCTCTTCGTGATGGGATGTCTGGCGTGATCTGGTACAGCGAATATGACCTGCAGCCGCGGCGCGCTCTGAGCGCGCTCGCTGCGCCGGGACCGCGGCGGGGAGCGTTGATCAGGATCGGCGGCGGGTTCGCTGACATTCACCCATGGCCGGAGTTTGGCGACGCGCCGCTCGACGCACAAATCGCCACACTCGCGCGTGGCCAGACCACGCCGCTGACACGCCGATCGCTGGAAATGGCGGCGCTCGATGCCCAGGCGCGGGACCGCGGGGTGTCGCTCTTCGAAGGAGTCTCGATTCCGGAAAGCCACTGGCCAGGCGACGATCCGCCGCCCGGGTTCGACACGGTCAAACTCAAGAGCATCGAGCGCCTTCCGT
>QHVS01000327.1 GCA_003223635.1 Acidobacteriota bacterium | reverse complement strand
TTCGAGAGTTCCTCGCACCTGGCTGGCAGCGCGTCATCGTGCGCGGGGCGCAGGAGGTGGAGATCGACCTGACGCTCCGCCGCTCGGATCCGATCGACGTGGTCATCGCCGATTCCACCCCCGGCCTCCCGCCCGCCGGCGCGGCGTTGGCTGCCGCGCGCGACGCTTCGATCGCCGTCCCTGCCGACGACGGCGACACGACCACGGTGATGCGCGAGATGCGGCTGACGCAGACTCCACCGGCGGCATGGTCCGCGAGCATTTGGACGGGAGGCGGTTTCGCCGGCACGGGAAAAGGCATGATCGTCGTCCGTTCCGACGGCAGCAGCTCGTGCGGCCAGATTTCCGAGGAACAGCGTCGACAGACCGATGGCATTGTGACACTCGCGAATCCGGCGAGTTGGAAGGCGTCGTACCGGCTTCCTGTCGAGAGCGGGCGGACGGATCAGTTTTACTATTCGTTGACGCTGGAGATCACGAAGCGCGACGGGAGTAAAGTCAGTTACTCGGCGAGTTGGCAGGACGATAGCTTCGACATGCTCCCTCACGATGTGCACACCCTGTACGAAGCGTTGTGGGGAGTGCTTGACGCCCACGGCGGGAGATGTCGGTAAGGTCAGCAATGAGCACTCGAAATCAGGTTCAGGCGGTCGCGCTGGTCGGAGTTCTCGAGGCGACCGTCGTCGAGCCGACGCCGTTTCATCTGCGGGCCGCATCGCCTGTCTACCACCACATGCGCAGCCGGCGCGAGCCGCTCGATCTGTCGGCTTCAGTGTTTCGCTATCGCAAGCTGTTGGACGGCTCGATTCAACCCGTCCGCGACTGCGCGTTGATCTTCTGCCGCTGCGGAGCATCAGCACCGCGTCGATAGCGGTTCCCCGGTAGAGAACGCCAGTTATCTCTCTAACCTTCAATGCTTTTGTGGGCGGCAGCCCATATGCATTGCTCCGGCTCGATGATCGGGAGGGCCATTGAGCGTTGACAGCCGGGCAGAGCTTGCCAGTCGCGACCGTATTGAAGGCCGCGACAAGCGTGCGGGCTCGAACCTGTACACGCTGTTCATGCAAGCGCCAGCAATCATTTGTGTACTGCGCGGTCCAGATCACGTCTTCGACCTGGTCAATCCTCTCTATCGGCAGTTGTTCGGCGATCGCGAGCTGCTCGGAAAGCCGGTGCGGGAAGCGATTCCGGAACTCGAAGGCCAGGGATTCTTCGAACTGCTCGATCAGGTATTCAGAACGGGCGAGCCGTACATCGGCCGTGAATCACGGGCGGTGCTGAAGAGCGGCGATGGAGACGCTGGGCAGGAAAGCTTTTTCAATTTCATTTACCAGCCGATGTACGACGGGCGCAAACAGATTGAGGGCGTCATGGTGTTCGCCTTCGAGGTCACCGAACAGGTCCGTGCCCGGCGCGAGATGGAACAGCTGGCGGAGAGCCTCCGTCAAGCCAATCGGGAGAAGGACGAATTCATCGCCGTGATCTCTCACGAGTTGCGCACACCGCTCACGTCGATCCTGGGATGGGCACGCATGCTCCGGCTCGGCGGACTGGACGAACAAACTCAACTCGAAGCTCTGAACGCCATCGAGCGAAGCACCCAGGCCCAGGTAAAACTGATCGAGGATCTGCTCGACGAGGCTCGCATCGCTTCAGGCAAGCTGCGATTGGAAATGCGAACGATCGATCTGCTGTCCCTGCTCCAGCCGGCGGTGGCGGGGCTCGTCCCTGCCGCGGAAGGGAAAAACATCCTCATCGATGCGGACCTGGGATCTGATCCCTGCCCCGTCCTCGCTGACCCATCACGCTTGCAGCAAGTCATCTGGAATGTCCTGTCCAATGCGGTCAAATTCACTCCGCATGGTGGGACGATCAGTATCCGACTGCGTCGGGCCGAGGATGCGAGGATCGACATTCGAGATAGCGGAGCAGGGATCGAACCGGAACTTCTTCCCCACATCTTCGATCGATTCCGACAGGGCGATCCTGGAGCGAGCCAACGCAGGGGCGGCCTCGGCCTCGGATTGGCCATCGCCCGGCACCTGGTGGCACTCCATGGCGGCACCATCGAAGCGCAAAGCGAGGGGGAAGGAAAAGGAACCACGTTCACCATTCACCTTCCCCTGGCCACGGCGACGGGCGAACGGTTCGTGGAGCGCGACCGAGATCGGAAGGTCGCTCTGCCCAGGCTCGACGGGATTCGTGTCCTCATCGTTGATGATGAAGCAGACAACCGAGAGGTAATTGCTGCGATCGCGCAACGTTGCGGGGCTGAGGCGATGGTCACAGCGACAGCGGCGAGCGGGTTGGACGTCTTGCGACGCTGGCGACCTGACATGATCGTCTGCGATATCGCGCTCCCCGACATGGATGGATGCCTATTCCTCGAACGAGTTCGCGCCCTTGCGCCTGAAGAGGGCGGCCAGACGCCGGCGCTTGCGCTCACCGTCCTCAGTGCACGCGCCGAGCAGGAACGCATTCTTGCGTCGGGTTTTCAGATTTACCGGCAGAAGCCGATCGAACCGGCGGACCTGGCTCACGATATCGCACGACTCGCGGCATCACGAGTGGCGTGATATCAGGAACGCGGCGATCACGATGAGCGGCGCCAGCAGCGAAAAAATCAGAGTCGCTGCGCCGCGCCAAATCGAGAATCGGTTCACTTCCGAGAGCGCAACCGAGGCGATCAACGCGGCCCACAGAGCGACTGCAAGATTCAGCACCGCGACGATCACCGCAGTCACCACGACCGTTGCGTTCATCGACGCCGCCATTGATCTGAAAACCGTGATGATGTCGCCGATCCCCGCTGACTTGGCCACGATCGCCGGCGCGAACAAGGCGACGGGAATCCGGTAGAGCAACGCCCAGATGACCGGCGCAAGCGACCAGGCGAGCGCCAGGCGCACGGATCGTCGCTCAGCGTTGCCGCCGAGGAGTCGGCCCACTCCCCAGGCGACAAGAGCGAATGCATAAAAGAAAAGGAGCGCGGCCAGGAACACGCCAACGAGAACGCAGGCGATGATCCATCCGCTCGGCGCCATCGAGTGGAGCTCCGGGGAATGGCGGTAGGCCTGCCAACGGACCTCGCGAATGACCGCGGATGCTGTGGCCAGGAGAACAAGCGGAACCACGACGCGCGACCGCGACTC
>QHVS01000102.1:9095-20387 GCA_003223635.1 Acidobacteriota bacterium | reverse complement strand
CGAGCGCGCCATCGAAGAGCTGGAACGCGAGGGGATCATTCTCGCCGTTCGCGGGAAGCGTTACTCACTTCTGGAATTCACCCCCTATCATGCCGGACGCATCAAGGTTCATCCCGATGGCTACGGAACAATCTTCGGCGGCGACCAACAGCCGGACATCTACATCGATCGGCGGGCCATGAAGGGAGCGATGAACGGCGACCTGGTCGTCGTTCGCGTGGACAAGAAGAATCCGAACTACCGCCGTCTCCACAATCGCGATCTCTTCATCGGCGAAATCTCCCAGGTCCTGCGGCGCGCACACCGGACCGTTGTCGGCCGTTTTCACGACCATCCACGCGACCCGTTCGTCGTCCCATTCGACACCCGTCTCGATCATGACGTGCTGATCGGCCGCGAGGAGACGATGGGCGCGCGCGACGGCGAGATGGTCAACGTAGAAATCGAGCGCTATCCCGACCGATCGAGCAATACCGCGCGCGGCCGCGTCGTCGAGCTCCTCGGATTCATCGGCGACCCCGGCGTGGACATCGAGATCGTCATCCGCAAGTACCACATTCCACATGACTTCCCGGCGGAAGTGCTGCAGGAGGCCGAATCCGTTCCCGTGAAGGTCGTCCCGGAGGAGATCGGTCGGCGCGTCGACCTGCGCGAACGCAACATCGTCACGATCGACGGAGAAACCGCGAAAGATTTCGACGATGCCGTCGAAGTTCGAATCCTCCCGAACGGAAACTATCTGCTCGGTGTGCACATCGCCGATGTCGCACACTACGTGAAGGAGGGGAGCATCCTCGACGACGAAGCGTTCGAGCGCGGAACTTCCGTGTACTTTCCCGGCCGCGCCGTCCCGATGCTTCCGGAGCGTTTGTCGAACGGCATCTGCTCGCTCAATCCGCAAGTGGAGCGCCTCACATTCTCCGTGGACATGGAGATCGATCGGCGCGGCCGGTTCATCGATCGCAAAGTGTACAAGTCGGTGATCCGAACCAAAGAGCGGATGACCTACACGAACGTGAACGCCATCCTCACCGATCGCACGCCCGAACTGGGAAAGCGCTACGCCCTTCTCATTCCGGATTTCGAGCGGATGCTCGCGCTCTACGAGATTCTCCGCACGCGCCGAGAGGGACGCGGCTCCATTGATTTCGATCTGCCGGAAGCGGACGTACTGCTGACCGAATCAGGAGAGATCGAGGCCATCAAGCCGAGCGAGCGCAACGTCGCGCATCGCATCATCGAAGAATTCATGCTCGCGGCAAATGAGGTCGTAGCGCAGGAGCTGGTCTTCGCCAATCAGCCGGGCATCTTTCGCGTTCACCAACAGCCCGACCCGCGGAAGCTCGAGGACCTGCGCGAGATCCTCAAGGAATTCAAGCTGGTCCTGCGCGGCGATGTGGAAGAGATTCGCCCCGGCGAGCTGCAGCGGATCCTCAAAGCGGTGACCGGCACTCCGGAGGAACGTTTTCTCACCAACATCATTCTTCGCTCCATGAAGCGCGCCTTCTACTCCGAAGAAGACCTCGGTCACTTCGCTCTGGCTCTGGACCACTACTGCCACTTCACGTCGCCGATCCGGCGGTATCCCGACCTCATCGTCCATCGCCGCCTTGCCGAGCTGTTGGCCAGCGGCCCTCTGCACGGCGAACGATTGCAGCGCATCGAGCGGGTCCATCCGCTTTACGCCGCGCAGTCGAGCGCGCGCGAGCGTCGGGCTGAAGAGGCGGAGCGTGAAGTGCTGGAGTGGAAGAAAGTCATTTTCATGCGCGACAAAGTGGGGCAGGCCTTCACCGGCATCGTGACCGGCGTCGCGCCGTTTGGGCTGTTCGTCGAACTCGATGCGATCTTCGTCCAGGGAATGGTGCCCATCGCCACCGTGGGTGGCGACTTCTGGCAATACCGCGAGCGGGAGCACCGCCTGCGCGGGGAATCCACCGGCCGGGAGCTGCGATTGGGCGACCACGTGCTGGTGGAGGTGAAGTCGATCGACGAGGACCGCCACCAGATCGAGTTCCGGCTGCTGGAGATCGCTGGCGCTCCGATTGCACCGCGAGAGCGGTAGAATTTCCTCCGTATGGCGCAACCAGATCTCTCCGCTCGGCTCAAAGAGCTGGTCGATTCACGCGTGGCCCTGGAAACGAAGCTGCAGAACGAAACCAGCGAGCTGTCCGACTCTCGCTCTCAGCAATACGACGATCAATACGCCGCATTGCAGAAGAAGCTGGCCTCGCTGTTCAAGGACGCGACGGACGATACACAGCGCATCACCATGATGCTGGAGATGATGCGCATTCTGGAAAATCGACTTGTCTATCTGCACAACTTCATCGTGGATCCCACGTCGGACAACCGGATCCTGGCCCAGCTGGTCACCCGCTTCATCGATCAACTCACGCGCGACCGCAGCACCGTGCTCACGAAGTTGGAGGCGACGTATTACCGCGCCGTGGCGGCGCTCTACTCCGGCGACGTGTCGACGGCCCGGTCCGGCTTCAGCGAAGCGTGCGCGTCGGAAGAATCGGACGAGGCTAACGACATCAAGTACAAGTCGTACGTCATGCTCGGGCATCTCTCTCATGAGGAGCGCGACTACGCGAAGGCCAAGCAACTGCACGACCAATCGCTGCGATATTCATCCAACAACAACGTCACCGCCCAGGCGCTGGCTCTGAAGGCCCTCAACTCCTATGCGCTCGGCGATCACGACGAGGCGCTGCACCTGTTCCAGGAGGCGCTGCAGCTGTTCGACGGCAATCAGCCGTTCTTCAATTCGTATTTCTACCGGAACGCGCTGCTGTTCTGCGGCGCGATCTATTTCGATCGACGCGACCTCCTCAACGCGGAGCGGTATTACGGCCAGGTGCGCGACACCGTCGAGCAGAACTCATACGACTACTTCGACGCGCTGACCCACCTCGGGCGCATCTGCTATGCGCAGCAGAAGTACGAAGAAGCGGTCGCCGCATTCGAGAAGGCGGCCCAGGTGCAGCGGTTCAGCGAGAACGAATACCTCGTCGACACCTGGTTCTGGATCGCCCGCGCCTATCTCAAGCGGAACGAGCCGCAGCAGGCCCGCCCCTATCTGGAAAAGATCGCCGCATCCGACGTGAAGTACGACAAGAAGCCGCAGGCGGTCGAGCTGCTGCAGAAGATCGCCTGATTACTGCGCCTTTGCCACCACCACGTCGCTGTACTTGTTGAAAAGCGACGTCACCCAGATCTCCGGAAGTTTGCCGCGCTTGACGTCGAGCGTCATGGGCGTGTTCGTCTGCCCGGCGGGGCGATCGCCGATCATGACCCGCGCTTCCACCGGCTGGCCGGTCGCGGTGTCGTGAGCGTGAATCGTCACGACGTTTTTTCCGCGGCGGAGCGCCGACGGAGCGGGGCGCATTTCCACCTTCATCTCAGGGACGGTCGCGGCGAGACGAAATTGCGTCGGGGGATATCCCTCCGCCTCGACGGTCACCATGGGCGGAACCAAAGAGGTGTGCCCCTCTCTGTTGGGCACACGGACGAATTTGAAGGGAAGCTTAAACGGATAGAAGGTAGCCATTTTGCCCGTCGGATTGGCCGGCGCGTAAATGATTTGATCCTCGATGGTGATGTTGGCCAGCACGGGCACGCGCGTGTCGGGATCGAGCGAGTAGAACTCAACAAACTTTTTGGAGCCGAACGGAATCGTCGCCGGGACCATCCAGATGTCCAGCGGCTTCGTATGCGCGATCGGGTTTTTCGATGCGCATGCCTGCGCCGCCTTCCAGGTCGGCTTCGACTGCTGATCGACGCCGAGGAGATAGATCTCATGGAATGTGCTGCACTGCTCGTGATCGGTTGCGCTCCTGGACGCGGGGAACAAGCCGTCGCAATCGTCCGCCGTCTCCGCCGAAAGCACGTCATCACAGAAGCCGAAGCTGTTCGCGGGATTCGCCAGGCAGGTCGCGTGGCGACGGCAGGCGGGCGCCAGTGACCGTTCCATTTCGTCGGCGTGCGCTTCGACCCAGTTCGGATCGAGTTTCAGGGCCAGAAATGAGAACGCTGCCGCCGACATCTGGGAGCGGCCGAAACTCGTGCAGCTTTGCGGCGGTGCGCAGGGGCTGACCACGAAGTCCGCAGGAAATGGATCGCGCGGGGGCTGCGGCTCCGCGGCGCCAGCGGCGATGGCGATAAGCAGAGTGAGGATGGAGAGCGAGCAGCGCATCGCCGGAGTATACGAATCTCAGCGGAATCGCGTCACAACGAAGGCGATATCGTCCTTGAAGTCATCCGTCGCCGCGAAGGTCTTCACGTCGCGATAAATCGAGTCGTAGAGCGTGTCCAGGTCGGCGTCACCGGAGGTTTCCATCAGCGCGGCCACGCGATCGATGGAGTAGAACTCCCCTGATTCGGTCCGGCGGTCGGTCAACCCGTCCGTGTAGACAAAGAGGGTATCGCCCGGGGAGATTTTGAGCGCGTGCTCGTCGTAGGCCATCGCCGGCATGGCGCCGAGGAGATAGCTCGGCTGCTCGACGAGCGTCGCCTTTCCGGAGTCGCGCTTGAACAGCAGAAACGACGGGTGTGCGGCGTTCGCATAGACGAGCTTCCCGTGCGGCTCGATGCGGAAGAGCTGCGCTGTGGCAAACTGCGTCGGCAGGCTGACGCTGAAAAGAAAATCATTCAACCGCGCCATCAGGTCGGACAGCTTGGTCGTCGCATCCGCCTCGGTGTGGATGTAGCTCTTCAGCAGCGACACCAGGATCGCCGCCGGCAACCCGTGGCCGGAGACGTCGGCAACGAAGAGGTAGACCGAGCCATTCTGGAGGAAGTAGTCATAGAAATCGCCGGACAGCGTCTCGCTCGGAATGTACGCCGAGCGGATCTCCAGGCGCGGCGACTCAAACGCGCCCTGCGGCACCAGCGCTTCCTGAACGCGACGGGCGATCTGCAGGTCGCGCGTGATCTGCTGGTTGAGTTTGCGCAGTTGATCCTGGTACCGCTTCACTCGCAACAGCGCTCGCAGACGGGCCAGAAGGATCTCCGTTGCCGATCCCTTCGTCACGAAGTCATCCGCACCGGCCCCCAGCCCTTCGACGACGTGCGTCGAAGAGTCGGCGCCGGTCAGCAGCAGGACTGGGATGGTGTGCAGTTGCGGATCGGCCTTGATGCGGCGGGTGACTTCGAATCCATCCATCCCCGGCATCCGGTAGTCGATCACCATCGCGTCGGGAGTGATCTTCGCCGCGAGAGTCAGGCCTTCCTCGCCAGAGGTGGCCACGCTGACGTCGTAGCCGTTGCGCTCCAGAAAGCGCCGCGTCACCTGCAGGTCGTTCGCGCTGTCATCGATGATGACGATCCGTTCCCGCTCGGCCATGGGTTTATCGGGGATGATGCATGTTTCTGACCAGCCCGCTATGTGCGACCTGCTACCCTTCGCCTCCCAATGAAGCTGATCGTCGGTCTGGGCAATCCCGGAGCGGAATACGCGCGCAGCCGGCACAACGTCGGTTGGATGGTGGCCGATGCGTTCGCGCGGAAATTCCGCATCGATCTGACGAAGCATGAAAAAGATTCGCTGACCGGAAGCGGGCGGGTGGGGGGAGGGAGTGTGGTGGTGGCCAGGCCGCTGACGTTCATGAACCACTCCGGCGAGGCGGTGAAGCTGCTGGCGAATGCGTATACGGAGACGCTCGACGATCTGATCGTCGTCTACGACGAATTCGATCTGCCGTTGGGCAAGCTGCGCATTCGGGAGAACGGATCGGCCGGCACGCACAACGGGATGCGATCGATTGTCGCCTCGCTTGCCAGCGAGAGCTTCCCGCGCTTACGATTCGGCGTGCGCGGTGCAAGCTACTCGGAGGCGGGAAAACTTCGCGATTACGTTCTCGACGAGTTCACCGAAGAGGAGTGGCCCGTGGTTGCGCAGGGCATCGAACGAACCGTGGATGCGCTCGTTCTCTTTGCCCGCGGCGATCTCCGCCGCGCCATGAACGAATTCAACCGCGATCCTGACTCCGAAACCCCCGAGCCATCATGACCAACATTCACACCCTCGCCGAGCTGCGCGCTTCTCGCCATCGAATCCGCTCAGTCAAAGATGAAATGCGGGAAAACCTTCTGAGTAGAATCGCCCGCGGAGAGAAGACCTTTCCCGGCATTCACGGATATGACCGAACCGTGATCCCGGCCGTCCACAACGCGATCCTCTCCAAGCACGACATCATTCTGCTTGGCCTCCGCGGCCAGGCTAAGACCCGCATCCTCCGCTCGCTGACCACGCTGCTCGACGAGGCGATACCGATCATCGAGGGGTGCGAGATCAACGACTTGCCCTTTCATCCGGCTTGCAAGCGATGTCGCCGGCTCGCCGCGGAGCTCGGGGACGATCTCCCCGTCGCCTGGCTGCGGCCAGAGGAACGCTATCGGGAGAAGCTGGCCACGCCGGACGTCACGGTGGCCGATCTCATCGGCGACATCGATCCGATCAAGGCAGCCAACCAGCGGCTGACCTACGCCGACGAAGAAGTCATTCACTACGGGATCATTCCCCGCACGAACCGGGGCATCTTCGCCATCAATGAGCTGCCCGACCTCGCGCCGCGTATTCAGGTGGCCCTGCTGAACATTCTGGAAGAGCGCGATCTGCAAATCCGCGGCTTTCCGGTGCGCATCCCGATGGATGTGGTGCTGGTCTTCAGCGCGAATCCGGAGGACTACACGAGCCGCGGCAACATCATCACCCCGCTGAAGGACCGCATCGACTCGCAGATCCTGACGCACTATCCGCAGGACGTCCGCACGGCCATGCAGATCACCGAGCAGGAGGCGTGGATCGAGCGGCCGGCGCCGGCTACAACCGACATCCCGCCGTACATGCGGGAGCTGATCGAGGAAATCGCCTTCGTGGCACGACAGTCGGAGCTCGTCGATCAGTCATCCGGCGTCTCCGCGCGCCTGACGATCTCCGCGATGGAGCTGCTTCAGTCCAACCTGGAGCGGCGCGCCGCGCTCACCGGAGACAACTATGTCTTTCCCAGGCTCTCCGACCTGGCCATGCTCCTGCCGGCCATCACCGGCAAGGTGGAGATGGTCTACGAGGGGGAACAGCAGGGCGCGGAAGTGGTGGCCAGAAAGCTGATTGGAACGGCGGTGGCGAAGTTGTTCGAGTCGAAGTTCCCGCAGGTGGAGCGTGCGGGCGTGAGTGCCCGGGCCGAGCGCAATCGGCCGGAGATCGATCACGACGATCTGGATGACGTGTTCGCCGGACGACGGGCGCGCAAGCCGGCGCCGCCTCCCCGCGAGGAGGCCCGCAGCAACGCAAAAGCAGAACCCAACTACGACAGCATCCTGGCCTGGTTCGTCGACGGCAACAAGGTGACGCTTTCCGATGAGCAGCCGTTCGCCGAATACTTCCGCGAATTGAATCGCATCCCCAGGCTCGCGGAGACAGCGACGAAGTACGCCTCATCGAAGAACGAGTACGAACATGCGTTCTGGATGGAGATGATCCTGGAAGGATTGCACCAGGCGCTCCGCCTGGCCCGCGAGGATCTCGATTCCACGATCACCTTCCAGGAATTGATGAAGTTCAACGTGCTGCGTACAGTGAAATGATGGCCAAAGTGCAGGCCGAAATCCCACCCGACCTCTCGCGCCAGATCGAACGGATCATCCGCGATGGATGGTTTCCCGATCAGGAGACGGTGGTGCGGGAAGCCCTCGTGCAGTTTGTCGACGCCAAGTCGTTTCTCGGCGACTCGCCGCGCATGCTGCACCGCTTCGCCGCAGACGCCCTGAATGACTCCAAGCCGGAGACGGCGCTCAAATTCGTCGATCGTGCGCTCTCATTGATGGTCAATCAGAAGCTGACTGACTTCAATCTCTTCCAGAACCTCATCGAACTGCGGGTGCAGATCCTCCTCGTCCTCGGGCGCGCCGCCGACGCTCTCGCCGCGCTGGAGGAGGCGCAGCAGACGCTTCCCAATAACCCATCCATTGCCAAGTGGATCGAACGGCTGCAAAAACAACGAACCTCGTGAGACACCGCTACTCCTATCTCGATCCCGACTTGATCCGCCAGCTCCTGGCGGAGATGGGACTGCGCCGCCTGTTCAATCATCTCCTCCTGCAGAGCGGTGGCGACGTCGAAGAGGCGATGCGCTGGATGAAAGCGCTGCAGGAGCGCGGCTACATCGATCCGAATATCGATCTGCAGGCCTTCTTCGCCAGGCTGGTCGAGGAAAACATCATCGGTCAGGACGCCAATGGCAACGTAGTGCTTGCGGCGGGTGGGGAGCGGCAGATCCGGCGCGATGCACTCGACGAGATTTTCAGCGGGCTGCAGAAGTCGATGAGCGGCTATCACTCGGTGCCCAACGCAGGGCAGGGAACCGAGAGGCTCACCGAGACGCGAACGTATCAGTTCGGCGACGACCCGATGTCGATCGACTCCATCCGCTCGCTGCAGAACGCGATGAAGCATACCGATCCCGCCGATCCTATCCTGATGACCGAGGACGATCTGGAGGTGTACGAGACGGAGCACAACTCGGGGTGCGCAACCGTGGTCATGATCGACATCTCGCATTCCATGGTGCTGTACGGCGAAGATCGCATCACGCCGGCGAAAAAGGTGGCCCTGGCCCTCACCGAGTTGATCCTCACCAAATACCCGAAAGACTCCATCGATGTATTGCTCTTCGGTGACGACGCCGTCGAGGTTCCGATCTCCGAGATCCCGTACGTAAAGGTCGGCCCGTATCACACGAACACGAAGGCTGGTCTGGAGTTGGCGCAGCAGATCCTCCGCCGCCGGAAGCACAACAACAAACAGATTTTCATGATCACCGACGGCAAGCCATCAGCGCTCTTCGAGAACGGCCGCCTCTACACCAACTCGTTCGGGCTGGACATGAAGATCGTGAATCGCACGCTGGAAGAGGCGGATCGCTGCCGCCGCGTCGGGATCCCCATCACCACGTTCATGCTGGCCACCGATCCGATGCTCGTCAACTTCGTCGAACAGCTCTCCAAGATCAACCGCGGCAGGGCGTTCTACTCCTCTCCCGATCGGCTGGGCGAGTACATCCTGGCGGACTACATCCGGAATCGACGGAAATTCGTCCATTGAGCGCGCGTTATCTGCCCCGTGCGCAAGTTATTTGCGATCCTTCTCCTCGCCGCCTCCACGGTTTCGGCGGACGATCTGACCTATCGGTCCATCCAGTCCGGCCCCAACCCGACCGGCACTCCTATCTATGATCATGGGATCCGCGGCGAGGGGCAGATCATTGCCTTCCTCGACACGGGCGTCGACTACGACAGTTGCTATTTCGCCGAGCCGGACCGCTCGCGGCCTCCGATCAACACGGGGCTCGATTCGGATAATGTCGATCTGTCGCGGCGAAAGATCGTCGCATATGACTTCCTCTATTCATGCGATGCGTTTCCCGGTGCGCCCGGCTGTGATGATCCGAACGATCCGACGGCGTACGACAACACGCGGCATGGGACGGTGACGGCGGCGGCAGCAGTGGCGGACCGCGGAAGTACCGTGCATGACTACGCCGACGGTGTCGCCACTCACGCAAAGATGATCGTTCAGGACGGCGGGTTCATCGGCGGTGACAACTGCTCCGACCGGCCAGGCTTCGGATGTCCGGTGAACCTCACGCCCATCCTCGATCAGGCTTATCGGCAGGGCGCACGGATCCACTCCAATTCGTGGGGCGATCGGCAGGGTGTTCCGTCGCCACTGGCGCCTCCAACGGGCGATTACTCGGCGTGCGCGCGCGACATCGATGCGTTCGTCTGGTCCCATCCCGACATGCTCGTCATCTTCAACACCGGCAACGCGAACGGTTCGCCTCCTCCAAGCTCTCTCTCGGCGCCTGGGGACGCAAAGAACACGATCCAGGTGGGTGGAACTCGCGATCCGATGCACTTCGACGACGACTATTTTTCGTGGTTCTCATTGATCGGACCGACGCGCGACGGCCGCATCAAACCCGATCTGATCGCTCCGGCGTACGCCACGCTCGCCGACGGCGACTTCAACGTATCGACGAACAACTGCAACGCGACCACCCAAATCGGAACGTCGTACGCGTCGCCGGTCGTCGCCGGGGCCGCCGCCCTGGTCCGCCAGTACTACACGGAAGGCTTTTATCCGACGGGCATTGCGACCGTGGCGAACCGGATCACTCCGAGCGCCGCGCTGCTGAAAGCGACTCTCATTGCCGCGGCACGGCGCGCGCCGTACGTCGCCCCGTCGACGGGACAGGTGGACACGAAGCCGGTTCCTTCGTACGAGCAGGGCTTCGGGTTCCCGGTCCTCGATGATGCGCTCTATTTTCCGGGCGACCGGGCCAAGCTTCGAGTGCTCGATGTGCCTCTCGTGTCAGGGCTGGCAGAAGGTGAGAACAGGGTCCTCCGCTTCAACGTGCATAGTGGGACACCGCTGAGGGTGGTTCTGGTATGGACCGATCCGCCGGGCGTTCCGCGCGGAGTCTCCGATCCAACGCCGGAGCTGGTCAATGATCTCGACCTGCGCGTCAACGATCCCGCCGGTGCGCTCCTGTTCGGCAATGAGGTGCTCCATCCCGCCCAACCCGATCGGCTCAACAACGTGGAGGTGGTGTCGGTCCCCCAACCGCTGGCCGGCACATACCTCGTTTCGGTTTCCGCCAATTTCCTCAGCCTAGGTCCGCGCCAGAGCTACGCACTCGTGGTCACCGGCGACATCGACGACGGAAGCGCGCGCTTTCGCGCTGTGCGCCACTGACCCGATCGCTAACCGTACGGAACTCTGTGAAGAAATCCTGCCCCAGAATTCCATCCGGTTTGTCTACATAGATCGTCGAGAAGTCACAATCGATGGCGATGACTTTCCGATGGGGCCAGATGCGTTCGCCGGCGCGCACGCTTACAACCGTCCATACTCCATCGAAGCTTAATCCGGGGGCCGTGCTGTCAAAAGCGGATTTCTTCAGGTGCGCAGGTGGCATCCCCGCCGCCTCTCGCCGGATCAACGTGTTTGTCGCCCCGGTATCCATGATCAAAAGCACGGGGCGTTGATTGATCTCCAGCTCGACCAGGATGGCGCGCTGGCTCGCATCGAACCGAAAGGGAACCTGAAGCGGCCTGGTGGCAGGCGGGACCGAATTCAGCAGCCACATCGTCGCCAGGAACCAACTCATTTAACCTTCAATTTGCCTCCAACCGGCGCTCGAATCATGAAACGCGCTGAGACTTTGCTGAGAGAGCGTCTGCTAGCATGAGCCGTGATCGAAGATCATGACTGAGCCGGCTATGGTT
>QHVS01000102.1:0-9014 GCA_003223635.1 Acidobacteriota bacterium | reverse complement strand
TACCTGGCCAGCCGATGGCCGGAGGTTGTTTCGAAAGAAGAGATTCTCGAATCAGTGTGGCCGGGAGTGTTCGTCACGGATAGCGCTCTGCATCAGACTGTTCTCGAGCTTCGTCGGGTGTTTGGCGACTCGGCCCACGCTGCCAAACTGCTGCAGACCATCTACCGCCGCGGCTACAGGCTCCTGCTGCAACCGAAAGAGATTGAGGGTGGGCTTGCGCGGCAGGCGGTGGCTGTGCTGATTCTTTCACCCGATGACACGCCCGAAGGAAACCTGGGTGAGATGGTGACTGAAGCGGTGATCAACGAGTTGCCGCATCTGAGCGAGTGGAAGGTGATCTCCGGCGCGAGTGTCTCCCGCTACAGAAATCATCCCTGCGATCCACAGATCATGGGCAGCGAGCTGTGCGCGGATATCGTGGCCATCGGCCATCTGCGCCGGGCGGACGAACGAATCGCCGCCAGCTGCGAAGTGATCAGCCCCAGGGACGGTTCGCAGATCTGCGGCGCTCGATACAACATCCCGTTCTCGAACGCTGCTTCGCTTGCGCACCTCATGGCGGTCGACATCGCTGTCAACCTGCCGAGCAGCAACGCCTCATAGCAACTCGCTTTTCGCGCCATGTTGTCGCGCGAATACCTTCGCGATCACGCGGACGAATACCGCGCCGCGCTCGAGAAGCGCGGTATAAAGGTCGACTTCGATCGATTCCTCGATCTTGACGCCGAGCGGCGGCGCACCATCGCGCGCGTCGAGACCTTGAAGAATCAGCGCAACAAGGCATCGCAGGAAATCGCAGCCCTCAAGAAAAACAAGCAGGACGCCGGCGCGCAGATCGAAGCCATGAAGCGCCTCGGCGATGAGATCAAGCAGCTCGACGCGCTTCTGGCGCGCATCGAAGACGATCTGCAGAACCTCGAGCTCTACCTTCCGAACGTACCGCATGACAGCGTCCCCGAGGGTCGGGATGAAAGCGCCAATCGCGTGGAGCGCACGTGGGGTGAGAAGCCCGGCTTCGATTTCAAGCCGAAGCCGCACTGGGACCTCGGCGAGGCCCTGGGCATCCTCGATTTCGATCGCGCGGCGAAGATCGCCGGCGCGCGGTTTGCGCTGATCACCGGCGCCGGCGCGCGGCTGAATCGCGCCCTCATTGATTTCATGCTCGACACACACAGCGAGCGCGGTTACACCGAAGTCGTGCCGCCCTACATCGTCAATGCCGAATCGCTGCGAGCGACCGGGCAGCTCACGAAATTCGAAGAGGACCTGTTCAAGCTCGCCGATCGCGATTACTACCTGATTCCTACCGCTGAGGTGCCGGTCACCAACATTCACCGCGACGAGATTCTCGATGCGGCGATGCTCCCCATCCGCTACTGCGCCTATTCGCCCTGCTTCCGCAGCGAGGCGGGCTCCTATGGAAAGGACACGCGAGGTCTGATCCGCGGGCATCAATTCGAGAAAGTCGGGCTGGTCAAGTTCGCTCTGCCCGAACAGTCATGGCAGGAGTTGGAGACGCTGACCCGCGACGCAGAGGCGATCCTGCAGGCGCTGGGCCTGCACTATCGCGTAGTCACTCTTTCGACCGGCGATGTCAGCTTTTCCGCGGCCAAGACGTACGACCTCGAGGTGTGGCTGCCGGGACAGGACACATACAGAGAGATCTCTTCCTGTTCGAACTTCGTCGACTTTCAGGCTCGACGCGCGAACATCCGTTACCGGACCGCCGACAAGAAGACCGCATTCGTGCACACGCTGAACGGATCAGGCTTACCCATCGGACGCATGCTGGTGGCTATCCTGGAGAACTGTCAGCAAGAGGATGGATCGGTGCGCATCCCGGAAGCGCTTCAGCGCCACATGAAGGGCCTGACGCGGATCAGCGCATCTTGAGGACCGTCTGCGAGATTTCGCCGACCCCGCCTTCGTACAGAATCTCGTAGCGCAGATCGGTGCCACCGACGCGCAGTCGATCGCCGTGGCAAAGGAGTGAGAGGAAGGCTCGCATGCCGTTGACCCACGTCCCGTTGCGGCTCTTGAGATCCTCCACCACGTAGCCGTCCGGGCCCCGATAGATTCGGGCGTGACGGCCGGAGACGCCGAGGTCGAGAAGCTGGATGGAGACATCGGAGCCGCGACCGATGAGGTATTCCGGCTCGGTCAGCGGAATGATGGTTCCCGCGCCATCGCCGGCCACGATGGCCAATTGGGCCACCGTCTGCTTCACCACATCCTTATAGGAGAGGCGCGCGGCGGAGGAGACCAGCAGGCTCGTGTCATCACTTTCGTCCAAGATCGTGAGGTCGCCGTAGGAATCGGTTGCCTTCTGCCTCAGGGTCTCATCGTCGAGGTTTAACGCTGGAACAGGAACGGTGCGCGGATTCGCTGCGGGGACGATCGAAGGCAAGGGCTCGATCAGCTTGTTCGCGTGCAGTCCGTACACCACGCGATAGACGGTGAGGGCATCCTCGTTCGAATCGCGGCAGATGTCCTCGAGCGTGCGCTGACCGTTGATCAGGAAGAGGATTTTCCACTCGTCGAGCGAGAGAGTGATTTTCTCCGTTTCCGGATTGCTCACCGCGCGGTAGACGACGGAACTGTCGGGCAGGAGTCGCAGGCATTGCTCCCATTCGTCGATCCGCCGCGCTCCCTCCATGATCAGGTTGGAGAGGTCGATCGAGATCGTCACCGCATGCGGGGGGAGATCGATCCCGTCATAGAACGCGAACACACCGCTCTTCCAGACGAAGCAGTCGTAGATCACTTCCGAGACCTGAATCTTCAGATAGTCGTCGAGCTGCTCGGGGGTGAGGATGCCTTTCTCGACGGCCAGATCGCCGAAGCGGCCGCCGCGCAGGATCAGGTCGTCGAGAGCATCGGCTTGCTGGCGCGTGATCTTTTTCTTGCGCAGAAGAATGGAGCCCAGACGGAGGCTCACCTGATTGCCGGCCGCATACACGACGGATCCTGAGCGAAAGAAGACATACGCTTCGCGGTCGTCGGAGGTCACTGTGAGCATGCCGGTCTTCTTCGTGGCGTTGAGAAATGCCAGAACATCGGGGAGCTTGAACCCGTCAAGGCTTCCCTGAAGAGCGGTCGTACTCATGGAATTGAGTCGATTGTAGTCTTGCTCCGCTCGTTTACAATCGCCGCCGCTACTTGACGTTCGCGCGGAAAAACTCGATCGTCCGTTTCCACGCATCCGCCGCCGCGTCGGGCTTGTGGACTTCTTTTCGCGTGTCGTTGAAGAAGGCGTGTCCTGCTCCGGGATAGACGACGACCTGCACGCTCTTCCCCATTTTTTTCAATTGCTGCTCGAGTTGCCGTCCCTGCTCGGCCGGCACGCCGCGGTCCGCTTCACCATAGATAAGGAGGATGGGCGCTCGAAGATTGTTCCATTCCATCCGCACCTTGTTGAATCCGCCATAGAAGCTGACGATCGCGCCGACATTTTTTTCCTTCGTACCCGTGTACTGCGCCAGCGCGCCTCCCATGCAGAAGCCGACGACTCCGTAGGTCTTCGACGAGCATTCGGGTCGCTTCAGGAGCCACTCACCCGCGCCGGCGATCTCGCGCTCCGCGCGCTCCGCGTCGAGTTCCATGAGCATCTTTCCCGCTTCGTCAGGGGACCGGGTCGTCTTGCCGTGAAACAGATCAGGAGCGATTGCTGCGAATCCCTCCTTGGAAAAGCGATTCACCACATCTTCGATGTGCGGCACCAGGCCCCACCACTCTTGAATGACGACAACGGCCGGACCCTTTCCTGACGGCGGCGCCGCAAAGTAACCCTGGCAGGTATGCGCGTTGGACGGGAATTCGATTCGTTGACCCATCGAGCAGGAACCTCCAATTCGGATGTTGATTGTATAGTTGCGTGCCTTACCGGGCCGGCGCGACTGTGAGAGAATGGAAATAGCCCGGAGGAGGAAATGGGGAGATGAGCCTGACGAGGGAGCAGGTCAACGGGCTGGCGAAGCGCCGTCGTTGCCCGCGTTGCGACTTCAATAAAACGATCGGAAACGCGCTTTGCGCGTCATGTCGCAGCAAGCTGCCCGCTCAGATGCGAGGCGGGCTCGAGCGAATCCCCACAAAAGACACCTGGGTCGTCGCGCGAGCCATCCGCGCCGCGGCGCGCTACTTCGACGTGCACTTCCAGTCGGTCCGCAATTTCGGGGGCGGAAAGCGGCGCTAACGCCGCACTCGTTCCGCCAGCGCTGCCAATTCCTTCAGCCCCGCGTCTCGTGCTTCCGCGGCGATCCTTGAAGTGTCGCCACCATTGCGGAGCGCATCGCCGAGAAGCGCGGCGAGGACCGCGCTCTTCATGCGGAGCGAGGCATCAGGCCAGGCCCGGAAATCGGCCGTGGTGACTTCTTTCGCAATCGTTCGCCGATCGCCCTCCGCTGAGCGGTAAGCGAGCCGCACGTTCGCCACGGGGCTCAAGTCGACAGGCGAACGAGGCTCGAATTCCTGCAGCAGCGTGATCGAGCTGTTGGCTTTCATCGAAACGGCGCGGCCCTGGCTCTGCCCGGCCAGCGCTCGATGCATCAGCTCGTTGTCCTTGAAGTTGATGTCCAGAGATGCGTCGCTGATGGGAGCGGCGACATCGACCGAGACTCTGAGAAACTGTTTGCGCTGCGCAAAAGGCGACCCCGTCACCTCCGTTTCCATTCCGACGGCGTTTTTCGGCGCAGCCGCAGGAACCGCGAAATGCTGCACCAGTGAAGCGACGCTGACGTTTTCAGGTCGCTCGCCGCGATCAAGTGCTGCAACCATCCGGTCGTATTCGCCCCGCTCGCTCTCGACGCCGAAGTTCGATGCTGGTGCGAGCTTCTGCAGGCTCGCGGTTTTTGCGGAGCCCAACCCCGCGACCGCCTGATCACTGTTCCGCCCCTCGGCCATCACAGCGGGTTCCGTGGGGGCGGCGGGGGTGGGTGTGGGGGCGGGCGCGGCGGTGGCGGGTGGGGGTGGGGCGAGGGCGGCGATCGGGGTCTCTTCCTTCGCTTCCCTGCGCGCGACGTCGCGCTTCTCGTCCACGAACCCGCGCTGGCTGGCCGGTTTGGTCTGCGCCACGGCGACCTTCGTCATGGGACGCTGAACTTCCGTCAGCTCGTCCACATTCTTTGCTTTGTCAGCGCGAGACACCACTGGCGTTGCCTTCTGCTTCTGTCTGGCCGCGGTCAACGACGGCGCGCGCTCTTCCGACTTCCGCACAATCAACTGCAGGCCGAGATAGACCGAGGAGACCAGAATGAGGATGGACGCTGCGACGCGCATGTTGAACGCGACTGACTGCGACAGCCGCTCGCGCTCCCGCTCCGTGTCCAGCAGCAGATGTTTCGGGATCTCTCCTTTGATCTTGTCGGCCAGCCCGGCCGGCGGCTTCGGCACCGGCGTCAGCGTCAACTTGCGTTGCAGATTCGCTCTTCGATTGGGATTCATCGTTCTTCCTCATCGAGCGCCGACTCGAGAATGCCGAAGGCCTTGTGCAGCCGTTTGCGCACGGCCACGCCGGTGATGCTCTCGATTCGGGCGATCTCTTTCACCGGCAAACCGCCCCAGAAGTGCGCGGTCACGGTGAACCGGAGATCCTCCGGCAGTTTCAAAACAGCCGCGCGCAACCGCGTGGCACTCTCTTCATCACTCAACAACTGATCGGCGCCCGGAGCGTCATCGCGCATCTCCGGCGCATCGGGCGCATCGAGCGACGTCATCCTGCGCGGTCGCCGGATGGCATTGAGAAACGTGGTATAGGCGATCCGATACAGCCAGGTGAAAAACTGAGACCTCCCGTCAAAACCGCTCAGCGCTTCCCACGCCTTGCGATACGTTTCCTGGGTCAGATCCGCGGCCATGTCGCGATCGCCGCACAGACGGTAGAGCGAGGCGAACACAGCCGAGTACGTTCGCTCCACGAGCTCTTCCGCCGCGGTGCGGTCACCGCCCCGGATGGCCGCCAACAAGCGACGTTCTTCGCTCCACGGCGGGATCACCGGATCATGCTCCGCACGCGGAGCGGGGAAGGAGGCTACCTTGCCCACCCCCGTTGGACACGGATTTGTTGGAAATCGCAACCACCGGCGATGGTTATCATCGCATGATGAAACGCTGGGTTCCTCTGCTTCTGCTCCTGGCCTGCTGTCACCGCGAGCCGCCCGCTCCGACTGCGCATTCGCAGGAAGTCGATGCGTGGCGAACAGAACGTCGAACGCGGCTGCTCAGCGACAACGGATGGCTGACTCTCGTCGGCCTCGACTGGCTCCATGAGGGAGTCAACGAAGTCACCCTTCCCACCCGGACGCCCATCACCGTGCGACTCACGCTGCGGAAGGGAAGAGTCACGATCGCACCAAATCGGCTCGCCGATATCAATGCTACGACCGTGCTTCGCGACGACACCGATCCGAGAGGCCCCACCGTGGTCCACATCGGGACGTTGTCATTCCAGATCATCAAGCGGGCCGATGCGAAGGGCGACCGCTTTGGCGTGCGAATCAAGGATACGGAGAGCCAAGCGCGAAAGAACTTCAAAGGGCTCGACTACTTTCCTTACGACCCTCGGTACCGTGTCGAGGCCCGCTTCGAGCCGTACCAGCCTCCGAAGCACATCGCCATCACGAATGTCCTGGGCATGACCAGCGATGAGGTGTCTCCCGGTGCGTTGGTGTTCAAGATCAAGCGCCGGACATACCGAATCGAGCCGATTCTCGAGCAGGGAGAGAGGGACCTCTTCATCATCTTCAAGGATGCGACGAGCGGGAAGGAAACCTACGCTGCCGCGCGCTACCTGTACGCGCATCCGCCCGATGCCTCCGGCAAAACCATCGTCGACTTCAACAAGTCGTACAACCCGCCGTGCGTTTTCACACCGTATGCAACATGCCCGCTGCCGCCTCCGCAGAACCAGCTGCCGATTCGCGTCGAGGCCGGCGAAAAGAAATACGCCGGGCACGCCTGATCAGCGGGAGTCCGCCTCGTCCGCCACGACCTGCGCTACGCAGGCGGTGACGTTCTTCGCCGTCTGAATGTGGAGGAATTCGTTCGGCCCGTGGGCATTGCTGTGCGGCCCCAGAACACCTGTGATCAGAAATTGCGCTTTCGGATAGCGCTCCCCAAGCATCCCCATGAACGGGATCGATCCGCCTTCACCCCAAGTAACTGCTGGTTTGCCGAAAAACGTCTTCGATGCGCGATCGACGGAGTCCGCCAGCCACTTCGCGGTCTTCGGAGCCTCCCATCCGCCCGCCCCCGCCCCTTTCTCCGCATCGAACTGGACTCGTGCGCCGTATGGCGAATCCGACTCAAGCAACTTCTTGAGCTTGCGGTCGAGGTTGCGCGCGTCGAGCGAGGGCGGGAGACGGATCGAAAGCTTCAGCGAGGTGAACGGCCGCATCACGTTGCCGCCTTGCACCAGGTCGGGCATTCCTGCCTGTCCCGTGATCGACAGCGTCGGCCGCCACCATCGGTTGAGCAGCAGCTCGGTCGTATCCCTGCTTATCGGGCGCATCCCTTCAACGAATGGGAACTGGTCGTAGACAGTCTTTCGCAGAATGCGCGCAGTTTCGCGAGCCTCAGCCTTCCGGTGTGCCGGGATCTTCGCGTGCAGCCATTTGGGAATCAGCTTTCCGGTGGACGAATCCTCGAGACGATCAAGAAGGATCCGCAGAATGCGGAAGCTCGAAGGAACGATGCCGCTGGCGTCGCCGGAGTGCACCCCTTCGGTCAGCACCTGAGCCGTGAGGTTCCCGATGATCGCGCCGCGGAGCGACGTCGTCATCCATAGTTGATCGTAGTTGCCGCAACCGCTATCCAGACAGACGATGAGACGTGGCGTTCCGATTCTTTTCGACAGAAGCTCGATGTACACCGGCAAATCGGTCGAGCCGCTCTCCTCGCAACATTCGATGATCACCACGATGCGCGCGTGCGCTACCTTCTGTTGTTGCAACGCGCGCACGGCAGAGACCGCCGCGAAGACTGCATAGCCATCATCCGCGCCGCCGCGCCCGTAGAGCTTTCCGTCGCGCCGGACCGGCGTCCACGGCCCGAGGCCGGAATCCCAGCCTTCGAAGGGCGGCTGCTTGTCGAGATGGCCGTACATGAGGACGGTCGAGGCAGGATCACCGTCGATCTCGATGAAGAGCAGCGGCGTTCTTCCATCGATCTCATGGACCTCGGCACGCAGACCGTTGACCTGCTGCTGCTCCACCCAGTTTCTGGCCAGGACGACCGCGCGGTCCATGTGGCCATTTCCCTTCCATTGCGGGTCGAACAGCGGGCTCTGGTTGGGAATGCGGATGTAATTCTCCAAGGCAGGAAGGACGGAGCGATCCCAGAGATCATTGACCCTGGACGCGATCTGTTGAGAATTCATCGACTTAGAATGAGGGCGGCAGCGGGGAGAATACCACTCGTATACGAGGGTGATGGGAGCCATTCGCCGTGGACAATATTTCGTGGTATGTTGGGCGCGCTGTATCCATAATTAAAGCCGTGAACGAGCCGATCGCGGTGACTGCCAAGGTTTCGGAGACGACGACCTCGGTCGATCAGACTAGGTCTGTCGGTGCGTCGCCCGCTACAGGTCGCGACGTTGGGGCTCTCTACGAAGAATACCGAGATCTTCTCCTCTTCATAGCTTCCCGCAAGTTCCGGATCGGCGATGGCGACGCGGAAAACCTGATTCAGGAAGTCTTTCTGGCCTACCTGCAGAACGAAGCCCAGGTGGAGAACACACGGTCGTGGCTGGTAGCGGCAACGTGCAACGCAAGCCGTGCCTATTGGAGAACGCAAGCCCGCACGGAGTCGTTGCCGGATGACATCGACGATCAGAGCGATCCGCTGACGCACGGCCTGGCCGACAAGTTTGCCGTGATGATGACGCTGCAGAAGGCTCTGAAGTATCTGCAGCCGCGCTGTCGTGAGACGCTTTACCTGCACTATCTCGAAGGGCGATCGGCCGCGGATGTCGCGCGCGAGCTCGACACCACGCACCGCTACGCCGAGAAGTTGATTCA
>QHVS01000326.1 GCA_003223635.1 Acidobacteriota bacterium | reverse complement strand
ACTGATCGGCCGGAATGCCCTCGACGATCTTCGTCCACGACTTGCCATAGTCGCTGGTCTTGTAGAGGTAGGGGCGGAAATCATCCGACTTGTACATCGTGGCGGCGACGTAGGCCGTTCCTTTGTCCAGCGGGCTGGCATCGATCTCATTGATCATGATCCACGCCGGCAAATCCTTCGGTGTGACGTCGGCCCAGTTCTGGCCGCCATCGCGTGAGACGTGAATCAGCCCGTCATCCGAGCCGGCCCACAGCACGCCCGGCTCCACCGGCGATTCGTCGGCGTAGAAGATGGTGCCGTAGTACTCGACGCTGGTGTTGTCCTTGGTGATCGGACCGCCGCTGGACTGCATCTTCGATTTGTCATTGCGCGTGAGATCGGGGCTGATGGCTCGCCAGCTCGCGCCGCGATCGAGGGTCACCATCAGAACCTGCGAGGCGGCATAGAGTTTGTTGGGATCGTGAGGTGAGAAGAAGATCGGGAAGTTCCACTGGAAGCGATGCTTCAGCTCGGCGTCGCCGGCTCCCATCGGATTGTCGGGCCACGGATTGACGTCGCGCACTTCGCCGGTGCGGTGATTGACCACGGTGAGCAGCCCGCCATACGAGCCGCCGTAGACGATGTCGGGATTCTTCGGGTCGGCGACGATGTAGCCGCTCTCGCCTCCGGCCGTCGGCTCCCAGTCGCGCTGCCCGATGCTGGCGCCGGTCGTCCGATGGCGGATGCGCACCGCGCTGTTGTCCTGCTGCGGGCCCAGGAGGCGGTAAGGAAAGTCGTTGTCGACGGAGACTCGATAGAACTGCGCGGTCGGCTGATTGCTCTGCGCGGTCCAGCTCGCGCCGCCGTCGGTGGTGACGTTCACGCCGCCGTCGTTGGCCTCGATCATCCGCCGCGGATCGTTGGGAGCGATCCAGAGATCGTGGTTGTCGCCGTGCGGCGTGGGAATCGCGCTCCAGGTCTTGCCGCCGTCTTTCGATTTGTGGAAGCGAACGTTGCAGACGTAGACCGCGTCTTCATCTTTCGGATCAGCGTAGATCCGTGAGTAGTACCAGGCGCGCTGCCGCAGATCGGCGCTGTCGCTCGTTCGCTGCCAGGTATCGCCGCCGTCGCGGGAGCGATAGACACCTCCGTCCTTCGCTTCGACGATGGCGTAGACGTTTTGCGGATTCGACGGTGAAACGCTGACGCCGATGATGCCCAGCGTTCCCTTGGGCATCCCCTTGTTGCGGGACAGCTCCTTCCATGTGTCGCCGCCGTCGGTCGATTTCCAGAGCGCCGAGCCCTCGCCGCCGCTCTCGAAGAAATGCGGCCCGCGACGGAAGCGCCATGTCGATGCGTAGAGGATCCGCGGATTGGTCGGATCGAGCGCCAGATCGACTGCGCCGGAGTCGCGATTGACGAAGAGGATGCGCTCCCACGTCTTGCCGCCGTCTTTCGACCGATAGACGCCGCGCTGGTCGCTCGGCCCGAAGGCATGCCCCATCACCGCGACGTAGAGCAATTCCGGATTCGCGGGGTGAACGCGAATGCGTCCGATGTGTTGCGAGTCGTCGAGACCGATGCGCGTCCACGTCTTCCCCGCGTCGGTCGATTTCCACATGCCGGCGCCGGGGGAAACATTTCCGCGCACCGTCTCCTCACCCGTGCCGGCGTAGACGACGCTCGGATCGGAGGGGGCGATCGCCACTGCGCCGATCGATCCGCCGAAGAATCCGTCGGAGACAGGCTTCCATGTCTGGCCGCCGTCCGCGGTTTTCCAGACGCCTCCGCCGGAGGAACCGAAGTAGTAGACGTCGGGCTGATTGGCGATTCCGTCGACGGCGTCCGCGCGCCCGCCGCGATAGGGACCGATCTCGCGCCATTGCAGATTCTTGAGGATGGAGGCATCCGGTGCCGCTGCAAATGCCGAGCTGGAAAAGAGAAGGAAGATGAGCGCCCGCTTGATCATGGCGCGCGGTTTTACCACAGGACGTCAAGTCTTGCGACCGCCTCACGCTAGGGTCGATCCGCTGTTGAGATTTGTTCGAAAGAGCACATTTATCTTTGACGCATGAATCGATTACTATCGCGCGTATTCGCCTCCTCTGCCCGATTCCTCTGGCAATACTCTTCGGGACTCTTGCGATCGCCGGACGCGATTCTTGCGCCGCTGATTTCACTGTTTTCCCCTCAACGCTGCCAATGCAGGCTGCGGCGTGTGGTGCGTACAATTCGATAACCGAGGCTGACATCGATGGCGACGGGAAACTTGACGTCATCGCCTTAGGACTTGAAGGTATCTCGGTTTTTCGCGGAAATGGCGACGGAACACTGCAGAGCTGTCGGAAACTCGATTCCGCACCGACATCTCACATTATTGCGAAGGATTTTGACGGCGATGGCAACATCGATTTGATTGCAGCGGTCCTGTACTCGACCGAATTGAGGCTTCTCCGGGGAACAGGTGGCGGTACATTCGCACCGCCAGTAGTCATTCCGTTACCGGATACATTCTTGGCTTGGGCCCTAGGCGACGCAAACGGAGATTCGATTCCGGATCTCTTGGTTGCCACCTCACATATTGCGGTTGCTACTCTGATTGTCTTTCGCGGATCAAGAGATGGTCCTTTCACGCTCGGATCGTCAATGTCTCTGGGAATGAGCACCGTGGCTGCATCCGCAAGATGGAACCTCGTGTTCTCAAACGACCCCGACGGCAAACCCAGATTGCTCGTTCTCGATGGTTCGACAATCGAGATTCTGATCGGTGATGGTCATGGCGGTTTCGCGAAGATCGCAAAGGATGATCATGGATTCTTCTACGAGGAGGTCTTCGCCGATTTCAACCGAGACGGTTACATGGACATGGCTGGAATCATCCAAACGAAGCCCTTCATTGCCTTTGGAACTGAGAGTGGCTTGAGGCTCCTCCCGTTTCCCGGACCGTTCCCTGCGATTGAGCTAAGGTTGGCCACGGCTGATGTGAATGACGACGGATTTCCTGACGTGATCGGGGTGAGCTCAGGCTTGACAGTCGTGATGCTCAACCAGAAGGACGGTACTTTTGGTTCGCCGTCTGCCTACTTCACTTCACTTTCATCCGTGCTGGTCGGCGACTTTACAGGCGACGGCATCGCAGACTTGGTGGTGGGCGGCGGAGCAGCTGGAGTCCCGGTCCTGA
>QHVS01000101.1:4346-14829 GCA_003223635.1 Acidobacteriota bacterium | reverse complement strand
CTGCGGAGGTGCGAGCTTCAAACCCGCCCATGAACGGAAAGACCTCACCGATCACTTCCCAGTTTTCGGGAACGAAGATCTCGATGCCACCCCAAAGGGCGAAGGCTTCGATGATTGCGGGACCGTGCGCGATGTCGGCCTGGCTCAGATCGAGCTGGCATGCTCCCATCGCGGCCACGATTCCGTTGCCGGAATAGTCGCGCGAAGTCTCGTGAATCTTGCGTGTCGTGAGCGTAGCCAGGATGTTGCGGCCCGTTTGCGTGCCGGCGCCCGGCACACGAACTCCGGCGGCTCGGGCCACCATGGCCGCTCCGATTGCGATCAGCATCAGCGGCCAGAGATTGAAAATTGTGAAGTGCACCCAGCCGGCGGTGTACGCGAGCAGCGATGCGCCGATGACGATGAGGGTCGCTCCCACCAATCGGCGTCCCGGATCGGCCAGCTTGAACAATCCGATCAACACGGCGACGGCAGGCCAGTACTGCAGATAGTCATCGGCCCGCAGCAGCCGGAGGTTGTCCGCCGCCATCAGTAGACCGAGAGCGGTGAAGAAAAGACCGACGATGAATTTCGTGACCTCTACGGGGATTGGTTGATCGACTCGCTGTTCCATGCGCGAAACGATACGGCCGCTTTCGCGCGAAGTCCCGTCGCGGCCGGCAAATGGTGGTGAGAGGGCGGTGAATGGCGCCTATTTGCCCACGAACTCGAGTTTCGAGTCGCGGATGTCGATCAACGGCCCCAGCTCGTAGATGTTTCTGTAGCCGTAGCTATACAAGGCGATGTAGGTCGAGATGTTGAGCGACGCCGTCGCCAACTTCGCCGGAAACGCCGACTGCGCTCCTCGGAAATTGTTGTTGCAGTAGATCAGGATCGTCGTCTCTTGGTCGGGGATCATCTCCTGAAGCGATTGGATGGCGATGTCCGGGAAGCTCATATGAATCGCTCCTTTGATGTGAAGCTCATCGTATTTTTCCCTGCTCCGGGCATCGAGGATGATCACCCCCGGCCGGCGACTCACCCGAATGAATTCTTCCTCCGTTAACCGATGACATTCGCGGTGTTCGGCCGCTTGGGCGGCAACGCGCAGGTAGCCGCTCATGTCGATGGCCGGATTCTGCAGCGCGATGGCGAGGAGGAGATGGACCATGAATATTCGACGGTGGTCATCCTCGCCGGGTTACCCGCCTTCGGAGTGCGGCGGCTTGCCGCCGCTTTTAGGCTACGAGAGGCGGCGGCAAGGAGGCTGTCTCAGAAGTGGTCAAGGCTTGCCCCTCATCCGCCGCTCCGCGGCACCTTCTCCCCGCACGCGGGGAGAAGGATCTCGAGAACCCTCTACCGCTTGCGGGAGAGGGTGGCGCGAAGCGCCGGGTGAGGGCCGGCCTTGATTTTGAGACAGCTCCAAGCCGCCGCACTCCGAAGGCTAAACCTTCTCCTCAGCGGCCGGCGAGCGAAAATGCCCGCAACGACCCATCCCTTCGCGGAACTTCTCCCGTTCTTCGGGAGTCATCTTCTCCCAGCGCTCCATCATCCGACGCCGCCAGTGCATGTTCGCTCCCGGCCGGCCGCGGAAGCCTCCGAAGAGGATCTTGCTCAGGACCAGCAGAGCCAGCGCCTGCCAGAACGTAATGGCATGCCAGCCGAAGACTGGAGGGACGAGCCAGTTCCACAGACTCATGACCACAAAACTGAACACGATCACGGCTACCACGGCGATGACCGCGAATTTCAAAACTCTCAGAATCCAAAGCCTTCTCATTTCGATTGCCTCATGCTTTCTTGAATTCATCGTGGATGGCCTGCAGGCGCCGGCGCAGGTGCGCGACCGCGTAGTGTTTTCGCGACAGCAGCGTGTTGACGCTCAGACCGCTCTCGGCAGCGAGCTCCTTGAAGCTCCGTCCCTGCAGCTCGTGCGCGACGAACACTTCGCGCTGCTCATCCGGCAGCTCGTCTAACGCCGCGTCCATCTCATCGAGCAGGACGCCTCGCGCGTACACGGCCTCCGGCCCGCCATCTGGAGACGGCAGCAGATCGTCGAGCGTGAGCAGTTCTCCGTCTTCGCCGACTTCCGCCGCTTCGCTGAATGCTTCCGGCTTCTTCTTGCGAAATAGATCGATGATCCGATTGGAAGCCACCCGAAACATCCAGGCGCTCACCTGTTCGAGCGGCTTCATGGCCCGGTAGGCCCCGACGAGCTCGTACAAGACATCCTGCAGGATGTCTTCGGCGTCTCCCGGATCGGCCACCCGCCTGCGGATAAAGTTTCGAAGCCTGGCCCGTTCGCGCTCGACGATTTCGGAGATCCGTCGGTCCTGCTCGGAGGTCATCTCTGCGCCCAGCGCGACATCCATCTTCCATCAAGACGAATGGGGGGCGCGAATATTTTGGAGACCTATCTGTCCGGCCCCTCCCAGTGCAGGCCCGACGCGTCGTCGATGTCGTATTCACCCTTCTCATCCATGAGCTGCGTGAGCCGCAGGAGGAGATTGGAGACGTCGACTCGCAGGGGGAGAAGCTGGAGCTGCGGAAGGTCGCGCTCGTCGAATTGAAACTCGCCGTCCACGCAACTGAAGAGATCGAACAGCTCCCGCTCCGCTTTCTTTCGGAGGAAGCGAAGAATCTCTGTCTCGGAAAGGAGTTGCAGTTCGAGGAGAGCCTTGGCCACGCCCATGTCTTTCTTTCGGAGCTTGCGGGCCTTTTCGTGCATCTCTTCGGTGACCACGCCCTTGTCGATGAGAAGCCGCCCCAGGGTTTTCTTGCGGTCGGAAGAGGAAGAGTAGGTCAGGTTCCCTTCTTCGAAGGCCAGCCTCTCGGTCGATCGGCCGGTGCGAATCTCCAGCGTCCCACTTTTTCGGCACTGGCTGATCCACATCAGCAGCTCGGGGACCGACATGGTGCGAAGATTCCCCTCAATCGCCATCGGAGATCTCCCCCTAAGACGTTCATGATAGATGAATCTCAGTCGGGAACGGTGTGGCAGTACGGCGCTAAACCGTTTTGTTTCCGATCGGCGCATCGCCGATGAGCACGGCTTTTCCTTCGCGGCGCCAGATCATCGCGCTGATCCACCAACGTCCATCGCGTCGAAAAAGCTGAATGCTGTTGACACCGCGGTTCATCACTTCACCGCCGCGCGAGCGCCGCGTCTCGTATGCGCTGAGCACGTGGGCCATGTCGCCGAACTGCCGCGTCTCGCGCCACAGCTCGCCTTCCCAGAAACTCGGCATCTCGCCCGAGTCGATCATCGCTTCGAAATTCACGCGATACGACTCCTGGTCGAATTCGAACACGCCGCTGTCGTTGATGCGCACCATGCGCGCGTCGGGAGCGAAGATCTCGGCCTGACGCTTCCAGTCAGGGCGTTGTCCCTTCTCGAAGCAAACCTGGTCGTACATCTCGGCGATGACCGAGTCGAGATCGTCCATGAGAGTCACCTACGGCAGCACGCCTAACTCGTCCAACGATGCGTGAAGCTCGGCCGCATCGCGATAGACGCGGAATGCGCCCACCCGCGTCAGTTCGTCGTCGCCGTAGCCGCCGCTCAACAAGCCGATGCAGAGCATCCGCGCCCGGCGAGCGGCCAACAGATCCCACACGGCATCGCCGACGACGTAGCAGTCTTCGACGGGGACGCCGAGCCGTTGCTGGCAGTTCAGGAAGAGGTCGGGGGCAGGCTTGGCCCGCTGCACATCGCCGCGATCCACGACGATCGTCTCCGCACCGACGCCGAGGACTTCGAGCGAGCGGTCGATCTCGGGACGCCGTCCGGACGTGGCGATCCCGTGGGGCACGCCGGCGCTCCGCAGTGCGCGAAGCAACTCCACTGCGCCAGGCAGGGCTCGGCGATTCGGCAAGAACTGCTGAAACAATTCTCCGTGTCGCCTCTGCAGCGCCTCGGCCTCATCCGAAGTGATTTCGCGCCCCAGCTCGCGGGCCACCGCCCGCGTGAACAAACCTCCGCTCATCCCGATGCGCCGGTGAATGCGCCATCCATCGACCGCCAACCCCGCCTCGGCCAGCGCCCGCTGCCAAGCGAATACGTGCGCGTAGACCGTGTCGACGAGTGTTCCGTCCAGATCGAAGATCAGCGCAGGCATGGAGCGGCGCCAGCATACCCGACGCGGACGCTAAGGAGCCTTGCTGGAAATCTGGGACGACTTCGTCGCCCATGCCACTCTGCCGGCGATGAAGATGGAGTCGGCGCCGCTGCCCACGGACTCGATCGTGAATGGCAGATTTTCAGGCATCTGCATGAGCGTCACGTCGGTATAGGTCTTGGTCACGAATGGCGCGATGAAGTTCACGATTGCGCCGACGATGCCCTGGCATCGAGGCTGGACGCGCACATTGCGCAAGAGCAGACTGCGGCTCTGCGCGTCAACGACCACATCGGCTTTCCCCTGCGTATCGCAGATCTGTTGGAAGAGATACCCTTTCGCTTTGGGCTTTTGCGCGGTCACGACAAGATCGAGCAGAAAACACTCACGTCCGCACGGCCCGAAGTGCCTCGGCTCGATCACGAAGTCGACCTTGTGAACGACCGGGGCGATGTCCTGCCGCCATCTCGCGCGCAGGACTTCGAAGGCGGCCCGCTCGACGGGCGGCCAGGGGATCGTGAATTGATATGTTCCCGTGACCACTCCTTCGTCGCCGCTGCCGGCATCCTCGAAGTGAAGGTCCGCTGCAAAAGATCCTTGAAAGAGTAGCGGGACTCGGCGATCGCCGAGCTCTTCGACGGGATAGTGCACCACGAGCGTGTGATTCAGGCGGTACTGGAAGTCGAGTTTCACATCGCCGGTGGCTTTGCCATCGACGACTCTGGCTCCCTGCGTGTGCAACTGCACGTCGTCGGCTGCCACGATTATCCCGGCCCGATCGATCGAGCCTACTTTCCCGACCAACGCCGCATCGACGGTTCCGGAGTAACTCCCGTCCGACCGGACCCGCAGATTTCGAATCGCAAAGCGAGAAGGCGCCTCGACGCCTACCTTCGGACCGCCGGGCCAGCGAAACTGCCCGGACGTCAGGTCCAGACCAAGAGCGCCGGCGGAGAACGAAGTCTCGAGCTGACCATCTTTCGCCGAAGAGTAAACGCGGAATGCGCCGTCTTTGAGCTGTCCGCGGGAGAAAGCGCAGCGGCTTCCGACGAAGGCCACCGCGCCGTTCTCGATCTCACCGTCGATTCTGCCGTCGACTTCAAATTGCGCCGGTTGAGCGCGCCGCGCCGGCCGGAAGGTCCCTTTGGCGATCGCTGCGCGAACCGGTTTCCCGTCACTGGAATGCGCAGCAGTTTCCAGTTCGACCAACCCACTGAGTTCCAGCGGATATCCGGCAAACGCCTCGAATTCGGTGTCGTTGATGTGGACCTCTCGGACGAGCTCGAGGAATTCGGTATTCGGCGCGCTGGCACTCTTCTCCGAGCTCACGATCTCGCCGCGAAGGATTGATCCGATGTCCGTGGGAACGTCGAGCCTCCGCAGCGCGGGCCTGGCCAGAGTGCGAAAGATGGCCACGATCGGTCTCCATATCCCTCGACCCCGGAAACGCGCCTCGGTGATTCCCTTTCCTTGCTCGAAGCGCATGCCTTCAATCGAGAGGCGAGGCCGCAGCCCTCTTCCATTCACGAGGAGCTCACCGCCGGTGACGTCGACATCGACGCAATCCACGCGCCCTTCGTCCGCCTCAGCAACGAGTTTCGCCTTCGGTGATCCGATGACCTGTAACGTCCAAGCAGGACCGGCCGGGACGTGGCCGGCCTGAAGATCAACCTCGACGTTCAGCTTGCCGCGCTTGACCAATCCGGCCAGTTGATCGAGCAGCTCCTGCGCGGGCGCCGGTGCCGCTGCTGCGAGCAATATCGCGACGATGAGAATGCGACCCACTGACATCGGAGTGCCCGACGGCGTGAATGCAAATCTCTCGCCCCCGGGCTAAATCGCCGCCGGCTCGAGCTCTGGTTCGACTTCCAACTCGCGGACTTGCTCGCGTCTGTGCGTGCGCGCCAACAGAACGTAGATCGACGGCACGATGAAAAGGGTGAAGCAGGTGCCGATGATCATGCCGCTGACCAGCATGATGCCGATGCTGTTGCGCGCTCCGGCGCCGGCACCGCGGGCGAACACCAGCGGAAGATGGCCCATCACCGTGGCCGCGGTGGTCATCAGGATCGGCCGCAGTCGCGTGCCGGCAGCTTCGATCACCGCGTGCAGCTTGTCGCGCCCCTCTTCCTGCAGATGATTGGCGAACTGCACGATGAGGATGCCGTTCCTTGACACCAGTCCGACGAGCGTGATCAGTCCGACCTGGCTGTAGATGTTGATTGAAGTCAGGCCCAGGAATGAGAAGAGTAGAGATCCGGAGAGGGCCAGTGGAACGGAGCCGGCCAGGATGATGAACGGATCGCGGAAGCTCTCGAACTGCGCGGCGAGCACGAGATAGATCAGGATCGCTGACAGCAGGAAGACGCCGAGGAATTTGGTCCCCTCTGTGCGCAGCTGGCGCGACTCGCCCGCGTAATCAATGGTGAATCCGCGCGGCAGAATCTTCTGGGCCTCATCTTCCAAATACTTCAGCGCCGCATCGAGCGATACGTTCGGCGGAATCGCGCCCTGAATGCGCACCGCGTTGAGCTGCTGGAAGCGCTTCAGCTCGCGAGGCTCGGTGGATGTCTGGATCGTGGCGAACGTCGACAGCGGAACGAGCTTCCCGTTCGCACCGGTGACATACATCTGGGAGAGTTGGTCCGCCGTCAGCCGTTCGCTGCGTTTCACTTGCGGGATCACTTTGTAACTGCGGCCTTGAATGCTGAAGCGATTGACGTAGTTGCCGCCGAGGAGCACGGAGAGGTCGCGTCCCGCCTGCCCCAGGTCGACGCCCTCGGAACGCAGCTTGTCGCGGTTGAAGACCACCTTCGCCTGCGGTTGATCGAACTTCAGATCGGTGTCGGCGAACATGAACTTGCCGCTGGTGAAGGCCTTCATCACCAGCTGATTCGCGAACTCGGCGAGGCGCGCCGGCTCGGCGGTCGAGACGATGGCCAAGTCAACCGGAAATCCTTGATTGCCCGGAAGCGACGGCGGAAGGATCTCGATGACACGAATGCCGGGGATTTTCGCGGCAGCCGACTGTGCAGCAACCACCAATTCCGAAGTTTTTCTGTGCCGCTGGCTGAAAGGCTTGGTCACCATGCCGCCGAATCCGCCTGTCGGGAAAATGACCTGGAACGTGGCCACGGTCTCCGGGAACGACCTGTAGATCTTGTCGACGTCCCCGGCGAAGAGCTTCGTCTGATCTAGCGTCGAATTCGCGGCCGCCTGAATGATCCCGAAGATAAAACTCTGGTCCTCCGCCGGCGCCAGCTCCTTTTGCGAAAACATGTAGAAGGGAAAGATCAGCAGGACGACGATCGCCCAAAGCGTGAGCACGACCGGGCGATAGTTCAGCGTGCGGGAAAGCGCGCCGACGTATCGTTCGCGCAGTTTGTCGAATCGCGCGTTTACCCACCCGGCGAAGCCGCGTTCGGTATCGCCTGAGCGCAGCAGCTTCGATCCCATCATCGGTGAGAGCGTGAGCGCTACGATGCCGGAGATGATCACCGCGCCGGCCAGAGTGAAGGCAAATTCGCGGAAGAGTGAACCGGTCAGGCCGCCCTGGAGCGCGACAGGTGTGTACACCGACGCGAGCGTAATGGTCATGGCGATGATCGGCGCGACGAGCTCGCGCGCGGCGTCAATCGATGCCTGGAACGGAGTCTTGCCCATGTGCAGATGTCGTTCGATGTTCTCCACCATGACGATCGCGTCGTCGACGACCAAGCCGACCGAGAGCACGATGGCCAACAGCGTCAGAAGATTGATGGTGAAGCCGAACGACAGCATCAGCATGACGGCGCCGATGAGCGAGATGGGGATCGCGACCACGGGGATGATCACGCCGCGCACCGAACCGAGGAAGAGGAAGATGACCAGGATGACGATGAGCAGCGTCTCGCCCAGCGTCTTCAACACTTCATTGATGGCGTCCTGAATGTAAGCGGACGAGTCGTAAGGAACGCCCGCTTTCATCCCCGCGGGCAACTGCGCCTGGATCTCCGGCATGGCCGCGCGGACGCGCTTCATCACGTCGAGCGTGTTGGCAGTCGGCAGCACGAAGACGCCGATGAACACGGCGGTCTGGCCGTTGAACTTGACCTCCGCGTCGTAGGTTTCGGCGCCGAGGACGACGTCGGCGATGTCTCCCAGTCGGACGACGACGCCGTTCTCTTCCTTGACCACCAGTTGCTTGAACTCCTCAACCGTCTGCAGATTGGTGTTGGCCACGAGATTGACCGAGGTCATCGACCCCTTGGTGCGGCCGAGCGCGGAGAGATAGTTGTTCGCCGCCAGGGCGTCACTCACCTGCGACGGCGAGATGCCGAGAGCCGCCATCTTCTCCGGTTTGAGCCAGACTCTCATGGCAAACGTGCGGTCGCCGAAGATCCGCGCGCTCTGCACGCCGCTGATGGCAGAGAGCTTCGGCTGCACGACGCGCGTGAGGTAGTCGGTGATCTGGTTCTGATCGAGATCGGGCGACGAGAATCCGAGATACGCCGCAGCGAACTGGCTGTCCGACGTCTGCAGATCGATGATCGGCGCCTCCGCCTCCGGGGGGAGCTGATTGCGCACTTGCGCGACCTTCGATTGGATCTGCGTCAGAGCAGCGTTCGTGTCGTAATTCAGCCTGAGGTGCACTGTGATCGTGCTGACGCCTTGTGCGCTCGACGACTCCAGGAAGTCGATGCCGTCCGCGCCGGCGATCACGCGCTCGAGCGGCGCGGTGATGAATCCGCGCACCAGATCGGCATTCGCGCCGACGTACACAGTGGTCACCGCTACATTGGCCATGTCGCTGCGCGGAAACTGCCGCACGCTGAGCGAGCGGATCGATTGCAATCCGGCAATGAGGATCACCAGATTGACGACAATGGCCAGAACGGGGCGGCGAACGAAGAGATCTGTGAATTTCATTTTTGGAGTGCGGTGGCTTGCCACCGCTTTCTTTCCTCAAGGCGGCGGCAAGCCGCCGCAATCCGAAGGCTAGCTATTTTCCGGCTTCGGTGCCGGGTTGTTCCCGGGCTGAATCTTGTTGTTTACCGTCACAGCCGCCCCAGGCCGCAGCTTGAACACTCCGGAGGTCACAATCTCTTCACCCGGCTTCACGCCGCTGAGAACCGCCACCTGATCGCCGCGCGAGCCGCCTAGCTTTACGAACTGCTGGCGAACACCGCGATAGCTCTTCCCGTTGGGGCCTTTCACGTCCTCGACGATGAAAACCGAGTCGCCGAACGGCGCGTAGCTGATCGCCGAGACGGGCAGGGCGATGACGGTGGTTCTCGCGCCGCGGGCGATCTGGGCCTCGACGAACATACCGGGCCGAAGCTTGCCGGAGCGGTTGTCGAAGATGGCTTGCACGCGTGCATTGCGCGTCGCTTCATCGATGACCGAATCGAACGCTGCGATCCTTCCCACTTCCGGCTGGCCAAGCGCGTCGGACGTCACCTGAACGCCGGAGCCGACCGACACCAGGCCGATTTCCTGCTGCGGGACGGTGAAGTTCACATAGACCGGACGGAGCGACTGCAATGAGACGATGGGCGCGCCGCCGGCGAGATATTGGCCGAGATTGACCTGGCGGATGCCGAGGACGCCGGCGAAGGGAGCACGGATCGTCTTGCGCTCGATCGTGGCGCGGATCTGCCCGACTCCTGCGTCCGCCGACTTGAATGTCGCCGCCGCGGTGTCGTAGGTCGACTGAGAGATCAGGGATTTCCCGAGGAGCGCTTGCGTGCGCGCGAGCTCGAGCCGAGCCAGCTCCCGCTGCGCTTCGGCCGCGGCGAACTGCGCCCGCTCCTGCTTCGTGTCCAGGCGGATCAGCACGTCGCCCTGATTCACCGACTGGCCGGAAGTGAAGCCGATCTCCTGGACCAGGCCAGGCAGATCGGCGGCGACAGTGACACCTTGCACCGCGGCCACACTGCCGATGGCGTTCAGGTTCGTGTTCCACTCGTCCGTTTTGGCGACGACCGTGGTCACCGCCTCCGGCGGGGGCTGATAGGACGCGCCCTGCGCCATTGCCGCCTTGATTTGAAACGTCTTCACGGACGCAATGATCGCGATGAACGCGATCACCACAGCCAACATCCAGAACATCCTTTTCTTCATTAGACAGATCCTCGAAACATTACAACCGTCCGCTGGAGGCGGAGGTTACGGTATGACAAAAACACTGAGCGGAGAATTTCCGTTCGGACGACTTGGCCCGCACAGCATACCGAACTCGGGCCGCTGAGGGATTCGGATCTACTTTGGGTAGACTCTGGCCCATGAACCGCTGGACCTTCGAGCCTGGACATACCGCCGCCGAGTTCCGCGTCCGTCACATGATGGTCACCTGGGTGCGCGGACACTTCAAGAACGTGAAGGGATCGCTGGAATTCGACCCCGCG